>NZ_JAATJI010000001.1:1800000-2100000 GCF_011927825.1 Polymorphobacter fuscus | reverse complement strand
GTTGTCGGGCTGGCAGCGGCCAGCCGGTCTGCCATTTCGTGGCTAAGGCCCGGCACGCGCCGATAATCGAGGCCGGTGTCGAGGGCGACATTCTCATCCCGGCGAAAATTGGCGACGTCGGCGTCCTGCCGATCGAGATAGGTCGCATAGGCCGAATCGACGCGGAGCGAGGCAAGCAGCGCCGGGTCGAGCGTCGCCAATTCGGGCCAGACCCCCGCAATCACGGCGTCGATGACCATGGGGAAGCGAAGCCATTCGAAGGCCGAGCGAATGACACCGTCCTGTCGCGCATCGATCCCCGCGGCCTTCATCTGCGCCGGTGACGCCGTGAGGCGGTCCAGACGACTGCGGGCGTTGGCCCGTTCGGCATGGGACGCGGCGAAGCGCTGTGCCTGGGCGGCGGGGACCAGTCCGTGCGCGATGCCCGTCGGCGTCAGGCGGGCGTCGGCATTGTCGGTGCGCAGCCGGAGCCGGTATTCGGCGCGCGACGTGAACATGCGATAGGGTTCACTGACGCCATGTGTCGTCAGATCGTCGATCATCACGCCGATATAGCTGTTGGCACGGTCGAGAATGAGCGGCGCCGAGCCAAGAGCGCTGGCTGCGGCATTGGCGCCGGCGACGAGGCCCTGGGCCGCGGCTTCCTCATAGCCGGTAGTGCCGTTGATCTGGCCGGCAAGAAACAGGCCCGGGATCGCCTTGACGGCGAGCGTCGGTGCCAAGGCGCGGGGATCGACATGATCATATTCGATGGCATAGCCGGGTTGCAGGATGCGCGCGTCTTCCAGGCCGGCGATGGTAGCGATGAACTTGGCCTGCACTTCGGCGGGCAGCGAAGTCGAAAGGCCATTGGGATAGATGGTCGCGTCGTCATAGCCCTCAGGCTCCAGAAAAATCTGGTGGCCCTCGCGATCACCGAAGCGGACGACCTTGTCTTCGATCGACGGGCAATAGCGCGGCCCAACGGAAGCGATATGGCCGCCGTAAAGCGCCGACTGGTGGAGGTTGTCGCGAATGACCTGGTGCGTCCGGATGTTCGTGCGGGTCAAGCCGCACGGAAGCTGGGGATCGGGGGTGCCACCGGTGACGCTGAATCGGGTCGCGGGGTGATCGCCATGATGCAGAGCGACGCGCGCCCAATCGATGCTGCGAGCGTCGAGGCGGGGCGGCGTTCCGGTCTTGAGGCGAGCGACCGGAAGGCCCAACCGGCGCAGGCCATCGCCAAGGTTGGACGCCGATGCGCCGACGCGGCCGCCGGCGTTGCGCTGGTCGCCCATGTGGAGGACGCCGCCGAGGAAAGTGCCGGTCGTCAGTACGACGGTCCTGGCGTCGATGTCCCCATTGGCGGTTGCGATGCCGACGAGTTGGTTGTCGTGAGAGCGCAGTGCTGTTGTTTGCGCAACGACGAGGTCGAGATTCCGCATGGCGTCCAATGCGGCGGCCATGGCTGTGCGATAGCGTTTGCGATCGACCTGCGCGCGGGGGCCGTGGACCGCTGGACCCTTGGAGCGATTGAGCGTCCGCGACTGGAGTGCGGCGGCGTCGGCCGCCGCGCCCATGACGCCGCCGAGTGCCTCGATTTCGCAAACGAGGTGCCCCTTGCCAATGCCGCCGAACGCCGGATTGCACGACAATGTGCCCGGGTCGCTGGCTTGCAAGGTCACCAATGCTACGCGGGCGCCCATGCGGGCGGCCGCAAGTGCAGCTTCGCAGCCGGCATGACCGGCGCCGACGACGATGACATCATATTGGGCCATGTCGCAGCCAATAGCGAAGTTTCGACAAATGTTCCACGTGGAACATCACATCTATTTGCCGATGCAGAACTGTCCAAAAATCCGGTCGAGGATGTCATCGACATCGACACGCCCCGCGATACGACCAAGGGCATGGGCCGCACGCCTTAGATCCTCTGCCCGCAACACCTCATCGTCGGTGCCGGCCGCCGCCTGCACTGCAGCGGCGGCGTCCGCAAAGGCCGCGCGGTGGCGGGCGTGGGCGAGAAGGGCGGGCTCGCCGGGCCGTGTTGCTGCGGCCGCCCAGTCTGCCAGCGCCGCCCGCAAGGCTGCAATGCCATCACCGGCCAGAGCCGACACGCGATAATCGACCTCGGTGACGGCGCTGGGATCGAGATCGCATTTGTTCAAGACCCGCCAAGCCCCAACCGGCATACCGCCTTCATCGACGCCGGGAGCCGAAATATGAAGGACAAGGTCGGCAGCGGCGGCGCGCGCCTTGGCACGGCGGATGCCTTCCAGCTCGATCGGGTCGTCGGTGGCGCGCAATCCGGCAGTGTCGACCAGCGTTGCAGCGGCGCCGTTCAGATTCATCGGCACTTCGATCGTGTCACGAGTGGTGCCGGCGATGGGGGTGACGATCGCCATGTCCCGCGTCGATAAAGCGTTGACCAGGCTCGACTTTCCAACATTCGGCGGACCGATCACGGCGATGGTCAATCCTTCGCGGATGCGCGCCGCGCGCCCTGAATCGGCCACCAGGGCATTGAGCTCTGCCGCTATCAGATGCAGGCGCTCGGTGCTGGCCTGGGCGATGTGCGCGGCGACATCGGCTTCGTCCTCGGCAAAATCGAGCCCGGCCTCGGCCTGGGCCAGCACTGAAAGGATCTGATCTCGCCAGCTATCGGCGAGCCGTGTCAGGACACCGCCGGCGAGGGCAAGCGCCTGGCCTCGCTGGGTGGCGGTTTCGGCGGCGATGAGGTCGGCGAGCCCTTCGACCTGGGCAAGGTCGAGGCGGCCGTTGGCAAAGGCGCGGCGCGTGAACTCGCCGGCCTCGGCGAGGCGGACATCCGGGTGGCGGGTCAGCGCGTCGAGCACGCCCGACACCACGGCAGCGCCGCCGTGGAGGTGCAATTCTGCCAGATCTTCGCCGCTGGCAGTCGCGGTACCCGGGAACACAACGATCAGCGCGGAATCGAGAAGCTGTGCGTTTGGGTCACGCAGGGTCCGCAACGACATCCGGCGCGGGGGCGGTAGCGAGCCGCAAAGTCCCGCAACTGCGGCAAAGGCCGCTGGGCCGGAAATGCGGATAATCGCGACGGCGCTCGGTGGACGTCCGGTCGCGAGCGCGGCAATTGTCGAGCGTGTCACCGCCGGGCAGCTGGCATCATTGCGGCGGTCGCGGCACCGCTGCCATGAACATCTTTTGCCATTGTTCGAATCCATCGGCGATGCCAGGCATCCAGGCCCGTGTCAGCCGCTCAAAGTCGGCCGGGTTGAGACCGTCGGTCATCGTCGTCTTCAGCCGCTCCAGATACAGATCGTGGACCGGGGTCAGGTCGGGCAGGCCGAAAAAGGCGCGCGCTTCCGCCGGCGTGCAATCGATGTCGAATGTCACCTTCATTGGCGCCTCCTGATGCGGCAACCGCCGCGCTTGCCTGTTCCCGGCCTGAGGGCTTGGTTCACGGACAATCGCACTCTAGCCTTCGTCGCCCGCATTGGGCAAGTTGGTTGCAGAAGGGCTTTGGGACGGGTGTGGATGCACGCTGGCCAATATCTTATAAAACAGCGGGTTACCGCGCAACATACGAGAACATGATATGCAAAGTGTGACGTTTGACGCGGTTGGTGGGCCCGAGGTTTTGCGCCTTGGCGAGATCTCACTCGGTCAGCCGGAGCCCGGACAGATCTTGCTGCGCCAGACTGCGGTCGGGCTCAATTATATCGACACCTATCACCGGACTGGCCTTTATCCGGTTCCTTTGCCGTCCGGAATCGGACTGGAGGGCGCCGGCGTTGTCGAGGCCGCCGGGGCAGGCGTGGCGCTCGTGCCGGGCACCCGTGTCGGCTATTGCTGGGGGCCGATCGGTGCCTATGCCAGTCACAGGTTGATCGGGGCCGACCGTGTCGTCGTGTTGCCCGACGGGGTCAGCGATGAAATGGCGGCGGCAGGCCTGTTGAAGGGTTGCACCACCGAATTCCTCGTGGAGCGCTGCGCGCGGGTGCAGCCGGGCCAATGGGCGCTGGTGCAGGCGGCGGCCGGCGGCGTCGGACTGTTGCTGGTGCAATGGCTGAAGCATGTCGGCGCGACGGTCATCGCGGTGGCAGGGTCGGCCGAAAAGGTTGCGCTGGCGATGGCCAATGGTGCCGATCATGGCATTGTCTTCGACGCATCGCTGGCGGAGCAGGTGCGCGGCCTGACCGGCGGCCGCGGGGTCGATGTCGTTTTCGATGGAGTGGGCAAGGCGACATTCGAAGCCTCGCTCGACTGCCTGGCACGGCGCGGGCTCAATATCAGCTATGGCAACGCCTCCGGGCCGGTGGGTGCCGTCGATTTCGGAATCCTGGCGCGCAAGGGATCGTTGTTCACGACGCGGCCGACGATGTTCGACTATTATGTCGACCGCAGCGAGATCGAAACCTATGGCGGGCGGGTGCTCGACATGTTCGCCAGTGGTGCGATCAAGGTCCATGTCGACCAGCGCTACGCCCTTGCCGATGCAGCACAGGCCCACCGCGACCTTGAAGCGCGCAGGACAACGGGTTCGACCGTGCTGGTGCCGTAATAGGGAATTGGGGGCTTTGGAGCCCTTAATCCCGCCGCGCCGTGAACACAAAGGCGGGCGGCCAGTTGCGCGGTTCGAGCTGAACGGTGACGTGGCGAAAGACGTGGCGCAGTTCCCTCAGCCAGGTGGTGGAATATTGATACCCAACCAGGCGCGCACCGGGGGCGAGGATGTCGGCGGTGGCATGGACGATGGCCTGGCGGACGGCCACCGGCATGATCGAGAAGGGAAGGCTGGAGACGGCAATGTCGGCATGGTCGATGCCGGCAGCGGCAAGGGCGGCGCCGACGGTCTCGGCCGAAGCGGCGACGACCGTCAGCCGCGGATCGGTGATCTCACGGCGCAGATAATCGACAAATTGGCCGTTGATTTCAAAGGCAAACAGTCGCGCGTCGGGGCCAAGCCGGGCAAGCAGGGCGCGGGTGACGCAGCCTGTGCCGGGCCCGTACTCGACGGCGACACGGATTTTCTGCCAGTCGGTGTGGCCAAGCAGCCGTTTGACGAGGCGCGGCGAGGACGGGATGACTGAGCCGACGCGTCGCGGATTGGCAAGAAAATTGCGAGCAAACAGCAGCCGCGGCCGGGCGCGTGCGAGCATGATCGAGTATCTCAGGCCGCAGCGCTGGGGCGCGCCGCGGCGCGGCCGTGCCACTGGGGCAACCAGCTGGCGCTTGCCGGCAAGGGCTGGCCGACGCTGGTGCCGAAATCGACAAAGGCCAGCAGCATCAGGTCGGCAAGCGTGAAGCGATCGCCGCAGACCCAGGTCCGGCCTTGCATCAAATGGTCGAGCCAGAGGAATTTTTCCTGCACCATGGCCTTCATTTCGGTGGCGGCTTCGACGCTCAGCAGGGTCATGCGCGGGGCGAACAATTGCCGACCTTCGCAGGCGCGAAAGCTGGTGGTCAGGGGATCGGCAATGGCAAGGTCGATGCGCCGCGTCCACATGCGGGTTTCGGCGCGCTCTTCGGGCGTCGTGCCGATGATCGGCGGCATGGGCTGCAGATCTTCGAGATAGTCGGCGATAACGGTGATTTCGGCAATGACCGTGCCATCATCGAGTTCGAGGGCGGGTAGCCCGCCGGTCGGAACCTTGGCGAGATAGCCGGCCTGGCGATTCTCGGCGCCCATCAGATCGACAGTGATCGTGTCGATCGCCATGCCCTTTTCGGCGATCGCCATGCGGACGACGCGGGGATTTGGCCCGATCGAATCATAAAGTTTCATGCAATGGGTCTCCCGGCACCAGCGTTTGGCCGGTGCCGGGAGACGTCATGGGCGGATTGACGACGCGGCGTCAATCCGCCTGTGCGATTGGCTGGGCCGGTCGCCGCGCCAAACGCCCCGGATCAGCGCGGATTGTAGCGCTTGCGACGATCGCGATCGTAATAATATTCGCGATTGCTGTTGTCGTAATAATAGCGCTGCCCGTTGCGGTCGTTGTAGCGGTTCTTGTCCTCGGTCACGACGCCGAGAATGGCGCCCGCTGCAGCGCCGAGGGCGGCGCCGGCCGCGACATTGCCGCCCGTGAGCGCGCCGACGGCGGCTCCACCTGCGGCGCCGATGGCACCGCCCTTCAGGCCGCGCGACGCTTCACGATTGCCATATTGGTCCGTGGTGCAGGCGCCGAGCGATGCGGCAGCAATGACTGCCATGACAGCGGTGCGAAAGGCCATTGGGGGAACTCCTTGGTGCGATATTACGCGCTGTAAACAAACGGATCGTCGGCTGGTTCCCTCAGGTGGCGAGTGCGGCGGCGTTGCGGGCCTGGGTATCGGCGTCGATCGGCCAGCCGCGAAGGACGATGATCGCACCGATGGCGAGGACCACCGCCGGAACGACGAACAGCAGCACAAGCCCGTCGATCGCCGATGGGGCGTTGGCGGCGCCGAGATTGGGAACAAAGCCGATCAGCTGCAGGATCGAATAGCTGAGGCCGACGGGAATGGCGTAACCGAGCTTCTGGACCGCAGCGAGGGCCGCATAGAAGAGACCCGTTTTCTGCTGGCCCGACCGCAGCGTTTCTGCGTCGGAGACATCGGCGAGCATGGCGCGCAGCAGGAAGGCCGGGGCGACGGCGGGGATGCCGGCAAAGACCATCGCAACCGCTGCGATGCCGAATTGATTGCCGGGAATGATGATCGTCGCGGTCTGGAAAACGCAATAGGCCATAAGCGACCAGATCAGCGCGCGATGTTTCGAAAAGCGCCGGGCGACGCGAACCCAGAGCGGCGCCGACAGCAGGCCGGCGGCAAAATAGAACAGCAGCAGGTTCATGGCGCTGGCGGTCGAATAGCCGCGCGCGGCGACGAAGAAGAACAGGAACAGCGCGCCGGTCATCCCCGGCGCCAGGCTGGCAAGCAGGTCGGCGAGCAGGATGCGGCGCAGCAGCGGCAGCTTCAGCACGGCCATGATGTCAGCGAACCGATGATGCTCTCCACCGGTGCGCGCCCGTTCGCGGACGCGCAACAGGCACCAGCCGACGGTGAGGGGCAGGGCCGCCATTATCGTCCATCCCATGGCATGGACGCCGAAGCTGGGATCGTCGCTGGCGGCCAGCTTCTGGGCCAGGGGCGGAACGCCGAGAATGAGGAAAAGGCCGAGCAGGTTGCTCGCCTGCCACCAGCCGAAGATGCGCGAGCGTTCGTGATAATCGTCGCTGAGCACCGCGCCCCAGGCGGTGTGCGAGACGAGCAGCGCCGAATAGCCGAGGTACATCAGCATCAGCCCGGCAAAGGCCCGCAGCGGTGTCAGCCCGGGGCTGGCCATGAACGTTGCGTAGACGCCCAGCGCCATGACCAGCGCGCCGCCGGCCATCCAGGGCCGGAACCGGCCGGCGCGTGTGTCCGTGCGGTCGACGAGATGGCCGACGATGGGATCGAGCGGAACATCGATGAAGCGGACGACGAAGAACAGGAAGCCGACCACAGCGAGGTCGAGCCCCAGGGCGCTGGCGTAATAGGGCGGCAGATAGACGACGACCGGCAGACCATTGGCCGCGATCGGCAGGCACGGCGCGGCAAACGCCGCCAAGGTGCCGCGGCTGATCTTCAACTCCGCCTCTCCCCAATTTGCAGTGCAACATTACAGTCGCTTAATGCCACGCTACGCAAGCCTCCGGATGGGGTCAACATGGACGAATCCGGCGTAGCGGGCATTGCGCCGCGGGCCGCCGTCTTATATCGGCAACACACGAAATCCCGTTCGTTCGGAGCCTTGCCATGTTGTCCCGCCCATTGCTTCTGCTTGCCGCCAGCCTGGCCGCGCTCACGCCGGCCGCCGCGCAGACTCCGGCCCCGTCGGCTGCCGCCGCCGCGCCATCGGCGCCAGTGGCGGCGACGACCCCTGCCGAGCGCTTGCGTGCGCTGTTCAACGCCAGCGACGAAGCCAGTCTCGACCGCAACCCGCTGGCGCGGGTGTTTCGCGGCGACCTGAGCCATGCCGGCGAATTCGGTGACAATATTTCGGACGCCTGGATCGCGGCCGAGAAGCAGGCGTCGCAAAACGACCTGGCGGCGTTGGGCAAGATCGACCGCAATGCGCTCAACGCCAATGACAAGGTCAGCTACGACGTGTTCAAATGGCAGACCGAAAGCGACCTGAAGGGCTTCGACCCGGCCATATTGGCGGCGACCACGGTGCGGCCGATCGACCATTTCTATGGGATCCACACATTCTTCCCCGAATTCTCGTCGGGTGAAGGTGCGGCGCCGTACAAGACAGTGAAGGATTATGACGACGGACTGGCGCGCATCCCGGGGTTCGTGACCTATATCGACACGGCGATCCTGCGCTTTCGCCAGGGTGTGAAAAGCGGCGTCGTCCAGCCGAAACTCGTCGTCCAGAACGTCATCGACCAGCTCGACAATCTGCTGAAGCCGGGCGTCGATGCCGCGGTGATGATGAAGCCGGTCAACAATTTTCCCGCTACCATTCCCGCGGCCGACCAGGCGCGGCTGAAGGCGGCCTATGCCGCCGCCATCGGCACCCAGGTCAACCCGGCGCTGACCCGGTTGCGCGATTTCCTGAAGACCGAATATCTGCCGGTGGCGCGCGACAGCGTCGGCCTGGGGCAGATGCCGGGCGGGGCGGACCTGTACCGCAACCTCATCCGCCGGACGACGACGACCGAAATGACCGCTGACGAGATCCACACGCTGGGCCTCGCCGAGGTGGCGCGGATCACCAAGGGCATGGAGGCGGTGAAGCGCCAGGTCGGCTTCAAGGGGACGCTGCAGGAATTCTTCCAACATCTGCGCACCGATCCCAAGTTCCAGCCGGCGTCGAAGCAGGACCTGACCGACCGTTTCTATGCCGTCGGCAAGCGCGTCGATACGACGGTGCCGGGCCTGTTTTCGACCCTTCCCAAGTCGAAGCTGGAAATCCGCCCGGTGCCGGCGTTCAAGGAAAAGACCGATGCCGCCGGGTCGTACCAGGGCGGCGCGCCCGACGGGTCGCGGCCAGGGGTGTTCTATTTCAACACCTATGACCTGCCGACACGATCGACCTGGGGCATCGAGACGCTGTACCTGCACGAAGCCATCCCCGGCCATCATTTCCAGATCAGCCTGGCGCAGGAGAACACGTCGCTGCCGCCGTTCCAGCGCTTTGGCGGCAACACCGCGTTCGTGGAAGGCTGGGCGCTCTATGCCGAAAGCCTGGGGCCGCAGCTCGGGATGTTCAAGGACCCCTATCAGCTGA
This sequence comes from Polymorphobacter fuscus, assembly GCF_011927825.1. Classification (NCBI taxonomy): domain Bacteria; kingdom Pseudomonadati; phylum Pseudomonadota; class Alphaproteobacteria; order Sphingomonadales; family Sphingosinicellaceae; genus Sandarakinorhabdus; species Sandarakinorhabdus fusca. Next base: position 2,090,780 of record NZ_JAATJI010000001.1, on the reverse strand, counting down.
TGGGGCGGTACAATGACGAGATGCTGCGCGCGATGCGGCTGGTCGTCGACACCGGCATCCATTCCAAGGGTTGGACGCGCGACCAGGCAATCAAATATATGCTCGACAACAGCCCGATGGGCGAATCGGATGCCACCGCCGAAGTGGAGCGTTACATCGCCATCCCCAGCCAGGCACTGGCCTACAAGGTCGGCCAGCTGACGATCAGCCGGCTGCGCGCCAAGGCCGAAAAGGCGCTGGGGCCTAAGTTCGACATCAAGCAGTTTCACGAACAGGTGCTGATGACCGGGGCGCTGCCGATGGCGGTTCTGGAGAAGAAGATCGACGACTGGATTGCGGTGAAGAAGGCGGGGTAAGGGAGCGGGTCAGCCCTTTTCGTCGAAGCGGCTGAGCCGTTCACCGCCGAGAGCGACCAGGCCCAAAAACAGCCAGCCGAACATCATCATCGACCCGCCGATCGGCGCCAGCGCCGCGACCCAGCGCGGGGCGCCCAGTGCGAGTGCGTCGAGGTCGGCGGCGAAGATCAGGCTGCCCAGTGCCACCGCCCAGGCGCCGCTGCGCACCAGTTTCGTATTGCGCCAGGCGATCAGGCCGAAGACCGCGGCGACATGCGGCAGCTGGAACATGACGCCCGTCATGATCCATTCGCGCGCCTGCGGATCCTTGATGCCATGTGCGGCAAAGGTGCCGAAGGTCAGTGCCAGCACGGCATTGGCGGCGGCAAAGGCCGGCAACCAGCGCGGGGCGGCGCTCAATTGCTTGCTCGCAGCAATTCGCGCGCGGTGATCATGCGCATGATTTCATTGGTGCCTTCAAGGATCTGGTGGACGCGCAGATCGCGAAAAATGCGCTCAACCGGAAAGTCCATCAGATAGCCATAGCCGCCGTGCAATTGCAGCGCGCGGTCGGCGACGGCCATGCCGGTGTCGGTGGCCAGGCGCTTGGCCATGGCGGCGAAGCGGGTCTTGTCGGCAGCGCCATCGTTGACCTTGGCGGCCGCCTGGTACAGCAGCGCGCGGGCGGCGGCGAGTTCGGTTTCCATGTCGGCGAGCTTGAACTGGGTCGCCTGGAAATCGGCGATGGCCTTGCCGAACTGGCTGCGCTGGCGGGTATAGGCGATGGCCTCGTCCAGCGCTCGCTGGCCGCCGCCGAGGCTGCAGGCGCCGATGTTGAGGCGACCGCCGTCGAGCCCGGCCATGGCGATGGCAAAACCCTGGCCTTCGTCGCCGACGCGGTTGGCGACGGGGACGCGGACGGCGTCGAAATTGACCTGGGCGGTGGGCTGCGAATGCCAGCCGAGCTTGCGTTCCGGGGCGCCGAAGCTGACGCCGGGCATGTCCTTGTCGATGACGAGGCAGGAAATGCCGCGCGCGCCATCCTCGCCGGTGCGGACCATTGTCACATAGACGTCGTTGACGCCGCCGCCGGAAATGAACGCCTTGGTGCCGGTGACGAGATAATCGTCGCCGTCGCGGACGGCGCGGGTCTTCAACGCGGCGGCGTCGCTGCCGGAGCCGGGTTCGGTCAGGCAATAGCTGGCGATGCGGTCCATGGTGACGAGGTCGGGCAGATAGCGGGCGCGCACTTCGGCGCTGCCGAAGCTGTCGATCATCCACGCTGCCATATTGTGGATGGAGATGAAGGCGCTGGTGGAGGGGCAGCCATAGGCCATGGCTTCCATGACCAGCGCCGCCTCCAGCCGGCCAAGGCCGATGCCGCCGCTGTCCGCGCGGACATAGATGGCGGCAAAGCCGAGTTCGGCGGCAGCCTTGATCGTGTCCTTGGGATAGATGTGCTTTTCGTCCCATTGGGCAGCGAAGGGCGTGATGCGATCGGCGGTAAAACGGCGCGCCGCCTCCTGGATGGCGCGCTGGTCGTCGGTCAGGTCGAATTGCATGGCGGCGGGCCCCTGGTTGCGCTTGGCCTGTCTCTAGGCGGGCGCAGCGCACACGAAAAGGCCCCGCGCCGTCACAGGCGCGGGGCCGATCGGCCGCTATTCGCCCTCGCAGGTCAGGCGATGGCGGTGCGGCGACGGCGGGCGGCGGCGCCGACGAGGCCGAAGCCGGCGATCAGCATCGCCCAGGTGCCGGGTTCGGGCACGCCGGGGACGGGATTGCCGTCGACGATCACACCGTCATAGGCGAGACCGCTGGCGAACTGCGTGTCCGACCAGTTGGTGACACCGAAGGCGAGGCGGTAGTTGCCGGCAGCAGCGATGGTGTAATCGGCGCGGATCCAGCCGGTGTAGCCGCAACCGGTGTCGAAGCACCGCCCCGAATCGCCACCCAGCCCCGACCAGACCGGACCACCGCCGCCTCCGGTGCCGATCTGGATCGGGGTCGAACCCGGCGTCAGGGTGGCGAGCAGGCCGGGCAGGCCGAAGCCGGGCACCGTATCGCCGCTGGGCGTGGTGCGCGCGGTGAACAGCGTGGCAACGGCATTGCCGCTGACAGTCTGCAGCTGCGACCAGCCGTAATCGGCAAAGCCCGACCCGTCCGAGGTGACATAGTTGAAGTAGAAGGACAGCACGGAACCGGCGTCTGCGGCAAAGCTGCCGGTGGTGTTGATCGATCCGTTGGTTTCGGTGTCGACACCCAGGCTGCCCGCGCCCGATACGCCGCCCGCCGTGGTGACATAATCATAGGTGCCACCCAGCGGCGAGGCGGTGATATCACCATTGGCACCGGCAGTGCCGCAGCTGCCGACGCAAACGGCGCTGGCACTGGTGCCGGTCAACATGAGACCGGCGGTAAGGACGGCGACTGCTGCGGACTTGATGGTCGATGGGTTGGAATTGATGAACATGAACGGCTCCCCTGACGGTCGGCGAAATGGCCGACCGTTACGGGTCCAAAAGCAAGAGTTATGCCAAATGTTTCTACAAGGTGAATCAACAGGTTAATTTTTCATTGCCGGCAACTCTGTAAAGGATTTTTACACGCTTTTGGCAGAAAGACTGCCGATAGCTTGGCTGTGCCAAAGAGATGCGCCGCCGCGCCGGTGCAACGGTCGGGCCTTGCGGATTTGGCCCGGCGGGCTGGCGCAAAGGGCCCGTTTTTGGCATAGGCTGGAGATGACCAGTCCATCCACCTCTCCTGCCAGCGCGTCGTCCGAGCTCGTCGACCAGCTGGTGACCATTCACGCCGAATCGACCGCTGCGTTGCGCGACGCGCTGCGCGAGTTCATCGATCATGGCGTTACCCCCGATGCGGCGGCCCGGGTGCGCGGCGACTGGTCCTACCCGGAGCTGCGTGTCGATTATTCGGGCAACGACGCCGCCAACCGCCCGGTGCGGGCCTTTGCCCGGCTCAACCGCCCCGGCAGCTATGCGACGACGGTGACGCGGCCGGAGATGTACCGGGCCTATCTGATCGAGCAGCTCGACCTGCTGATGGCGGATTACCAGGTGACGATCACCACCGGGCGGTCGGAGGTGGAGATTCCCTATCCTTATGTGCTCGACGGCGCCGCCGACCTGCGGCTCGATGCGGCGGCGGCGTCGGAACTGGCGCGCTGGTTCCCGACGACCGAATTGCAGCAGATCGGCGACGAATTGCCTGATGGCCTGTGGGACGAAAGCCTGTCCGATACCCGGCCGCTGGCGCTGTTCGACGGGCCGCGCACCGATTTCTCGCTGGCGCGGCTGAAACACTATACCGGCACGGCGCCGGAGGATTTCCAGCATTATATCCTGCTGACCAACTATCACCGCTATGTCGACGAATTCGTCCGCTGGGGCTGCGGCCAGCTGGGCGAAGACGGCTATGAACGGCTGTCGTGCCCGGGCGGGCTCGACATCCTGCCCGGCGATGCCGCCCCCGGACGCGCGGCGGACGATGTGGCCTGGCGCAAATACCAGATGCCGGCGTGGCATTTGAAGGCACCGGGGCGCATCGGCATCACCCTTGTCAACATCGGCGTCGGCCCCGCCAATGCCAAGACGATCTGCGACCATCTGGCGGTGCTCCGGCCGGAGGCGTGGCTGATGATCGGCCATTGCGGCGGGCTGCGGCCGAGCCAGAAGATCGGCGATTATGTCCTCGCCCACGCCTATCTGCGCGACGACCATGTGCTCGACGACGTGCTGCCGCCCGAAATTCCCATTCCGGCGCTGTCGGAAGTGCAGAAGGCGCTGCAGGGTGCGGCAGAAGCGGTGACCGGCGCTGCCGGCGACGCGCTGAAACCGCGGCTGCGCACCGGCACGGTGGTGACCACCGACGATCGCAACTGGGAATTGCGGTTCTCGCGGTCGGCGCTGCGGTTCAACCAGTCCCGCGCCGTGGCGATCGACATGGAATCGGCGACGATCGCGGCGCAGGGCTATCGTTTCCGGGTGCCGTACGGGACGCTGCTGTGCGTGTCCGACAAGCCGCTGCATGGCGAGATCAAGCTGCCGGGCCAGGCCAACCGCTTCTATGAAGGGGCGATTTCGGAACATCTCCACATCGGCATCGAAGCGGTGAAGATCCTGCGCGAGGCGGGGCCAGGGCTGCATTCGCGCAAGCTGCGCGCCTTTGACGAGCCGCCGTTCCGGTGATCGCCGTCGTTGCGCTTTATGGTTTTGCGCCGCTGCCCGATAGTGCCGAGCGGGTGGCGCCGCTGCACGATCTGTGCGCCGCGCAGGGCGTGCGCGGGACGCTGCTGGTGGCGGCCGAGGGTATCAACGGGACCATTGCGGGGCCATCGGAGGGCGTCGCGGCGGTGGTCGCGGCCATTCGCGGCTGGCCGGGGCTGGGCGGGCTGGAGGTCAAGCATTCGGCGGCCGCCGCGATGCCGTTCCACCGGCTGAAGGTGCGGTTGAAGGCCGAGATCGTCACCATGGGCCTGCCCGACGTCGATGTGACACGCGGCGGCGCCTATGTGGCGCCGGCGGACTGGAATGCCCTGATCGATGACCCGGCGACGATCGTCATCGACACGCGCAACGATTACGAGGTGGCGGTGGGCAGCTTTGCCGGCGCGATCAACCCGGCGACCACCAGCTTTCGCGATTTTCCGGGCTGGTTCCGCGCCAATCGCGACGCCCTGTTCGCCGGCCGCGAGGGCGCACGAGTGGCTATGTTCTGCACCGGCGGCATCCGCTGCGAAAAGGCAACGGCGTTCCTGAAGGCCGAAGGCGTCGACCAGGTCTTTCACCTTCAGGGCGGCATCCTGAAATATCTGGAGGACGTGCCGGCAGATGCCAGCCGCTGGCAGGGCGAGTGCTTCGTCTTCGACGAGCGGGTGGCGCTCGGGCATGGCCTGGAACCCGGCACGCATGCGCTGTGTCGTGGCTGCCGCATGCCGGTCAGCGCCGCCGACCGCGCCGCGCCGCTGTATGTCGAAGGCGTCGCCTGTCCGGCGTGCGCCGGCACGCGCGACGCCGGGCAGCGCGCCGGGGCGGCCGAACGGCATCGCCAGGCGGCGCTGGCGGCGGCGCGGGGACAGGTGCACATCGGCGGCCGTTGCGCTTTCGTTCATGCAACCGAAATGGTAACCAGTCCGTAAAGACGGCGGGAGGATTTGCCGTGTCGGACGACGAAGCGTGGCGATATCGCAAGGCGCAGCAACTGGGCCTGACCGATACGCGTCCGGTCACGCCGGCCACGCCGGCCGGCCCTGCCGCAGATGTCCGCGGGCCGGCCCCTGTCACCCCGCCTGTGCCGCGGCCGTCGCCCGTGGCGCGACCGCCGGCGGCGCCGCCGATCCGGCCGCAACCGGCAGCAGCCTCACCGATGACCACCGGCAGCGGGCGCCTCACCCGGATCGGCGGCGCAGCGGCTGCCCTGGTGCTGGCGGCGACTGCCGGCTGGGGCCTGCACAGTGCGATCGGGCCGCGGCTTGCCCCTGCCGACCTGCCGATGCCGGTCCAGGCGCCCGTGCCGGCACCGGCCCCGGCCCCGACCACAGCGCCCGAGGTTGCAGCGCCGGCCGTGCCGGCCGCAGAAATCGCCCTGCCCGCGGCGGTCATCGAACCCCGGCCGCAGGTCATCGCTCGCGCTCCCGAACCGGCGGCAGCCGAACCGCCGGCGCCAGCGAGGCCCCGGCCGGTCAAGGCGGCGCCGATCACGGGGCCGAGCTTCAACTGCCGCTATGCCAGCACCGATGCCCAGCAGATGATCTGTGCCTCGCCGACGCTCGCGCGACTCGATGGCGCCGTGGCCGCGGCATATCGGGTGGCCGTCGAACGCGGCGGGGCGGCGGCGGAACGCCGGCTCGATCGCGAACAGGCGGCGTTTCTCAATGCTCGCGGCGCTTGCCGGACGCCGGCGTGCATCACCCGGCTGGCGACGCGGCGGCTGAAGCGCCTCGAGCGATACTAGCGGCGCCGGTCAGGCAGCCGGACCAGCACCAGCGCCGCCACCACCAGCGCCGCCCCGGCAATTTCGACCGGGCCGGGGATTTCGCCGAAGCGCAGCGCGCCGATGGTGGCGCTGATCGCCGGCTGGATGAGCAAGGTCAGGCCGACGACGAGCGGCCGCAGATGGCCGACGGCATAGACCACCAGTCCCTGGCCGATGACCTGGCTGCCCAGCGCCAGCAGCAGCAGCGGGGTCCAGTCGCCCGGCCAGATATTGCCGCTGGCGAGCGCGAACGGCAGCAGGAAGACAGCGCCGGCAAGCGTGGAAATGGCCAGCAGCGGCAGCGCCGCGACTCGCCCGCGGACGCCGTCGACGACGATCAGATAGCCTGTGTAAAGGACCGCGGCGCCGAGGCAGAGCAGGTCGCCGAACAGATGCTGTTGCGACACTTCGGCGCTTTGGCCGACAAGGAGCAAGGTGCCGGCGAGCGCGAAGCCGATGGCGAGCAGGGCCTTGCGCCCCGGCCGGTGGCGCAGGACCACGAAACCCCAGAGCGGCAGCAGGAAGCTGGCGGCGTTCGAGAGCAGCGTTGCATTGGCAAGCGTGGTGCGGACGATACCGAAATGCCAGAGGATGAGGTCGCTGGCGAAGAAGACGCCGGCGAGCGCGATCAGCGCCAGTGCCCGGCGATCGAGACCCTGGGCCATGCGCGCGGTCGATCCGGCGACGAGGCGCGCGAGGAGGAGCAGCGGCACGACGGCCAGCGCCAGCCGCCAGAAGGCGCTGGCCGCCGGTGGCACATCGGCCAGCCGCACCATCCATGGGCCGAACGCCAGCGCGGCGCTGCCGGCGAGCATCGCCGGAAAGGCGAGGCGCGGGGGCGCGGCAGGTGCGGCGGTGGCAGCGGACGTGGACATGCGCGGCGACGTAGCGGGAAAGGCGCGCGCTTGCGATGGGCGTTTTCGCAAGCTGTTTGCAGGCGTGGCAATCGGCGCTAGCAGGCAGCATCGATTGTTTGCCCGCGAGGTTTCATGCGCCACATTTACCTGCTCGCCGCCGCCTTGATCCTGCCCGCCCCGTTGCTCGCGCAGGCGCCGGCGCCCGCCGCTGCGGCTGCGCCCGCGGCAAAGCCGGCGACCGCCGCCGATGCCGAACTGGCGGCGTTCTTCGATGCCTATGACAAGGCGCAGCTGGCGCGCAGCCCGCAGGGGCAAAGCTATCGCGGCATCAAGACCGACCAGGACAAATGGAACGACGGCAGCGACGCCGCGGCGATCCGCAACCATGACGCCGACCAGAAGGCGCTGGCGGACATGCGGGCGCGCTTTGCCAAGGCCGATCTCAGCCCCGATTCGAAGCTGTCATACCGGTTGTTCGAAAAGGCGATGCAGCGCCGCGATGCCGGCTTCCGCTTCCGCCATGACAATTATGTCTTTGACCAGATGAACGGCGCGCAGAGCGAATATCCGGCGTTCCTGATCAACATCCATGGTATCAAGACCAAGGCCGATGCTCAGGCCTATGTGGCGCGGTTGCAGGGCATCGGCCCGGCGCTCGACCAGGAAATCGCGACCAGCGAAACGCGCGCCAGGGCCGGTGTGATGCCGCCGAAATGGGTCTATCCCTATGTCATCAACGATGCCCGCAACACGGTGAAGGGTGCGCCGTTCGACAACTCCGGGGTCGATTCGCCGCTGCTTGCCGACTTCAAGGCCAAGGTCGCCAGACTCGACATCGCGCCGGGCGAAAAGGATGCGCTGGTGGCCGACGCGACGAAGGCGCTGCTGACCAGCGTGCAGCCGGCGTATCGGCGGCTGGTGACGGCGATGGAGGCGCAGGAGAAGAAGGCCGGCACCATCGACGGCATCTGGCGGTTCAAGGACGGCGCCGCCTATTACGCCGCCAACCTGGCCAATTACACGACGACCGACATGACCGCGGCGCAGATCCACGCGCTGGGGCTGGCGCAGGTCGAACGCATCCATGGCGAGATGATGGAGATTGCCAGGAAGACCGGCTTCAAGGGCGCTCTGCCCGAATTCCTGGCGTATATGCGCAACAACAAGGCCTTCAACCTGCCGGAAGGCGAGGCCGGCAAGGCGGAATATCTGAAGCGCGCCAACGCCTTCCTCGACGATATCCGCCCCAAGCTGCCGCAATATTTCGCCAACCTGCCCAAGGCACCGGTGGTGGTGAAAGCAGTCGAGCCGTTCCGCGAGCAGTCGGCGGGCAAGGCATTCTACCAGTCGCCGGCGGAGGATGGGTCACGGCCCGGAACGGTCTATGTCAATCTCTACCGCATGGCCGACATGCCGACGACCGAGATCGAGCCGCTGATCTACCATGAAGGGCTGCCGGGGCATCATCTCGAGCGGGCCAATTCGACGGAGTTGAAGAATGTTCCGGCGTTCCGCAAGTTCGGCGGCTTTACCGCGTACAGCGAGGGCTGGGGGCTGTATTCGGAAAAGCTGGCGAAGGAGATGGGGCAATATGCCGACCCCAACGACGATTTCGGGCGGCTGCAGCTGGAACTGCATCGCGCCATCCGGCTGGTCGTCGACACCGGCATCCACGACAAGCACTGGAGCCGCGAGGACGCGATCAAATATCTGACCGCGAACAGCGCCGAACCGCTGGGCGGGATCGAAAAGGCGATCGAGCGCTATGCTGTCTATCCGGGCCAGGCGACGGCGTACATGGTCGGCCGGCTGAAGATTTCGGAGCTGCGCGACCGGGCGGAAAAGGCCTTGGGACCCGACAATTTCGACATTCGCGACTTTCACAATGTCGTGCTGAAGACCGGTGCGGTGCCGCTCGACATCCTCGAGGAGAATGTCGATGCGTGGATCGCGTCGGCGAAGCAATATGCGCAGGAGCCCTGAGCGAGCCCAGCTCAGCGGGAGCGCTTCGGCATTGACTTTCGGCGCTTTCGCCCCACATAGCGGATGAAATTACTCCGCTTTAAGGGTTGCCCTTGATCCGCCTCACCAACCTTGCCGATTACGCCGTCGTGGTGATGACAGCAGCGGCGCGCGAGCCGGGCGTCAGGCTGTCGGCGGCGCGGGTGGCGGACGTGACCGGAATTCCGGCGCCGACGGTCGCCAAGCTGATGGGAACGTTGGCGCGCGGCGGCCTGCTGACGGCGTCGCGCGGCGTCGCCGGTGGATTTTCGCTGGCGTTGCGTCCGGCCGCGATCAGCGTCGCTGCGATCGTCGAGGCTGTCGATGGCCCGATCGCGCTGACCAACTGCCAGGCGGGCGAAACGAGCAATTGCGCCATCGAGGGCCATTGCGGCGTCAGGGGCCATTGGGGCCCGATCAATCGTGCGGTACGCGACGCACTGGCAGCGGTAACGCTTGCCGACCTGTTGCAGCCGGCGGTGCAGACTGCCGGGCCCGTGCCCGCCGCGGTGTGCGCGACCGAGAAAGTGGAAGCATGACGGACAATAGTGCAGCGATCGACGCGCCGGTGGCGGACGCGCCGCTTCTCGACCAGGAAGCGCGTGCGGCTGTCGCCGATCTGGCGACCTACAAATGGGGCTTTACCTCCGACATCGAATCGGAAATGGCACCCAAGGGCCTGTCCGAAGACACGGTGCGCTATATTTCGGCCAAGAAAGGCGAGCCGCAATGGCTGCTCGACTGGCGGCTCAAGGCCTTTCGGCGCTGGCTGACGATGGTCGAGCCCGACTGGGCCAAACTCGACATCGCGCCGATCGATTATCAGGACGCCTATTATTACGCGGCGCCCAAGGCGAAGCCGACGATCGGGTCGCTCGACGAACTCGATCCCGAAATCCGGCGGACCTATGAGAAGCTGGGCATCCCGATCGCCGAGCAGGAGGTGCTGGCGGGCGTCGAGGGATCGCGCCGGATCGCCGTCGATGCGGTGTTCGATTCGGTCAGCGTCGCCACGACGTTCCGCGCCGAGCTGGAGCGCGCCGGAGTCATCTTCCGCTCGATCAGCGAGGCGGTGAAGGAATATCCCGACCTGGTGCGCAAATGGCTGGGCAGCGTCGTGCCGCAGCATGACAATTACTTCGCCTGCCTCAACAGCGCGGTGTTTTCGGACGGGACGTTCGTCTACATCCCCGAAGGCGTGCGCTGCCCGATGGAGCTGAGTACCTATTTCCGCATCAACGCCGCCAACACCGGGCAGTTCGAACGGACGCTGATCATCGCCGACAAGGGCTCGCATGTCAGCTATCTCGAAGGCTGTACGGCGCCGATGCGCGATGAAAACCAGCTGCATGCAGCGGTCGTCGAACTGGTGGCGATGGACGATGCCGAGATCAAATATTCGACGGTGCAGAACTGGTATCCGGGCGACGCCAATGGCGTCGGCGGCATCTACAATTTCGTCACCAAGCGGGCGAACTGCCTCGGCAAGCGCAGCAAGGTCAGCTGGACCCAGGTCGAAACCGGCAGCGCGATCACCTGGAAATATCCGTCCTGCGTGCTCAGTGGTGAAGATTCGGTCGGCGAATTCTATTCGGTGGCGGTGACCAACAATCGCCAGCAGGCCGATACCGGCACCAAGATGATCCACCTCGGCCGCGGCACCAGGTCGACGATCGTCAGCAAGGGCATTTCGGCCGGGCGCTCGCAGGGCACCTATCGCGGGCTGGTGCGGGTGGCGGCGTCGGCGGAAGGCGCGCGCAATCATACCCAGTGCGATTCGCTGCTGCTGGGGTCGGACTGCGGTGCCCATACCGTGCCCTATATCGAGGTGCGCAACCCGACCGCGATCATCGAGCATGAGGCGACGACGTCGAAGATCAGCGACGACCAGCTGTTCTATGCGCAGTCGCGCGGGCTCGATGCCGAGGCGGCAGTGGCGTTGATCGTCAACGGCTTCTGCAAGGAAGTGCTGCAGCAGCTGCCGATGGAATTCGCGGTGGAAGCGCAGAAGCTGCTCGGGATTTCGCTGGAAGGAAGCGTCGGATGAGGCGCGTCCTCGGCCTTGCCCTGCTGCTCGCCGCCTGTTCGCCCGCCGCGCCGCCCCGGCCGACCGAAGGCGCGGCGCAGCAGGCGAAGATGGATGCGGCGACCAAGGCCTATTCGGATTGCATCACCCGGGGCGCAGGCTCCGCCGATGTCGCTGGCGACGCTGCCGGGTCGATCGCCAATCGTGTCGTGCTGGCGTGCAAGGACCAGCGCAACGCGCTGATGGCCGATGTCATCGCCTTCCACCAGATCGGCCATCCCAAGTTCAGCATCGACCAGTCGAAGGCGGTCGCCGAAGCGTCGATCGCCACCATCGAGGACGAACTGCGCCAGCAGACAGTGGTTGCCATTGTCCAGCGCCAGACGGCCGACCCGAAAAAGGTGAACTAATGCTCGTCATCGACAATCTTCGCGCCGAAATCGACGGCAAGACCATCCTCAACGGGCTGTCGCTGACGGTCGGCGGCGGCGAGGTCCATGCCATCATGGGGCCGAACGGCGCCGGCAAGTCGACGCTGTCCTATGTGCTCGCCGGGCGCGCCGGTTACGAAGTGACGGGCGGGTCGGTGACCTTCATGGGGTCCGACCTGCTGGCCCTGGCACCGCACGAGCGCGCCGCCGCCGGCGTGTTCCTGGGGCTGCAATATCCCGTCGAAATCCCCGGCGTATCGAACCTGATGTTCCTGCGCACGGCGCTCAACGCCCAGCGTGTGTTGCGCGGCGAGACCGAAGCTTCGGGTGCCGAGTTCATGAAGCTGGTCAAGGCGGCGGCGGCGGAGCTGGGGCTGCCTTATGAGATGCTCAAGCGTTCGGTGAACCAGGGGTTTTCGGGCGGCGAGAAGAAGCGCAACGAAATGGTGCAGATGGCGGTGCTCGAACCCCGGCTGGCGGTGCTCGACGAGACCGACAGCGGCCTCGACATCGATGCGCTGCGGGTGGTGTCGGACGGCATCAACCGGATGCGGTCGCCCGATCGCGCGACGCTGCTGATCACCCATTATCAGCGGCTACTCGACTATGTCGTGCCGGATTATGTCCATGTGCTGGTGGCGGGGCGGATCGTGCGCACTGGCGGCCCGGAACTGGCGCATGTGCTCGAAGCCGATGGCTATACGGCGATCGCGGCGTGACGGCGGTCCCGACCCGGCGGCTGGAGGATTGGCGGTACAGCGATATCGCGCAGGTGGCACGCGCCTGGCCGGTGGCGGCCGAAGTCGTCCAGGTCGCGGCCGGTACGGCGGAGACGCGGATGGTCGTGCAGGATGCCGGTCCGGGCAGCGCGACCATCCGCCAGTTCGACGTGGTGATCGAGGCGGGCGGCGCACTGGCCTTCCACATCATCAACAGCGGCGGTGCCTATGGGCGGGTGGCGCTCGACGTGGCGCTGCATGCCGGCGCACGCTTCGACCTTGGCGGCATCATCATCGCCGGCGGCGAGCAGGTGCTGGAGATCGTCACCACGGTGCGCCATCTGGGGCCGGGGGCGGTGAGCAAGCAGGTCGTCCGCTGCGTGGCGGGCGGCACGGCGACCGCGACCTATCTCGGCAAGGTGGCCGTGGCACGCGCCGGCCAGCAGACCGATGCGGCGCAGTCGTTCAAGGCACTGTTGCTCGACCGGGGTGCGACGGCGAATGCCAAGCCCGAGCTGGAGATTTTTGCCGATGACGTCAAATGCGCCCATGGTGCGACGGTCGGCGAACTCGACCGCAATGCGTTGTTCTATCTCGAAAGCCGCGGTGTGCCGCCGCTGGCGGCGCAGGCGCTGCTGACGCGCGCGTTCCTGTCGGATGCGCTCGCCGGGATCGGCGACGACGACGCGCGCGAAGCCGCCGAAGCGCGGGTGACGGCGCTGCTGGAGGCCGTGGCATGAGCGGCGTGCTGGCCGAACAGACGTCCGACGCGACCCGCGTTCCGGAGGGAAGCCGGAAGGCCGATTTCCCCGGGCTTGCCGGCAATTGGGCCTATCTCGACACCGCGGCCACGGCGCAGAAGCCGCAGGTCGTCATCGATGCCATCGCGCGCGCTTATGGCGCCGATTATGCGACGGTGCATCGCGGCGTCTATGAACGGTCGGCGACCATGACCATGCGCTATGAAGCGGCGCGCGAGACGGTGGCGCGCTTCATCCATGCGGCGTCTCCCGGGGAGGTGGTCTTCGTGCGCGGCGCGACCGAAGGCATCAACCTGGTGGCGCAGAGCTGGGGCCAGCGCCTCGTCGCCGGCGACCGGGTGCTGCTGTCGGCGCTCGAACATCACAGCAATATCGTGCCGTGGCAGATGCTGCGTGACCGCACCGGTATCGAAATCGACGTGGCGCCGCTGACGGACGATGGCCGCATCGATGAGGACGCGCTGGAAGCCCTGCTGACGCCGCGCACGAAGCTGGTTGCCATCGCCCATGTGTCGAACGTGCTCGGCGGCGTCGCCGATGTGGCGCGGATCGCGCGCGCGGCGCACGCTGTCGGCGCGCTGCTGCTCGTCGATGGCTGCCAGGCGGCGGCGCGGTTGACGATCGACGTCCAGGCGATGGGTGCCGACTTCTACGTGTTTTCGGGCCACAAGCTTTATGGCCCGACGGGTATCGGCGTGCTGTGGGGGCGAGCCGACCTGCTCGACACGATGCCGCCGGTGCAGGGCGGCGGCGCAATGATCGAGACGGTGACCTTCGCGGCCACGACCTATGCCTCGCCGCCGCAGCGGTTCGAGGCGGGAACGCCGGCGATCGCCGAGGTGATCGGGCTGGCGGCGGCGATCGACTATGTCGAATCGATCGGGCTGGACGCGATCCACGCCCATGAAACGGCGCTGGTCGCGGCGGCGCGGGCGGCATTGGGCCGGATCAATTCGGTGACTTTGTTCGGGCCGCAGGACAGTGCCGGCATCCTGTCCTTCGCCATCCGGGGCGTGCATCCGCACGACATCGGCACCATATTGGATGAAAGCGGTGTCGCCATCCGCGCCGGGCATCATTGCGCCCAGCCGCTGATGGCGGTGCTCGGCGTGCCGGCGACGGCGCGGGCGAGCTTTGGCATCTACAATGACCTCGACGATGTGGCGCGGCTGGCGGCGGGCATTGAGCGAGTGACACGCATTTTCGGCGCCGTGACGGCGGACATTTGAAGTTTCGAGGACGGACACATGACTGAGCGCACATTCGAGGTTCAAGAGGTCAGCGAGGCGGCGCCTGTCGCCAAGGCGCCGCCGCTGCGCGCGCAACAGGAGCGCAACCCGGATTATCTCGAAGGCTTTCTGAACAAGGCGCCCGAGCCGCTGCATGCGGGACCGGGTGACGATCTGGTCGGCGAGATCGTCGCGGCGCTGCGCCAGATCTTCGACCCCGAGATTCCGGTCAACATCTATGACCTGGGACTGATCTACAATGTCGAGGTCGCCGACGGCCATGCCGTGGTGACGATGACGCTGACGACGCCGCATTGCCCGGTGGCCGAAACCATGCCCGGCGAAGTCGAAATGCGGGTGATGAGCGTGCCGGGCGTGGCGTCTTCCGAGGTCAACCTGGTCTGGGACCCGGCATGGGACCCGGGCAAGATGAGCGACGAGGCCAAGCTTGAAATGGGAATGTTGTGACCACTACCCTGCGCCGCCCGCGCCCGGCGCCGATCACCGTCACCGAGGATGCGGCGCGGCGCATCGCGGAAATCATCGCCAAGGCGCCGATTCCGGCCGCCGGTGTGCGGCTGACGACGCCCAAGCGCGGCTGTTCGGGGCTGGCCTACAGCCTCGATTATGTCACCGAGGCCAAGCCGGGTGACGAGGCGGTGACGACTCCTGGCGGCACGCTGTTCATCGACGGGGGCAGCCTGATGTACCTGATCGGCAGCCGCATGGACTGGAAGGAAGACGATTTCGCCGCCGGCTTCGTCTTCGAAAACCCCAATTCCAAGGGGAGCTGCGGGTGCGGGGAAAGCTTTACCGTCTAGGGCGAAATGACTGTGGTATATTTGGTCGGATACTTCATCGGACTTCTAGTTCTGGATTGGAGTAGCTGGATACAAGTCCGTCGATTAAGGTCTGTATGGACCGGATCGGAGTTTCAGGTCGACAATATCGGATGGTCGGCGAGATCGATGTTGCTGCCGCGATTTGTATTTTTGGTCGGAGGTACTGGCCTTCTTTTCTGGGCTCGACGCGATCTCTCAAGCGATTTACGTGTGGTACTCGTCGCCATAGTTGTCACGGTGTACATGATTTGGATATGGCGATCGGCTTGGCGGTCGTGCCCAGAACCTGACAAGAAGAGAGCTGACGCGCAGATTTAGCTTTAGGCTCGCGGACAAAAACATGAATAGTCGAACAACGATGCTTCTGCGATGCTTTTGCATTCTTGTGCTGCCCGCCGCGCTCGCAGGTTGCGTCGCGACGGCGGTGGCGGGCGCGGCGGTGGCCGTCGTCAAGGCGCCGTTTCAGGTTGCGGGCGCCGCCGTCGACGGACTGACGACGAGCCAGGAGGAAGCCGATCGCAACGCCGGCAAGAAGGCCCGCAAGGAGCGCGAAGCCGCCGAAAAGGCGCAAAAAAAGGCCGACAAGGCGGCGCGCAAGGCCGCCGATCAGGACCGCGATCCCAGCGACTGATACATGACCAGCGCGTCGACGGGCCCAAGGGCCGGGTGGTCGAACGCCGCCGGCAAGCGGCCGACGATGGCAAAGCCCATCGCCTGCCACAGCGCCACGGCGCGGCCGTTGGTGCTGACGACAAGGTTGAATTGCATGGCGCGAAACCCTTGCGCCCGCGCCTCCACGAGCGAATGGGCGCACATGGCGCGGGCGATGCCGCGCCCGCTGGCCGCCCCGGCAGTGATATAGCCGGCGTTGGCGACATGGCGGCCGCCGCCGGCGGCGTTGGCGCGCAGATAATAGCTGCCCAGGATCGCACCGTCGGATTCGAGGACGAAGGTGGTTTTTTCGGGCGCCAGCCAATAGGCGAGCGCGTCGGCCTCGGTCATGTCGCGGTCAAGGGCATAGGTTTCGCCGGCGCGAATCACCGGGGCGATGACCTGCCAGATGGCCGGCGCATCGTCGGCACGGGCAGCGCGGATCAGCATGGCGGGGTGCCGTTGCTGTCGTGATGCGTTACACCCGCCGCAATGCCTGCCATCGTTCGCCTCGCGCTCACCGATTTTCGCTCCTACGCCGTGGCGGCCGTCACCGCCGCACCGGGTGCCGTTGTCATTACCGGCGACAATGGTGCCGGCAAGACCAATATTCTCGACGCGATCTCGCTGCTCGGGCCGGGGCGGGGGTTGCGCGGCGCGGCGCTGTCGGATGCGGCGCGGAGCAGCGGCCCTGGCGGCTGGAGCGTGGCCGCGACCCTGGCCGCCGACGGCGGCGCCGTGGAGATCGGCACCGGCACCAGTGCCGCCGCACCGGAACGGCGGATCGTGCGCGTCAACGGCGCCGCGGCGACGGCGGCGACGCTGGGCGAATGGCTGGCGCTGGTCTGGCTGACTCCGGCGATGGACCGGATCTTTGCCGACACACCGGCGGCGCGGCGGCGGTTTCTCGATCGGCTGGTGCTGGCGCTGCACCCGGACCATGCCCGGCAGAGCGTGCGCTACGATGCGGCGATGCGCGACCGGACGCGGTTGCTGACGGGTGAGGCGCCGGCCGATACGCAATGGCTTGCGGCGCTGGAGGCGGCGATGGCCGAGCATGGCGCAGCGATCGCCGCGGCACGGGCTGACACGGTGGCGGCGCTGGCGGACGCCGTGGCGGCAGCGCCGGACGGGCCGTTCGCGCGGCCGCTGCTGGCGCTGGGCGGGGGCGAGACCGGCCCCGATTTCGCGGCGGCCCTCGCGCGGAGCCGGAGTGCCGATGCGGCGGCGGGGCGGGCGCTGTTGGGGCCGCACCGCGCCGATTTGCTGGTGACGCACGCTGCCAAGGGGGAGGCAGCGGCGCGGGGTTCCACCGGCGAACAGAAGGCGCTGCTGATCGCCATCATCCTCGGCCATGCCGAGCTCGTGGCGGCGCGCACCGGGCGGGCGCCGCTGCTGCTGCTCGATGAAGTGGCCGCGCATCTCGACGCCGGCCGGCGGGCGGTGCTGTTCGACCGGTTGGCAGCGACGGGGTCGCAATTGTGGATGACGGGGACCGACCCGGGGCTGTTTGCGGGCGTTGCGGGGGCGACGTGGTTGCGGGTGGTCGAAGGGCGAGTGGAGGGTTGAGGGCCCTGCGGTGCGTGCGCGGCATTGGCCCCCGCGACATTGCCGCGATTGACCGGTGCGGGCCGGGGCGCGACACCGGGGCATGACGTGTCTGTTTGTCGTGCTGGGCGACCAGCTGAGCCCCGGGCTGCTCGCCGCTGACGATCCGGCGGACACGGTCGTGCTGATGATGGAGGTCGCCGCCGAAGCGACCTATGTGCGGCACCACCAAAAGAAGATCGCCTTTCTGTTCTCGGCGATGCGGCATTTTGCGGAGGACCTGCGCGGTGCCGGCTGGACGGTCGATTATGTGCGGCTCGACGAGTCCGACAACAGCGGGGATTTCGACGGCGAAGTGGTTCGCGCGGCGCGGCGGCACGGGGCGACGCGCATCGTCACGACCGAAGGCGGCGAATGGCGGGTGCTGGCGGCGCAACAGGGCTGGGGCGCGCTGACCGGGCTGCCGTGCGTGGTTCGGCCGGACGATCGCTTCCTGATCGCACGCGCCGAATTCGCCGATTGGGCCGAGGGCCGCAAGCGGTTGGTGATGGAAGATTTCTACCGGGTCATGCGGCGTCGCACCGGGCTGTTGATGAACGGCGCCGAACCCGCCGGCGGCGCGTGGAATTTCGATGCCGACAATCGCAAGACGCCGGCAAAGGGCCTGGCCTATCCCCCGGTGCCGGGCTTTGCGCCGGATGCCGTCACTGCCGAGGTGCTCGATCTGGTCGGGGCGCGCTTCGGCAACCATTTCGGCGATCTCCTGCCGTTTGCGCACGCGGTGACGCGCGCGCAGGCGCTCGACTGTCTCGCCGATTTCATCGATGAACGGCTGCCGCGGTTCGGCGATTACCAGGACGCGATGGTGGCGGGGCAGGACCATCTGTTCCACAGCCAGCTGTCACCGCTGATCAACTGCGGGCTGTTGCTGCCGATGGAAGTCTGTGCGGCGGCCGACGCCGCCTATCGCGCCGGCGATGTGCCGATCAACGCGGCCGAAGGCTTCATCCGGCAGATTCTCGGCTGGCGCGAATATGTCCGCGGCATCCACTGGATCGCCGGGCCCGACTACACCGCGCGCAACCATCTGGCGGCGACGCGTGACCTGCCCGAGTTCTACTGGACCGGCGACACCGGCATGCGCTGCCTTGCCGAAGCGGTGGGCGCGACGAAGCGCCATGCCCATGCCCATCATATCCAGCGGCTGATGGTGCTCGGCAACTTCGCCATGCTGACGGGGGTCGATCCCTTCCAGGTCCATGAATGGTTCCTGGCGGTCTATGACGATGCCTATGAATGGGTCGAAACGCCGAACGTCATCGGCATGAGCCAGTTTGCCGACGGTGGCCTGATGGGATCGAAACCCTATGCCGCTGGCGGCGCCTATATCAATCGCATGTCGGACTATTGCCGGGGCTGCCGCTACAATGTGAAGCTGCGCACTGGCCCCGAGGCCTGCCCGTTCAACAGCCTGTACTGGGACTTTCTGGCCCGCCACCGCGACAGGCTGAAGGGCAACCAGCGGCTGTGGCGGATGTACGATGGCTGGGATCGCTTCGACGCCGATGAACAGGCCGCCATCCGCGCGCAGGCGGCGGATTTCATGGCGACACTCTAGTCGGGTCAGGGCTTGCCGGTCACCGGGCGGCGGTCGGCACCCTGGACACGGTCGCCGGGTTCCAGCGCTTCGCCGGCAAGGTCCGGGTTGCCGACGCCGCGATCGATGCTGCGGTCGGACTGGTCGGCGGTCGGCGCGCCCTGCTGGCTGGGGTGATCGCGATAGGTTGCGGCATTGTCGGCGGCACCGTCGCCGCGATTGGCAGCGTGATGGTCGCCGCCGCCGCCATTGGCCGCGCCGGCCTGGCCACCGCCGTGATAGCCGGTCTGGCTGCCGGTGGCACTGCGATTGCCGCCGCCCTGGCCGCCGCCGGTATCCTGCGCGTCATCGACGGCGGTGCCGTGCGGGGTGGCGTAGGACCCACCGCCCGACTGGCCGCCACCGAAGCTGCCGCCATATTGGTCGGCACCCTTGCCGTCCCGGACGCCCATGACGGTTGTCCGCGGGCTCTTCTCGCCGCTGGCCGCGTCACTGGCGGGCGCGCTGTGCTTGTCGTCGGTCATGGCCTGGTCCCTTGCTCTCGGCGTCTTAACCGGTGGTCCGACGCGTGGTTCCGGAATCGGCAACCGGAACCCTGACGCGGCGCGGGCGGTTGGTGAGCGCGAGGGAGTGCCAGCAATGACCGACGACGATCACAAGGGCGAAACGCCGGATGCGGAACGCCCGCTCGCCAGCCAGACCACGGGCGTGCCGGAGATTCGCCCGGCCGGACCCGAGGCGATCCCCGACCTGCCGCCGCGTCTGAAGCGCAGCTGGGACGACGTCGACCAGGCCGGAGATGAAAGCTTCCCGGCGAGCGACCCGCCCGGACAGGGTGTGGGCTGACCGCTCCGCTGCGGACAGGAACAAGACTCTCGCGTGCACGCGCGCGGGAGTCTATAGTGTGCCTTATGTGCCGCGCGTGTGACGCGCCGCGGCGATAAGGACAAGAATTTGAGCGACGAAACCCATCAGGCGCCGGCCGATTACGACGCCGATTCGATCAAGGTGCTGCGCGGGCTCGATGCCGTGCGAAAGCGGCCCGGCATGTACATCGGCGATACCGATGATGGCTCCGGCCTGCATCACATGGTCTTCGAAGTCAGCGACAATGCCATCGACGAAGCGCTGGCGGGCTATTGCGACCTGATCCTGATCACGCTCAACCCCGATGGCTCGGTCAGCGTCACCGACAATGGCCGTGGCATCCCGACCGGCATTCACACCGAGGAAGGCGTTTCGGCGGCCGAGGTCATCATGACCCAGCTCCATGCCGGCGGGAAGTTCGAGAATTCCGACGCCAATGCCTATAAGGTGTCGGGCGGTCTGCACGGCGTCGGCGTGTCGGTGGTCAACGCGCTCAGCGAATGGCTGGAGCTGACGATCTGGCGCGATGGCCAGGAACATTGGATGCGTTTCCGCCACGGCGATGCCGAGGCGCCGCTGAAGATCGTCGGGCCGGCGCCCGAGGGGAAGCGCGGCACGCGGGTGACCTTTCTGCCGTCGCCGGCGACCTTCAAGATCATCGAGTTCGACTTCGGCAAGCTCGAGCATCGCTTTCGCGAACTGGCCTTTCTCAACTCGGGCGTGCGGCTGCACCTGACCGATGCACGCCATGCCGAGGAAAAGACCATCGAACTTTATTACGAAGGCGGCATCGCGGCCTTCGTGCAATATCTCGACAAGTCGAAGACGCCGCTGATCGCGGCGCCGGTCGCCATCCACGGCCAATCGAACGACATCGGCATCGATGTCGCGCTGGAATGGAACGACAGCTATTACGAACAGGTCCTCTGCTTCACCAACAACATCCCGCAGCGCGACGGTGGCACCCATCTGGCGGCGTTCCGCGCGGCACTGACGCGCACGCTCAACAATTACGCCGAAAGCTCGGGGGCGCTGAAGAAGGAGAAGGTGTCGCTGACCGGCGACGACATGCGCGAGGGGCTGACCGCGATCGTGTCGGTCAAGCTGCCCGACCCCAAATTCTCGTCGCAGACCAAGGACAAGCTGGTGTCGTCCGAAGTGCGGCAGCCGCTGGAAGCGCTGATCGCCGACAAGCTGGCGATCTGGCTTGAGGAAAACCCCGGCCATGCCCGGACGATCATGGCCAAGATCATCGACGCCGCCGCTGCCCGCGAAGCCGCGAAGAAAGCGCGTGACCTGACGCGGCGCAAGGGTGCGCTCGACATCGCCAGCCTTCCGGGCAAGCTGGCGGACTGCCAGGAGCGCGATCCGGTCAAATCCGAACTGTTCCTGGTCGAAGGCGATTCCGCCGGTGGCAGCGCCAAGCAGGGCCGCAACCGGCAGTTCCAGGCGATCCTGCCGTTGCGCGGCAAGATCCTCAACGTCGAACGCGCGCGGTTCGACCGGATGCTGAGCAGCCGCGAGATCGGCACGATGATCCAGGCGCTGGGCACCGGCATCGGCCGCGACGAATTCAAGCTCGAAAAACTGCGCTATCACAAGATCGTCATCATGACCGACGCCGATGTCGATGGCGCGCATATCCGCACCCTGTTGCTGACCTTCTTCTACCGGCAGATGCCCGAATTGATCCGGAACGGGCATCTCTTCATCGCCCAGCCGCCGCTTTACAAGGTGTCGCGCGGGCGGTCCGAAGTCTATCTGAAGGACAATGCGGCGCTGGAGGATTATCTGATCGACGCCGGGCTGGGCGGGCTGGTGTTGCAGACCCCCGCCGGCCCGCGCACCGATGGCGACCTGCGCGCCGTCGTCGATCATGCCCGCAAGATGCGGGCGCTGATGGATTATGTGCCGCGGCGCTATCCGGCGCATGTCATCGAGGCGCTGGCGCTCAATGGCGGGTTGGCACCGCTGCTGTCGGTCGAGGGTGCGCGCACCGCGGCGCGGGCGACGGCGCTGTGGCTGACGGCGGCGGATACCGACACGGCGCGCTGGACCGCGGAGCCGGCGGAAGAAGGCGGCTATCATCTGCGGCGCGACTGGCGCGGCGTTGCCGACCATCACGTCATCGATGCGGGCTTTCTGGCCTCGCCCGAGGCGCCGCGGCTGCACGCCCTCGCGATGCAGGAAGCCGGCAGCTACATCGGCTCGGCGACCCTGGGTGACCGGCGCATCACCCGGCCGTCAGACCTTTTGCAGGCGGTGCTCGATTCGGGGCGCAAGGGACTGAGTGTCCAGCGCTACAAGGGCTTGGGCGAAATGAATGCCGAGCAGCTGTGGGAAACCACGCTCGACCCCGCCGCACGCACGCTGTTGCGCGTCGATGCCGACGAGGCCGACCTTGCCGACGAGATCTTCACCAAGTTGATGGGCGATGTCGTCGAACCGCGGCGGGCCTTCATCCAGGACAATGCGCTCAACGTTGCCAATCTCGACGTCTGACCGCCGCCGACCCACCTTTCGCTGCGATGACTGGAGCGTTCGACAACGGTTCACCCGATGCGTGCCAAAACCCTTGTACCGCCTGCGAACCGCATGAGGGAAAAGGAGTTTTCAGATGCGCAAGTTGATCATCCTGGGGTTGATGGCGGCCATTGCAGCGCCGGCGGCGGTGTCGGCGCAGCCCGGCGAGATCCGCCGTGACCAGCGGCAGTTGCGCGAGGAACAGCGCGAATATCAGCAGGCGCGTCGCTTCGGCGATCGCGGCGATATCCGGCGCGAGCGCCGTGACGTTCGCGATGCCCGGCAGGACCTGCGCGACAGTCGCCGCGATCGCCCGGTCTATGTTGCGCCCGTTCGCGGCTGGCAATACCGCCCGGTGGCGCAGGGATACCGCCTGCAGCCGGCCTTTTACGGTCCGCGTTACGTCATCGCCGATCCGCGCCAATATCGGTTGCCGGTGGCTGCCCGCAGCCAGCGCTGGATCCGCTATGGCGGCGACCTGCTGCTGGTCAACGCGCGCAACGGTCGCGTGATCCAGGTCGTTCGCGGCCGCTATTGATTGTCCGGGAGGGGCCGGCCTACCGCCGGTCCCTCCACGACGCTTGCAATTGCGAATCGTTCGCGTTACTGAGTCGGTTCCTCGCCCGGGAGCGCCGACGTCACCGCAATGCCCGACCCCAAGGCCCCGCTGGGCAAACCCCGCCTCAGTCGCAAGGCCTTCTGGCTCAAGCAGTTGCACAGCTGGCACTGGATGAGCTCCGCTGTCAGCCTGATCGGCCTCCTGTTGTTCGCGATCACCGGGCTGACGCTCAACCATGCCGCCGACATCGAGGCGCGGCCCGTGGTGACGGCGGCGAACGCCGTGCTGCCGCCGGCGCTGCTGCCGCTGCTGGCGACGGGCGGCGATGGCAAGAAGCCGCTGCCGCCACAGGTGGCCGAGTGGCTGCAGGGCGCTCTCGAACAGCCGGCATCGGGCGTTGCCGAATGGTCGACATCGGAAGTCTATCTGCCGCTGCCGCGACCGGGCGGCGACGGCTGGATCGCCATCGACCGGACCAGCGGCGCGGTCAGCAGCGAAACCACCAGCCGTGGCTGGGTTTCCTACCTCAACGATCTGCACAAGGGCCGCAACACCGGCCCGGCGTGGTCGTGGTTCATCGACATTTTCGCCGTCGCCTGCGTGATCTTTGCCACCACCGGCTTTTTCCTCTTGCAGCTGCACGCGGCGCGCCGGCCGATCACCTGGCCCCTGGTGGGCGCGGGGCTGGCGATCCCTGCGGCGATCGCCCTGTTTTTCATCCATTGAGGAGCGCTTCGATGCACGCCCGCACTTTGATTTCGCACAGCCTCGCGCTTGGCATCGCCGCCGCGCCGGCGGCGGCCGAAACGCTCGATCTCGGCATTGTCATCCCGCGCATGACCGTCGCCGAATATCACCGGCCCTATGTCGCGGTCTGGCTCGAACAGCCTAGCGCCGCGCCGCGCGCCTTGTCGGTCTGGTATGATGGCGCCAAGAAAGACAATGAAGGTGCCAAATGGCTCGCCGATGTGCGGCAGTTCTGGCGCGCCGCCGGCCGGTCGCTGCGCTTTCCGGCCGACGGCATCAGCGGCGCGACGCGGGCGCCCGGGGAGCAGAAGCTGAGCTTTGCCACCGGGCGCGGGCCGCTGCCCACGCTGGCACCGGGCAATTACACGCTGCTCGTCGAAGCGGCGCGCGAGGTCGGTGGCCGCGAGGTGGTGCGGCTGCCCTTTGCCTGGCCGCCCAAGCCGGGCGCCGTGGTCAAGGCCGCCGGCACCAGCGAACTCGGCACCGTCAGCCTCAGCTTCCGGAAATAGGGGACTTATCATGATCAATCGTCTGGCCTTGCTTGCTGCCGGCACCTTGCTGTTTGCCGCCGTGCCCGCTGCTGCCCATCGGCAATGGATGTTGCCGTCGGCCACCGTGTTGTCGGGTGATGACGTCTGGGTGACGGTCGACGCGGCAATTTCGAACGACCTGTTCTATTTCGATCACCAGCCGATGCGCGTCGCCGGGATCAAGGCGATCGCCCCCGACGGCAGTGACGCCGCCATCGCCAATGCGTCGACCGGGCGCTATCGCAGCACCTTCGACGTGCATCTGACGCAAAAGGGCACCTACAAGATCGAAAATGCGTCCTCGTTCGTCATGGGCAGCTACATGCTGAACGGCGAGGAAAAGCGCCTGCCGCGCGGCACCACCAGCGCCACGCTGGCGGCGGCGCTTCCGGCCGGGGCGACCAATGTGCGCACCAGCGAGGCGGCGAACCGCAACGAGATTTTCGTCACGGTCGGCGCGCCGACACAGGCGGTGTTCAAGCCCAGCGGCAAGGGGATCGAACTGGTGCCGGTGACCCACCCCAATGACCTGGTCGCGGGCGAGGCGGCGACTTTCCAATTCCTGCTCGACGGCGCGCCGGCGGCGGGACTCGGCGTGACGGTCATCCCGGGCGGTGGCCGCTATCGCGCGGCGCTGGGGCAGATGGACCTGAAGACCGATGCCCAGGGCAAAGTCGTCATCACCTGGCCGGCGGCGGGGATGTACTGGCTCAATGCCAGTGTCGGCGGACGGCCCGAGGGCGGTCCGATGGGTGCCGCCGGTCCGAACGGGCCGCAGCCAGGTGCGGCGGCAGCGGCCGGGGGACCCGCGCCGCGCCGCGCCAGCTATGTGACGACGCTGGAAGTCCTCGCGCCCTGATGCCGCGGGCAGCGGTCCCTGTGCCGCGCATCGCCATTCCGGTCGGCTTGGCGCCGGCCGTGGTGCGCCGGCATGGAGCGGGTGCGGCGGTGGTATCGGTCGGCGGTCCGTCGATGGGCACGCGCTGGTCGGCGCGCATCGTCGTCAACGACCCGGCGCAGGCCGAGTCGCTGACGCGGGGGCTGCAGGCTGTGCTCGATGGCGTTGTTGCGACCATGAGCCATTGGGACGCGGCCTCCAACCTTAGCCGCTTCAACCGCGCCCCGCCGGGCGAATGGCAGCAGCTGCCGCCCGACCTGGCAACGGTGCTGCGCGCCGGGCTCGACATTGCGGCACGCAGCAGGGGGGCGTTCGACCCGGCGATCGGCCATCTGGTCAATCACTGGGGTTTCGGCTGTCCGGGCGAAGCCGGAGCGGCGGGGTCGGCGCCCGATGCCTGGCGATCGATCGCGCTGGATGGCGATGCGGCACGGCGCACCGCCGACGTTCGCCTCGATTTGTCGGGGATTGCCAAGGGTTATGCCGTCGATGCGATGGCGCTGCACCTGACACGCCTTGGCCTGCGCGACTTTCTGGTCGAAGCCGGGGGCGAACTGCGCGGCGAAGGCTGCAAGCCCGATGGCACGCCATGGTGGGTCGACCTGGAGACGGTGCCCGGGCTGGCGATGCCGTTGACGCGGGTGGCGCTGTGCGGCCTGTCGGCGGCGACATCCGGCGATTACCGGAGGTACCGCCTCGAAGCCGGGACGCGGCACAGCCACAGCATCGATCCGCGCAGCGGCCACCCGATCGCCAATGGCGTGGCGTCGGTGACAGTCTTGCACCGCACCGCCATGGCCGCCGATGCCTGGGCGACGGCGCTGACGGTCCTGGGGCAGGCGGCAGGCATGGCGCTCGCCCGCGCCGAAAACCTCGCCGTGCTGATGATCACGCGCCGCGGCGAAGGGGCCGTCGAGGCGCTGTCGCCGGCGTTTGCGGCGATGCTCGAATAGTCGGCGCACCTCGTGATGCGAATGTTTCGCAATTGCGTTGACACTGAGAATGCCTCTCATTAACCACGGCGGAATGAAAACGCCGGGACAACGAAAAATGCATCGCACCAACGACCGCCGCCCGATCGCGGCCTCCTTTCTCGCGCTTGGCTGTGTCGGTGTGCTGCACACGGCGCCGACGGCAGCGGAAGTGATCGAGGCGGCAGAGGCACCCGCCATCGTCGTCACCGGCCACCGCGATGTCGTTCTGGAATCGCCCAAGTCGACGGCGCCGCTGCTCGACACGCCGCAAACGGTGACGGTGATCGGCGACCAGGTCATTCGCAAGCAGAACCTGCTGACGCTGCGCGACGTGCTGGCCGTGGTGCCGGGCATCACCTTCGGCGCCGGTGAAGGCGGTGGCGGCTATGGCGATTCGATCAACCTGCGCGGCTATTCGGCCAACAACGACATTACCCAGGACGGTGTGCGCGACAGTGCCCAATACAGCCGCACCGACCCGTTCAACCTGCAGCAGATCGAAGTCTACAACGGCGCCAATTCGGTGTTCAACGGCTCCGGGTCGGTCGGCGGGACGATCAACATCGTCAGCAAGGTGCCACAGGCGAACGATCTGACCGTCATCAGCGGCGGCATCGGCACGGATTCCTATTATCGCGGCACCATCGACAGCAATGTCCGGGCCGGCGACCTCGTCGCGGTGCGGCTCAACGCGATGATCCACCGCAACGATGTGCCCGGCCGCGATGTCGAGCGCTTCAAGCGCTGGGGCGTGGCGCCGTCGATCACGCTCGGGGTGGAAGGGCCGACCAGCCTGACTTTGGCCTATCTCCACCAGCGCGATGACAATACGCCGGTCTTTGGCGTGCCCTATTTCAAAAGTTCGGTGAACGCCGGGCCGCTGCCCGAGGCCGACCGCAGCGATTATTTCGGTATCGTCAACCTCGACGCGCAGCAGATCACCGTCGATCGCCTGACCGCCACCGCCCGTCACGCCTTCAGCGACGCGGTGGTGCTGCGCAATCTGTCCCGCTGGCAGCGTGTGGCGCAGGATACGGTGACGAGCGCGCCGCAGGGCACCTTCTGCCTGACCGGCTCCGGTCGGCAGCCGGTCGGCGCCAACGGCACCGCCACGCAGGGCCTTGCCTGCCCGGCAACCCTGGCGCCTGGCCTGTACCAGCCGTCGGGCCCGCGCGGGCTGGTGCGCGACCAGATCAACGAGATCATGGTCAACCAGACCGACCTGCGCATCGTTTCCGGCGAGAAGGGCCGGTTGCGCAATACGCTGGTGGTCGGCGCGTCCTTTTCCTGGGAGGATTACGACATCGTATCGGGATCGCTGATCCGCGATGCTGCCGGCAACGCGCTGACGCTGCCGACGATCGCCATTGCCAACCCCGACACGACCTACACCGGCCCGGTCAACCGCACCGTCACCGCCCAGTCGCGCAGCAGCACCACCAACAAGGCGGTCTATGCCTTCGACACGCTGGAAATCGGCGAGATGTTCGAACTCAACGGCGCCGTCCGCTATGAGAACAACAAGGCGAACTTCCGCAACCTGGCGCTGGGCTTTGTGCCGCCCGGCACGGCGGCGCTGACGCCGGCGCAGCAGGCGTCCCAGGTCAGCGACGAGAATCTGTTCTCCTATCGCGGCGGCCTTGTCTTCAAGCCGGTCAAGACGGTCAGCCTCTATGCCGCCTATGGCAATGCCAAGACGCCGTCGTCGGCCACGGTGCGGCTGGGCTGCGGTATCCCCGCCCCCGGCGCCGCCGACCTTTGCGCCGTGGCGCCCGAAACGGCGCGCAATTATGAAATCGGCGCCAAGGCCGACCTGTTCGACCGCAAGCTGCAACTGACGGCGGCGCTGTTCCGCAACGAACGCAGCAATTTCCGGACGCCCTCCAACGATCCGTCGCTGCCGACCAGCCTGCAGGTGCTCGATGGCCGGTCGCGGGTCGATGGCGTCGCCCTCGGCGCCTCGGGCAGCATCACGCCGGCGTGGACGCTGTTCGCCAACTACACCTATCTCGACGGCAAGGTGCTGCAGAGCGTCTCCAACTTCTGCCTTGCCAACCCCGGCACCACCGGCTGCGCCAACACCGCCGCCATCCCCGACCCGCAGGCGGGCAACCAGCTGATCCAGACGCCGAAGCATTCGGGCAGCCTGTTCACCAGCTATCGCCTGCCGTTCGGGCTCGAGCTCGGCTATGGCTTCACCTACCAGGGCAGCTTTGCCACCAACCAATCGGTTCTGGCCAATCCCGTCCAGTATCGGGTGGAGGATTATCTGATCCACCGCGCCTTCCTCTCCTACGCCTTTGCGCAGGGGATCACGGCGCAGCTCAACATCCAGAATTTCACCAACGAAAAATACTTCACCGGTGTGCGCAACAACGTCAACGCCACCACCGGCGCCGTCACCGGTGGCTGGGCAGTGCCCGGCGATGGTCGCTCGGCGGTGCTCAGCGTCTTCTACAGTTTCTGACGCCTGGCAGACCGGGATGCCGTCGGATAGGATCGTGCCATGTTGATCGCGATTCCGGCGGTGCTCGATGCCGATGTGCTCGGCGCCGTCCGCGCGCTGGTCGATGGCGCCGAATGGGTGGACGGCAATGTCACCTCCGGCCACCAGTCGGCGCTGGCCAAGCGCAACATGCAGCTGCCTGAAGCCAGCCCGGCGGCGCGCGAGGCAGGCGGCCTGATCCTCGATGCCCTGGGGCGGACGCCGCTGTTCATCGCGGCGGCGCTGCCGCACAGCATCTACCCGCCGCTGTTCAACAGCTATGAAGGCGGGCAGAGCTTTGGCCTCCACGTCGACAATGCGGTGCGGATCCAGCGCGGCAGCAGTTTCCGGATCCGGAGCGATTTGTCCGCGACGCTGTTCCTTGCCGACCCCGACAGCTATGACGGCGGCGAACTGGTCATCGAGCATGAATTCGGCGTCGAGGCGGTCAAGCTGCCGGCGGGGCATATGGTGCTGTACCCGGCGTCATCGCTGCACCGGGTCGAGCCGGTGACGCGCGGCCGGCGGCTGGCGAGCTTTTTCTGGCTGCAGTCGATGGTGCGCGACAATGACAGCCGGCGGCTGCTGTTCGATCTCGACAGCAGCATCCAGCTTCTTTCGCAGTCGCTGGGCCATGACGATGCCGAGGTCATCCGGCTGACCGGCATCTATCACAATCTGCTGCGCAAATGGACCGAGCTGTAACTCAGCGGTTGAGGCGGCCTTCGATGAGCGCCTCGACGACCGAGGGGTCGGCGAGGGTGGAGGTGTCGCCGAGGCTGGCGAAGTCATTCTCGGCAATCTTGCGCAGGATGCGGCGCATGATCTTGCCACTGCGCGTCTTGGGCAGGCCCGGGGTGATGTGGATATGGTCGGGCACGGCAATGCCGCCGATTTCATGCCGCACCGTGGCACGCAGGGCAGCGAGCAGCGCGTCGGAGGCCGGGATGCCGGCGTTGAGCGTCACATAGGCATAGATCGCCTGGCCCTTGATGTCGTGCGGGAAGCCGACGACCGCGGCTTCGGCGACATCCTGATGGGCAACGAGCGCCGATTCGACCTCGGCCGTGCCCATGCGATGCCCCGAGACGTTGATGACGTCATCGACCCGGCCGGTGATCCACCAATAGCCGTCCTTGTCCTGGCGGGCGCCGTCGCTGGTGAAATATTTGCCGCGATAGGTGGTGAAATAGGTCTGGGTGAACCGTTCGTGATCGCCATGGAGGCTGCGTGCCTGGCCGGGCCATGAGGCGAGAAGGACAAGGTTGCCGCTGATCTCCTCGCCGTCGGCGCGCGGGATGATCGTGCCTTCGGCATCGACCAGTGCCGGCTGCACGCCATAGAAGGGCAGGGTGGCGGAGCCGGGCTTGGTCGGGGTGGCGCCGGGCAGCGGGGTGATCAGCGCGCCGCCGGTTTCGGTCTGCCACCAGGTATCGACGATCGGCAGCTTGCCCTTGCCGACAACACGGTCGTACCAATTCCAGGCTTCGGGGTTGATCGGTTCGCCGACCGTGCCGAGCAGGCGCAGGGACGACAGGTCGTGCTTGAGCACCGGAGCATCGCCGTCGCGCATGACGGCGCGCAAGGCGGTGGGCGCCGTGTAGAAGATGTTGACGCGGTGCTTTTCGATCACCTGCCAGAATCGGTCGCTCGCCGGGTAGCTGGGGATGCCTTCGAACATCAATATGGTCGCACCGGCCGACAGCGGGCCATAGACGATATAGCTGTGGCCGGTGATCCAACCCACGTCGGCGGTGCACCAGAACAGCTCCCCGGCCTTGTAGTCGAACACCGTCTCGAAGGTCAGATTGGCCCAGAGCAAATAGCCGGCGGTGGTGTGGAGGACGCCCTTGGGCTTGCCGGTCGACCCGGAGGTGTAAAGGATGAAAAGCGGGTCCTCGGCATTCATCGGCTCGGGCGTGCAGGTGGCCGGCACCTGGCTGCGCAACTCGTGCCACCAATGATCGCGGTCGGGGTGCATTGCCACCTTGCCGCCGGTATGGCGAACGACCAGCACCGCTTCGACCTGGGCGGTGGCGTGGGTGTCGAGCGCCTCGTCGACACAGGCCTTGAGCGGCACGGTCTTGCCGCCGCGCCGGCCTTCGTCGGCGGTGATGACGAAGCGGCTGTCGGCATCTTCCAGCCGGCCGGCGATGGCTTCGGCCGAAAACCCGCCGAACACCACCGAATGGACGGCACCGATGCGGGCGCAGGCGAGCATCGCGACGGCGGCTTCGGGAATCATCGGCATGTAGATGGTGACACGGTCGCCGCGTTCGACCCCCAGCGCCACCAGTGCATTGGCCATGCGGCACGTGTCTTCGAGCAGTTCGCCATAGCTGATGCGGCGGCCGGGTGCGCCGGGTGCATCGGCTTCCCAGACGATCGCCGTCGCGGCCGGATCATGGCGATCGAGGCAATTGGCGGCGGCATTGAGCATGCCGTCCTCGAACCAGCGAATCCGCACCGGATCCCACGACCAATTGCCCATGACCGTCGGCGTGCGCAGCCAGTCGAGCCGCGGCAGCTGTTCACGCCAGAACCCATCGGGGTCGGCGATGCTGCGGGCATAGCGGTCGTGGTATTGCGCCAGTGTGGTGCGGGTGTCGGCGGCGGCGGCTTCGGGGACAGGGTGGATAGTATCGGTCATGGCAGGCATCCCAGGGTTGTCGCCCGTCGCGCGCGGGCCTTTGCGGCCTTCGTAGCAGCCGCGGAACTATCGGCGAAGCCCTGGCGTTGTGCTTCACACAACAGGAGAATCCGGGCATGGCTGAGTTTGAAACCGATCGCGATGGCCGCGTCGTCGAAGTGCGGCGGTCGTCGTCGGGCGGCTGGCTGATCGCGTTGCTGATCCTGGTGGCGCTTGTCGTGGCCGCATTTGCCTTCGGCTTCATCAATGTCGATCAGGTCAAGGAAGGCAAGGCACCGACCGTCAAGCTGGAAACCAGCGCTGGCGAGGCGCCGGTGTTCGACATCAAGACCGCCACGATCGATCTCGGCAAAAAGAAGGAAACGGTCAAGGTGCCGACCGTCGATGTCAGCAGCACCGACACGACAGTTACCGTGCCGACGATCAGCGTCGAACGCGCCGACGATCCCAACAAGCAGGATTGAGGCTTCGGCCGCGCTGTTCCCCGACCGGCGGCAATCTGGTTTCGGAAGGCGGCCTGTTCTAGACGGTCGGCGTGCCGCCATTCCCGCCTTCCCCCGCCATGGCCCGCGCGCTGGACGAGGCACGCCTGGCCGCGGCGCGTGGTGAGGTGCCGGTCGGCGCCGTGGTTTCAGGCCCCGACGGGCGATTGATCGCCGCTGCCGGCAATCGCACGCGCGAGCAGGCGGATCCGACAGCCCATGCCGAAATATTGGCGATCAGGGCGGCGGGGGCGGCGCTGGGCACCGAGCGACTGGTCGGATGCACGCTGCATGTGACGCTGGAGCCGTGCCCCATGTGTGCCGCCGCCATCGGCCAGGCGCGGATCGCGACGCTGGTCTATGGCGCGTCCGACCCCAAGTCGGGCGGCATCGAGCAGGGGCCGCGCATCTTCACCCATCCACAGGCCCATCATGTGCCGCAGGTCATCACCGGCATCGCCGCGCGCGAATCGGCAGAGCTGCTGCGCGATTTCTTTGCGCAGCGACGCGGCGAATCGCTGCGCCGGTAGCAGGCCCGACGCCGAGACGATGCCCTCAAGCCGGAGGTCGCCGCGGCGCGAGCCATTCCTCCAGCGCTGCATTGACCGCATCCGGTGCTTCCTGCTGCACCCAGTGCGAAACGTTGGGGAAGCGCCTGAGGGTGAAGTCGCTGACGAGCGGCGCATAGCCGTGGGTGAGTTCGAGGCCGAGCGCCGAGTCGGCCTCCCCCCACAGCATCAGGGTCGGGACCGCCAGCCGCGGCGCGGGTTCATCGAGGATGTCGGGGAAGTTGGCGCGATAATAGTTGATCATCGCCGTCAGCGCGCCGGGCCGGCTGGCGTTGGCGCGATAATGGTCGATCACGGCCGGCGGGAAGGCCGCCTTGTCGATCGCCATGCCGGTAAACGCCTTGCCGATGGCCTCGGCATGCCGGGCGCCGAGCAAGGCCTCGGGCAGCCACGGGAGCTGGAAGAAGGCGACATACCAGCTCTTGCGCTTCTGCGCCCAGCTGGCACGCAGCACGTCGCGAAACACCCGCGGGTGGGGGACGTTGAGGATGACGAGGCCGTCGAGCTGCCGGGTGTCGCGCAAGGCGAAGATCCAGGCGATGATCGCACCCCAGTCATGCGCGACCAGCAGCCGGCGGCGGGCGCCGAGCGCGTCGAACAGCGCCGCCGCATCGGCGACGAGGTGATCGATATGATAGTCCGACTGGCGTAACGGCCGGCTGCTGTCGCCATAGCCGCGCAGATCAGGGGCAACGGCGTGCCAGCCGAGGCCGGCGAGCACCGGTAGCTGGTGGCGCCAGGAAAAGCGGCTTTCGGGAAAGCCGTGCAGGCACAGGGCGATATCGGGGCCGTCCCCGCATTCATCGATGGCGAATTCGAGCCCGTTGGCGGCGATGCTGCGGGTTGTGATCGCCATCAGCCGTTGAAGTGCAGGCGCAGGCCCGGGCGCGGCCAGCGGCATCGGGCCATCTTGCCGGTGGTCGACAGAGTCACCCAGGCGTCCATCATGTCGGCACCGCCAAAGGCGATGTTGGTGGTCAGCAGGTCCGGGAAGGCGAAGAATTCCTGGGCACCGGTGACCGGGTCGACGGACGTGACGCCGGCTTCCTCGATCAGCGTCGCCTGGGCGATATTGCCGTTGGCTTCCATGGCGAGGCTGTCGAGATAGGTCTTGGTCCCCCAGGTCGTCACGAAACGTCCGGGGATGGCGGCGAGCGGCGATGGCGCGACAGTGCCCGGGCCGGTGACATCGAATTCCAGGATGACGCGGCCGGCGGTGACGGCGGCGTAGATCTTGCTGCCATCGGGGGACAGGCCGACACCGTTGAGGTTGGGGCCATGCACGGCGCAGACGCAGCTGCTGCCATCGGCCTTGCCGTAGAACAGCCCGCCCTTGGTCTCGTGATGCGGGAAATGCTTGCCGAGATCGGTGAACCAGAAGCCGCCGGCGGCATCGAAGACGATGTCGTTGGGGCCGGACAGCGCCAGCCCGTCGTCGGTCTTGTCGTACAGCCGCGCGACCTTGCCGGTGGCGATGTCGACGCGCTCGATGCGGCCGGTGGTGTAATCCTCGGCGGCGTTGCCGGGCAGCAGCATGCCGTCCTGCTCGTACCAGGCGAAGCCGCCGTTGTTGCAGACATAGATGGCGCCGTCGGGGCCGATGGCGGCGCCATTGGGGCCGCCGCCGGGCGTGGCGACGGTGGTCAGCGTGCCATTCGGGGCGAGACGGGTCAGCTTGCCCGCCTTGATCTCCACGAAGATGACAGACCCGTCGTCCATGGCGATCGGGCCTTCGGGGAACTGCAGCCCTTCGGCGACGATGGTGTGCGGATGCATGGCGAATTCCCCCGGGCGTCTTTTGCCGAGGATGGTGGCGCGGCCGGACGCCGCGCGCCATTGACGAAAAGGGGAGTGAGCCCGCGTCAGCGCGGGGCCGGACCTCGCAATGGTGCGAATTCGCTACCGGCGTTCCACAGCGGCCAGTCGCGGCTGTCGGCCAGCGCGCGGCCGACACGATAGGCGACGGTCGCTTCCTGCGCGGTGCCCGTAAAGTCCCAATCCGGATGGAAGCTGTCGCTGGGCTGGTGGTAATGGTTGGTGTTGTATTCGGCGACGATGGCATCGCCGCGGGCGAAACCGCCCGCGACAAGGTCACGGCCGGCGCGAAAGGCCAGCGACGGCACGCCGCGCCGGGCGAAGGGGTAGTGATCGGAGCGGAAATACCAGCCGGCTTCGGGGTTGGGCTCGTCGACAAGGGTGAGGCCCAAGTCCTTGGCTTCGCGGCGCAAGGCGTCTTCGAGCGGGGTGCGGCCACCGCCAATCAGCTCCAGATTGCGCGCCGCCGGCAGGGCGACGTGCGGATCGAGGTTGATGACGGCGACGGTGGCGGCAAGCGGTGTCGTCGGATTGGCGGCGTAATGATCGCTGCCGATCAGGCCCTTTTCCTCGGCCGTCCAGGCGGCGAAGATCACGCTGCGCGCCGGGCGCGGCCCGGCAGCAAAGGCGCGGGCGACTTCGAGCAGTTCGGCGGTGCCGGTGGCATTGTCGATGGCGCCATTTCGGATGGCGTCACCCGTCGCATCGGGGCCGTTGCGGCCATTGGCGTCCCAATGCGCGCCGTAAAGGATCGCTTCGGCCGGGCGGGTGGCGCCGGGGATGCGCCCGATGACATTGTGGCTGGTGACGGGCGTGGCGGTAAGCGTCGCGTCGGCCGACAGGGCGGCGCCCGGCATCGCGAAGGCGGCAAAGCCCGGGGCCCGGCTGCGGGCCTTGAGCGCGGCAAGGTCGAGGTTCTGGGCCTTGAGCAGGTCGGCAGCGGCGGCGCCGGACAGCCAGCCGCTGAGCTGCAGCGTCGATGGCTTGAGCGGGGCCGCGGCCATGGCGGGCAGCGCGTCGCCGCTGCCGACCTGGAGCCAGGGGTAGCTGGCGGCGGAGTCTTCATGGATGACGAGGATCCCGGCGGCACCGGCGCGTGCGGCCGCTTCGAACTTGCTGCCGATGCGGCCGGCAATGACAAGGCGCCGGCCTTCGAAGCCGAGATCCTTGCCGGCCTCGAAATCGGGGTCGTTGGCGAGGACGACGGCGACCTTGCCCGCCATGTCGATGCCCTTGTAGGGGTTGTAATCCGCGCCGCCGAAGCGGCCGACGATGCCGAAGCCGGCAAACACCAGCGGCAGGTCGGCGATGCGGGTGCGGCCCGGGTTGCGCAGGCCGAGCGTGGCGTCGCGGCCGAGCGTCAGGGTGTGGGCCGCGCCCCCGTGCGTCAGGGTCAGCGTGGCGCCCGGCGCGCGATCGAGGCGCACCAGCGGCACCGGCTGCAGCCATTGGCCATCGGGGCCGCCGGGTTGCAGCCCGGCCTTCGCCATCTCGGCCTGCAGAAAGGCGATGGTCTTGGTCTCGCCGTCCTCGCCGGGGCCGCGGCCAGCGAAGGCGTCCGACGCCAGGGTTGCGACATCGGCTTTGATGCGCGTTGCGGAAATCGGCGGCGGCGCGGCGGCGGTGAGGGCGATGGCGAACAGTGGGGTGAGGAAGCGGGCGGGGCGGTACATCGGCCCACATGGGCGAGAAGACGGGGCAAGCGCAAGTTGGGCCTTTCGCCGATGGCGTGCCGCGCCTAATGTTCACCCAACGTTCTGACGGAGAGACTGTTTGACCGAGGTGATGATCGCCGGCGCGGCCGGGTTGCTGGTGGCGCTGCTGCTCGGCTGGGCGTTATGGGCGCGGCCGCTCGCGGCGATGCGCGGCGAACGCGACGCGTTGAAGGCCGAGACGGCGATGGCGACTGCCGAAGTCGTTCGCCAGAAGGAATTGCGCGCCGGCCATGCCGTCGAGGTCCAGACGCTGACGGCGCGCAATGCCGAGCTTGCAGCGGCGGAGCACCAGCGCGAGGCCCTGGCAGGGGAATTGGCGGCGGTGCGCGCGGCGCAGGCCGAGCGCGACCGCGCCCATGCCGCCGAAGTGGCACGAACCGTCGATACCTTCCAGGCGCTCGCCGCCAAGGCGCTCGATGGTGCCCAGGCAAAGCTGGCGGAACGCGCCGAGGCCTTGATGGTGCGGCAGCGGGAGGCGGCGGGCGCCGGGCTGGAGGCTAATCGCAACCAGCTGGCGGAGCTGATCGCGCCGGTGAAGGACACTCTGGTCAAATATGAGGCACGGCTGGGCGAGGTCGAAGCCGCGCGGACGGAGGCCTATGGCGGTTTGAAGGAGCAGCTGGCGGCGGTCGCCGCGGGACAGCGGCAGGTCAGCGACGAGGCGGCAAAGCTGGTGTCGGCACTGCGATCGAGCAGCAAGACATCGGGCAGCTGGGGCGAACAGCAGTTGCTCAACACCCTGGAAATGGCGGGACTGCGCGCGGGCGTCGATTTCACCCTGCAGACCCATGTCGCAGGCGAAACGATGGCGCGGCGGCCGGATGCGATCATCAACCTTCCCGGCGGCCGCCAGTTGATCATCGATTCGAAATGCTCGCTGAAAGACTATCTGGAAGGCGTCGAAGCGACGGGCGAGGGCGAACGTCTGGCGGCGTTCAAGCGTCATGCCGAATCGGTGCGGCGACATGCCAAGGGGTTGAGCGACAAGGCCTATTGGAACGAGTTCGGCACCGCCGCCGATTTTGTGGTGATGTTCATCCCCGGCGAGAATTTCCTGTCGGCGGCAATGGAGCATGATCTGCCGTTGCTCGGCTGGGCGTTTGAACAGCGCATCCTGCTGGCGGGGCCGATCAACCTGCTTGCCATTGCCAAGACGGTGGCGCTGGTATGGCGGCAGGAGAAACTGGCCGAGGAGGCGCGCGAGATCGGCAAACTGGGCGCCGAGCTTCATGCAGCGATCGCGACGATGGCCGACCATGTCGCGGGTGTCGGCCGCAACCTGTCGCAGGCGGTCGGCAGTTATAACGCCTTTGTCGGTTCGCTCGAGGGCAATGTCCTCCCCAAGGCGCGGCGGTTTACCGAAATGGGGGTCGAAAAGGGCAAGAAATCTGTGGCTGCCGTAGGCGTCGTCGACGCTGCGGTCCGGGCCGTTGCGGCGCGCGAACTGTTGCCACGGCCGGCCCCGGCGCAATTGCCGTCAGCAGCGCAGGACGCCGCCGAATGAGCGGCGATCGAGAACGCCGATGACGACCATCAGCAACGCATAGATCGACAGGGTAATCTCGTCTTGGCCCGCGCCTTGACCGCGTCCCGTGCGGCGACGACGTCGGCCCGGGCAAGCAAAGCGCGGGCATGCGATTGTATCGGCGGCGATTCGAGCCAAGACCGAGACGGCCGTTGCCGCTCATGGCCGTGGCGACTAGGAAGGGACAAAAGGAGTTTCGAGCAATGGCGGGCGTGAACAAGGTTATTCTGGTTGGCCGATTGGGCAAGGATCCCGAATCGAAGAGCTTTGCCAATGGCGGGTCGGTGGTGAAGTTTTCGCTGGCGACGTCGGAAACCTGGCGGGACAAGCAGTCAGGGGAGCGCAAGGAAAAAACCGAGTGGCATAATGTGGTCATTTTCAACGAAGCGCTGGGCAAGATCGCCGCGCAATATTTGCGCAAAGGCAGCGAAGTCTATCTCGAAGGTTCGATCGAGACGCGCAAGTGGCAGGACCAGAGTGGCGCGGATCGCTACACGACCGAAATCGTGCTGCCGCGCTTTCGCGGTGAACTGGCGCTGCTCGGCGGGCGCGACAGTGGCGCGGCAGGCGGTGACCGTGCCGGCGACCGCGGCGGTTACGGTGGTGACGACTATGGCGCGCAAGCCACAGGCAGCAGCTTTGGCGGCGGCAACAAGCGGCCAGCATCGTTCGATGACGATCTGAACGACGACGTGCCATTCTAAGACGTTAACGGAACCACAGTTACAGCGTTGCGTTTTTGCAACGCGGTGGTGCAAAGCTGCCGTCGTCATTGTGGTTCGTTCGACGAAATGGACATTGCAATTGACGGCCAAGCAAAATTCTCCGATACGCCAATAGTAATTCGGGGTTTGAAATGGAGTTAAACATGGGTTCGATCACCAAGGCGTTCGTTGCTTCTGCACTGCTGGTTCAGGCTGCTGGCGCCATGGCGCAGACCGCCACGCCGGACGACGCCGCTGCCGCTGCACGCAGCAACCTGGCCGGCGGGATCGTCGTTGGCACGATCGTCCTCGCAACGGTGGTCGTTGCTGTCACTGGTGGCAACGACGGGCTCGACACGGTTGCTCCGGTGACGCCGCCGCCGGCGACCACCACGACGACGACCACGTCGACGACCACGCGCACGACCCCGTCGACGGTCACCTCGACCACCACGAACCGCTAATCCATATTCTGCGACAGGAGCCCCGGCGCGAAAGCGCTGGGGCTTTTGCACGCCCGCTGAGGGGGTACGGCCTGGAGCGACAAAGGCTGATAAGCTGTCGCTGCGGTCCGCCGATCAACCCGTTGGCGGTTTGAGCATCGCCGTATTGACGGGCGACATCAGCGGGATGACCTGCTGGCGTGTTTTCAACCAGGCGCCTGTGGCCGGGTCGACCCAATAGCTGTTGAGGATTCGGACGCGATTGTCGGCAATCATCGATTCGTCGATCCGGTACGCCTCGATCGCCTTCCCGAGCACCTTGATCATGGTCATCCCGGCATTGTGAAACCGGGATGTGAGTGTCGCGGTCACTTCGTTGTTGCGGTGGGCGACCACCGTCTGCCTGGTCAGTGACTTGCCGGCCAATTGGCGGACATCGCTCGACCAGCCCGGCCCGAAGGTCGTGCTGCGCAGTTCGACCTCGGTGCCGATTGCCCGGGTGATGAACGGACCGAAGGTGGTGACGGCCTGTTTTTCGGCCGTGTACCAGGTCAGGCGATCTTCCGGCTCTTCCTTCCCCAACACGATCAGCGACCGCGATTGCCCGTCGAACCAGAACAGCATCGAAGCATAAGGCAGGGAATCGGCATAGGCGCGGATATCGTCATCGGCCTTCTGGGGC
Source organism: Polymorphobacter fuscus (assembly GCF_011927825.1). NCBI lineage: Bacteria > Pseudomonadati > Pseudomonadota > Alphaproteobacteria > Sphingomonadales > Sphingosinicellaceae > Sandarakinorhabdus > Sandarakinorhabdus fusca. Next base: position 2,051,627 of record NZ_JAATJI010000001.1, on the reverse strand, counting down.
CGGGTGTTCGTCACGGTGCTCCAGAATGGCGATGTCTTGCGGATATCGCCGGTGCACCCCGCCAGCCCGAGAGCAGTCACCGAAGCCAATAGATGGCGTCGGCTGAGTGGATCGACCATGCAAATATCCCGGTGTGTTGGTGCGATCAGCGAACGGTTCCGCTAGCACATGGATGCAACTTGGCTATATGGGACCGCCTGCGCGTTGGGAAGTCGAATTGGAGTGTGTTGCACAGTGACGTTTGCCCAACCGACGGCGCGCGATGTCGTCGACACACTTCTTTCTTCCTATCAAAAGGTTGCGTGCACACGCCGATTTGTGCGGCTGCTGTGCGGCGTCTCGCTCGCCGGACTGGCGGCTCTGCCCGCCCTGGCAGCGCCCTTCGAACCCTATCCGGTGCCCGCCCTGACCGATGATTTCGGCGGTGTCGGGCTCATGCAGACGCCGACGGCGCGATTCGCCCGCGATGGCCAGTTCACCGCCGGCTATAATATGGTCAGCCCCTATGACCGGTATTTCGTCACCTTGCAGGCGATGCCATGGCTCGAAACGACGCTGCGCTACACCTCGGTGCGCAATCGGCTCTACTCACAGGTTCCCGAGTTCAGCGGCGACCAGACCTACAAGGATCGGTCGTTCGACATCAAGATCAAGATCCTTGATGAAGGTCGTATTCGGCCGGCCCTGGCGATCGGCGCTCGCGATTTCGTCGGTACCGGATTGTTCAGTTCGGAATATATCGTTGCCAACAAGAATTTCGGGCCGCTCGATGCTTCGTTCGGCATTGCCTGGGGCAACCTTGGCAGCCGCGGGCATATCCGCAACCCGCTTACCTATATTTCGGATCGGTTCGAATATCGCGCGCCGTTCACCGCGGGCGGCGGCACGTTCAACAATGTCTATTTTCGAGGACCCCGCGCGGGCTTCTTCGGGGGCATTCAATATTCGATGCCGATCCGGGGGCTGACCCTGAAGGTCGAATATGATTCGAACAGCTACCAGCAGGAAGCGCTTGACAACAACCAGCCGGTGTCGTCGCCGATCAATGTCGGGCTCGATTACAGGATTCTGCCCTGGCTGAATGCAATGGCCAGCTTCGAACGCGGCAACAAGTTCGGGCTTACGGTGACGGCGACCACCAACTTCCACCGTGCGACCGTGCCGCCGAAGTTCGATGCGCCCGGCGCCCCGATCGGACCCGATGCCCAGCCGATTCCTGCCGTGGGCGCGGTGCCGCTCAATGTCCGCGCCGTCGCGCCGGCTTATGTCGACAGCGGTGCGCAACCCCGCACGTCCCCGCTTCCGACGACATCGGTCATCCCGGCGGCCGGCAGCGAGCGCGAGCGGCTGGTCAAGGCGCTCGATATCCAGGGCACAGCGCTCTACGCCGCCAGCTTCAAGGGCGACACGGTTGAATTGTTCGTTGCCCAGACACGTTTCTACAACGTCGCGACCGGCGTCGGCCGCATCGCACGTGCGGCGTTTTCGGTGCTGCCGTCCAAATATGAATACGTGAACATCGTTCTTGTCGAAAACGGCCTTGAGACGATGGCGGTCAAGGTGCCGCGTGCGGGCCTGATCGAAGCGGTCAAGGACCGGCGCGGGCCAGCAGTCGACAAGCTGCTGACCGAGGTGGAGGTCACCAATGCGCCGGTGACGCTGGGGAAAGCCGAATTCAAGGGTCCGGTCGATGCCGCTTATCCGCAGTTCCTGTATTCGATCCGCCCGGGTTTGAAGACGACATTGGGGCGGCCGGAACAGTTTGTTCTGTACCAGGCCTATGTGGCGCTGAACGGCGGTGTCCTGCTGGGCCGCGGATTCGATGCAACCGGCCAGTTCACCTTCAACGTCAGCAACAATTTCGACAAGTTGCGAATCGGCTCGGACAGCTTGCTGCCGCGCGTGCGGAGCGACATCGCCGAATATCTGCGCCAGGGCACCACGGCGATTTCGCATCTGCAGATGGACTATAATTTCAACATCGCATCGGGCCTTTATGGCCATGCTTTCGGCGGCTATCTGGAGGAAATGTACGCGGGCTTCGGCGGCGAGTTGCTATACCGGCCTGCCGTCCAGAATTGGGCGCTCGGCGTGGACCTCAGCTATGTCCAGCAGCGCAATTTCAACCAGCTGTTCGGGCTTCGCGACTACAAGGTGCTGACCGGCCATGTCACCGGTTATGTGACGTTCCCCAAGGCGCGCGTCGATGCGCAGGTCAGCGTCGGGCGTTATCTGGCCAAGGACTTCGGCGTCACCTTCGATGTGGCACGGACATTCGAATCGGGGGTCCGCGTCGGTGCCTTCGCCACCTTCACCGATGTGTCGGCGGAAGAATTCGGCGAAGGCCGCTTCGACAAGGGCATCTACATCATCCTGCCGCTCGACCTGCTCTACAACAAGCATGTGCGCAGCGCCGTGGGGATCGCCTATCGCCCGTTGATCCGCGATGGCGGCCAGAAGCTCGTCATCCGCCAGCCGCTGTTCGGCGTCACCGATCCGGCGCGCCAGTCCAACCTCGTCAGTGGCTGGAACGGTATTACCGAATAGGCGCCGGCGCCCCGGTCAGGGCGCCGACCATCCCGGTCAGAGCGGCGGTACGCGCAGGACCTGGCCGGGATAGATCTTGTCCGGGTCGGTCAGCATCGGCTTGTTGGCTTCGAAGATCTTCATGTACTTGTTGGGGTCGCCGTACAGCCGCTTGGCGATCCCCGACAGCGTCTCGCCCTTTTCGACCGGATAGAAGACGACGGCTTCTTCATCGGCGTCGGCATCGGGTGTCGTCGGCGGTGTGACCGTGGACGGCAGCGATGACAGCGGCACGCGCATCTGGTTGTCGACCTTGGTGATGCCGTCCTTGTTGCCGACCGCCATGACGATCTTCGACGCTTCGGCGCGGTTGACGGCAAGGCCGGTCAACGTGGCGATGCCATCGGCGAGGACGACGTTGAAATTCTGCACGTTGAGCCCGAGCTTGGCGATGTCGGCCTTGATGGAGTCCGCGTCGGGGCCAATGCCCAGCTTGTCCTTGACGAAATCGATGATGCCCATGGTCACTCCTCTGGTTGTCGTGCCTATTATGCCGTCGTGGATGACAGGCGCAATCGCACCTCAGTTCGCCGGCATGTGCCGGCGATAGCTGAGCGCTTCTGCAACGTGGATACGGCCAATCCGTTCCACGGCCGCAAGATCGGCCAGCGTGCGCGCCACGCGCAGCACGCGCGTATAGCCCCGTGCCGAAAGGCGCAGCGAATCGGCGGCCTGGGCGAGCAGCTTGCGTCCGGCGTCGTCGGGCGTGGCGGCGGCCTCCAGCAGCTTGCCATCGGCCTCCGCATTGGTGCGCGCCGGATGACCGGCGTAGCGTGCTGTCTGGATAGCGCGTGCGGCGGCAACGCGGGCGGCGACATCGGCGCTGGTTTCGGCGGGCGGCGGCAATGTCAGGTCGGCGGCGCTGACGGCGGGAACGTCGACATGAAGGTCGATGCGGTCGAGCAGGGGGCCCGACAGCCGCGCCTGGTAGTCGACGGCGCATTTCGGCGCGCGCGAGCAGGCGCGCGCCGCATCCCCCAGATAGCCGCAGCGACAGGGGTTCATGGCCGCGATCAGTTGGACGCGCGCCGGGTAGCTGACATGGGCTGCGGCGCGCGCCACCATCACCGTGCCGGTTTCCAGCGGCTGGCGCAGCGAATCGAGCACGCCGCGCTGGAATTCGGGCAGCTCATCGAGGAACAGGATGCCGAGATGGGCAAGGCTGACTTCGCCGGGCCGGGCGCGGGCGCCACCACCCACCAGTGCCGGCATCGAGGCACTGTGGTGGGGGCTGCGGAACGGGCGGGTGCGGACCAGGCGCCCGCCCTCCAGCTCCCCGGCCATCGAGGCGACCATCGACACTTCGAGCGCTTCGGCGGGGGTCAGTTCGGGCAGGATGCCGGGAAGCGCCGCGGCAAGCAGCGACTTGCCCGATCCGGGTGGCCCGGACATCAGCAGGTTGTGGCCCCCCGCGGCGGCGATTTCGACAGCGCGCTTGGCAGTTTCCTGCCCCTTGATTTCGGCCATGTCCGGGCCGGAGCGGACCAGTTCGGCAAGGCTGCGCACCGGCGGCGACAGCAGTTGCGTGCCCTTTAGATGGTTGAGCAGGCTGAGCACATCGGGCGCGGCGATGACATCGACCTCGCCGGCCCAGGCCGCCTCGCCGCCCTGCGACGCCGGGCAGATGAGTCCGAGCTCGTGCTCGGCGGCGTGCAGTGCGGCGAGCAACACCCCCGGTACCGGCGCCAGCCGTCCATCAAGACCGAGCTCGCCGACGACCAGAAAGCCTTCCAGCGCGTCGGCAGCAATGATGCCCATGGCACCGAGCAGCCCGAGCGCGATCGGCAGGTCATAATGCGACCCTTCCTTGGGCAGGTCGGCCGGCGACAGGTTGACGACGACACGGCGTGGCGGCAACGCCAGCCCGATGGCGTGCAGCGCCGCCTGGACGCGTTCGCGGCTTTCCTTCACCGCCTTGTCGGGCAGGCCGACGGTCAGAAAGCCGGCGGCACCGCTGGAAATCTGCACCTGGACATCGACGCGCCGCGCCTCGAGCCCGAGAAACGCCACCGTCCCGACATGAGCGACCAAGAAAAACCCCTTTTTCACCCGGCAACAGGCGACCCCGCAGCGACAGTAGAAGGCGATGCCGCCGGCCTCAAGCCCGGGTAGCAAACTGGCCAGAATGCCACCTTGTTGTTGCCATAACTGCCGCCTAGACGCAGGTCATGGTGAAGCGTCCGGCCTTTCTCGATACGCTCGTTCGCAGCCAGCCATTCCGCGTTTTCCAGCTGGGCCTGGGCGTCCTCCTGATGCTGCTGGCACCGATTATCGGCATCCCGACTCCCGGCCCGCTGGGCATCTTCATCTTCGGTTTCGGCTTTGCCCTGGTGCTGCGCAATTCCCGCTGGGCGCGGCGGCGTTACCTGCGCCATACGCAGCGCTATCCGCGGGTGCGGCGCGCCGTCAATTTCGGCCTGCGGCGCAAATCGAAGCGGCTGCCGATCACGCCTGCAGCGCCGCGGGTCGACACGGCGCCGTCCGTCGCCGACGGGTCGCCGGCGCCGGACCTGCGTCCGACCTGAGCTGGCGCCTGCCGCGGGCTGCCGTCGGCGCGCGCTGGAGGGGGTGCAATTGACGAAGGGCGCACGCGCTCCTACATCGCTGCCGTCCATGGCCGGCCCTGCGGCCGCGCCGTGCCTTTATTCAATGCCTCGTGCGTTAGGAAGTCCATGCTCGGTTTCGGCGGTCTCGCCAAGCGGCTCTTCGGGTCCAGCAATGAACGATACGTCAAGTCGCTTGGCGCGGTGGTGGCGCGAATCAACGCGCTCGAACCCCAGATTTCCGCCCTCTCGGACGATGCGCTGAAGGGCCAGACCGACAAGCTGAAGGCCGAGCTGGCCGCCGGCAAGACGCTCGACGACATTCTGCCCGAAGCCTTTGCGACGGTGCGCGAAGCGGCCAAGCGCACGCTGGGACAGCGCCATTATGACGTGCAGCTGGTCGGCGGCATCGTTCTTCACCGCGGCGAGATCGCCGAGATGCGGACGGGCGAGGGCAAGACCCAGATGGCGACGCTCGCCGTCTATCTCAACGCGCTGGCCGGCAAGGGTGTCCATGTCGTCACCGTCAACGACTATCTGGCGGCGCGCGATGCCAACTGGATGGGGCAGATCTACAAGTTCCTCGGCATGACCGTCGGCGTCATCGTCCCCAATATCGACGATGCCACGCGCCGCGAGGCCTATGCCAGCGACATCACCTATGGCACCAACAACGAATTCGGTTTCGACTTCCTGCGCGACAACATGAAGTACAGCCGCGAGCAGATGGTGCAGCGACCCTTCAATTTCGCCGTGGTCGACGAAGTCGATTCGGTGCTGATCGACGAGGCGCGGACGCCGCTGATCATTTCCGGCCCCACCGATGACAAGTCGGAAATGTACATGATCGTCGACGCCATGGTGAAGACCCTGGTGCCCGAAGATTATGAGGTCGACGAGAAGCAGAAATCGGTGATCCTGACCGAGGACGGCACCGAAAAGGCCGAACGCGCGCTGTCGGCAGCCGGGATTCTCGAAGGCGAGAACCTTTATGATTTCGAGAATACCCAGGCGGTCCACCATCTGAACCAGGCGCTGCGCGCCAATGTCATCTATCGCCGCGATACCGATTATATCGTCCGCAATGACAAGGTGACGATCATCGACGAATTCACCGGCCGCATGATGGACGGCCGGCGCTGGTCGGACGGGCTGCACCAGGCCGTGGAAGCCAAGGAAGGCGTCCAGATCCAGCCCGAGAACCAGACGCTGGCCTCGATCACCTTCCAGAATTATTTCCGCATGTATCCCAAGCTGGGCGGCATGACCGGGACCGCGGCGACCGAAGCGTCGGAGTTCTTCGACATCTACAAGCTGAATGTCGTCGTCATTCCGACCAACCAGCCCGTGCAGCGCAAGGACGTCGACGACGAATTCTACAAGGACGCCGAGCAGAAATACAAGGCGATCGTCAAGACCATCCGCGAGAGCTCGGCGCGCAACCAGCCGATCCTGGTCGGCACGGTTTCCATCGAAAAAAGCGAGATGCTGAGCGAGTTCCTGAAGAAGGAAGGCGTCGAGCATGTCGTGCTCAACGCGCGCTTCCACGAACAGGAAGCGCATATCGTCGAGCAGGCCGGGCGGCTGGGTGCCGTCACCATCGCCACCAACATGGCTGGCCGCGGCACCGACATCCAGCTCGGCGGCAATTTCGACGCGCGCGTGTCGCGCGAACTCGGCGACCTGCCGGAAGGACCGGAGCGCGAGGCCGCCGTCGCGCGCATCAAGGCCGAAGTGCAGGCCGAGCGCGAGGCGGTGCGGGCCGCCGGCGGGTTGTTCGTGCTCGGCACCGAGCGCCATGAAAGCCGGCGCATCGACAATCAGCTGCGCGGACGGTCGGGGCGCCAGGGCGACCCAGGTCTCAGCCGCTTCTACCTGTCGCTCGACGATGACCTGCTGCGCATCTTCGGCCAGCAGTCGATGCTGAGCCGGATGATGAACAACGGGCTGGAGGAGGGCGAGGCGATCGTCCACCCGTGGATTTCCAAGGCGATCGAGACGGCGCAGAAGAAGGTCGAGGCGCGCAACTACGACGTCCGCAAGCAGCTGCTCCAGTATGACGATGTCATGAACGACCAGCGCAAGGTCGTGTACGAGCAACGCGCCGACATCATGGATTCGGACACGGTCGGCGATGTCGTCGTCGACATGCGCACCGAAACCATCAACGCCATGGTCGCGACCCATTGCCCGCCGAACAGCTATCCCGAACAGTGGAACATCGAGGAACTCGACCTCGCGGTAAAAACGACTCTCGCGCTGCCGATCGATGTCACCGAATGGCCGAAGGAAGCCGCGATCGATCCGGAAATCGTCGTCGATCGGCTGATCGCGGCCGCGGATGCGGCGATGGCCGAAAAATCGGCACAGGTGCCGCCCGAAACCTGGGTGCAGATCGAAAAGAACTTCCTGTTGCAGGCGCTCGACCATCACTGGAAGGAGCATCTGGCGACGCTCGATGCGCTGCGCCAGGTCATCCACCTGCGTGCCTATGCGCAGAAGACGCCGCTCAACGAGTACAAGTCCGAAGCCTTTGCGTTGTTCGAACGCATGCTGGTGACGGTGCGCGAGGATGTGACGCGGATGCTGTCACACGCGCAATTCCAGATGGAGGCGCCGGCGCTGCCGCCGATGCCCGATTTCATCACGACGCACATCGATCCGCTGACCGGCGAAAACGAGGCGCCGGGCAGTGCGCTGCGGCGGCTGCCGCCGCTCGACATGTTCGGGTCGACGCTGCCGGCCGGCGCGCTTGCGGGGGCGATGGCGGCGACCGCGGAATTGACCGAGGTCGACCCCGAGGATCTCGCCGAATGGCATCGGTCCGTACCGCGCAACGCGCTGTGCCCGTGCGAATCGGGCAAGAAATTCAAGCACTGCCACGGGGCAATGTAGGGCCGATCAGTCGGCGGCGGTTTTCGGATTTTCCGGAACCGCCGCCGGCGCTTCGGGCGGGCGAGCCGCATACCAGGCCGAAACCGCCGCGATCTGCGGATCGGTGAGGCCATGGGCGGCGGCGAGCATCGGATTGATCGGGTCGCCGCCATCGCGCTGGCCGGCGCGAAAAAGCGCCAGCTGGTCCCGCAGATACCAGACATTCTGACCGGCGATGGCCGGGTACAGTTTGCTGTCGGCGCGGTTGATTGCGTGGCAGATCTGGCAGGCGTTGACGCGCGCGGCGGGAATCCCCTTGTTGGCGATCTGTTCGCCGAGCGCCAGTTGTGCGGGTGTGGCCGCAAACTGTGGTGACGGGCGGCGCGGCATGGCGCCGAAGGCGGCGGTCAGCGCGTCGATCTGGGCGTTGGTCAGCTGCGCGGCGACCGGCTGCATATAGCCGCTGTGCCGCGCGCCGGTGGCGAACTGGGTCAGCGCCTTCTTGAAGGTGACGCGGTCGAGCAGCGTCAGGTTGGGGAACGGCGCCCCGGCGCGGCCGGCACCGTCGGCGCCATGGCATTGCACACAGGCCAGCGTCGGATCGGCGCCGATGCTGCCGCGGCCGAAGGCGACGGCGGGGCGCGACACGCTGTAGTCCGGCACGGCATCGGTGCCGCCGTTGTTCATGGCGATATCGGGGTGGTAGCTGCCTTCGCCCTGCGCCGGGGCGGCGGCCGGGACCGGGTCCGGTGTCATGCCGGCAAGGGCCTGGTAGCGGGCGTTGTCGAGCCCGGGCAGGGCGCGCAAGAAGGCGACGATCGACCAGACCTCGTCATCGCGGCTTTGCGTCGTCCAGGCCGGCATGGCGCTGTACTTGACCCCGTGCTTGACGATCCAGAACAGCCCGGATGCATCGAACAGCTTGGCCTGGGTCACCAGATACTGCGGCTGCGGGCGCAGTGCGAGCGCCACCGGGCTTTGGCCGAACCCCGGGCCGGCGTGGCAATTGGCGCAGACCCGGCTGTAATAGACCGCACCCTTGATGATTCGGGGCTCCGAATCGAGGTCGGCAGGTGGGGTGAGATCCGCGCTGTGGTGGGCGACCGAGCGGTTGAAGACATAATGGAGAAACGTCGCCCAGCCTTGCGGGTGCGGCGTCGAGGCGGTCAGGTCGAGAACGCCCGAAGTGACGGTGACGACGCCGATGATCGCTGCCGCGCCGCCGGCGACGAGCGCCGGGCCGAACCACTGTGTCACACGGGCAGGGAACAGGGTGGCGAGGATCGTGCGGCGCTGCGACAAGTCGGCTTCCTTCCCTGACGGTCCCGCCGCCGGGCACTGCCGACGGGCCATGCATTGTCTACGTGGGAGGCACCCCAGGCGCTACCTATGCGAAGGGTTGCCCTGGCCCGCGCCGGGGAATGGCGTTGACGGCGAGAGCGGGTTCGATTAAAGGCCGCGCTCCCGCCCGTGGGCTTTGTGGTCCGGCCCTGCCGTGCCCTGGCCCTGCGGTTGCGAGAATGGAAACGACAGGTTGCGCCGCGCGCGATGGGCTTTCTTCATCAGGAGCCTTTCGCGCTTATGCCATGGGACAAGTCCCGTGGGCGGGGTTGATCTGGAGTAGGTGGCATGCAGCCACCGAACAGACAGGATGACAAAAGCACGATGCCGACGATCAACCAGCTGATCCGCAAGGGTCGCGAGCCGCAGAAGGCCCGCAACAAGGTGCCGGCCATGGAGGCCTGCCCGCAGAAGCGTGGTGTTTGCACCCGCGTCTACACGACGACCCCGAAGAAGCCGAACTCGGCGCTTCGCAAGGTTGCCAAGATCCGTCTTACCAATGGCTTCGAAGTCATCGGCTACATTCCCGGCGAAGGCCACAATCTTCAGGAGCACTCTGTGGTCCTGATTCGCGGCGGCCGCGTCAAGGATTTGCCCGGTGTGCGTTACCACGTCCTGCGCGGCGTTCTCGATACCCAAGGTGTCAAGAACCGCAAGCAGAGCCGGTCGAAGTACGGCGCCAAGCGTCCCAAGTAAGAAGGATCAGAGAAAATGGCCCGTCGTCGTCGCCCAGAGAAGCGCGAAATCCTGCCCGATCCCCGTTTCGGGGATGTGGTGCTCAGCAAGTTCATGAACCTCGTCATGTACGAGGGCAAGAAGTCGGTCGCCGAAGCGATCGTCTATTCGGCGCTCGAAACCATCGAAGCCAAGAGCCGGCGCGAGCCGGTCGGCGTCTTCCACGATGCTCTCGCCAATGTCCGTCCGGGCATCGAGGTGCGCTCGCGCCGTGTCGGTGGCGCCACCTATCAGGTGCCGGTCGAAGTGCGTCCGGAGCGTTCGCAGGCACTCGCCATCCGCTGGCTGATTGCCGCCGCGCGCAAGCGCAGCGAGCACACCATGGCGCAGCGACTGTCGGGTGAGCTGCTCGATGCAGCGAACAATCGCGGCGCCGCCGTCAAGAAGCGCGAAGATTCGCACCGGATGGCCGAAGCCAACCGTGCGTTCTCGCATTATCGCTGGTAGTCAGAACCACTTCGGCGCCGCCTGCTCCGGCGGCGCCGCAAACCTTTTGCTGGTAGAAGAATCATGGCTCGCACCACCCCGCTCGACCGCTATCGCAACATCGGCATCATGGCGCATATCGACGCCGGGAAGACGACGACGACCGAGCGGATCCTCTATTACACCGGCAAGTCCTACAAGATCGGCGAAGTGCACGAAGGCACCGCGACGATGGACTGGATGGAGCAGGAGCAGGAGCGCGGCATCACCATCACGTCGGCCGCGACGACGTGCTTCTGGAATGACCACCGCATCAACATCATCGACACGCCGGGCCACGTCGACTTCACCATCGAAGTCGAACGCTCGCTGCGCGTGCTCGATGGCGCGGTGGCGTGCTTCGACGGCGTGGCCGGGGTCGAGCCTCAGTCCGAAACGGTGTGGCGCCAGGCGGACAAGTACAAGGTTCCGCGCATGTGCTTCGTCAACAAGCTTGACCGCACCGGCGCCAATTTCGACCGCTGCGTGCAGATGATCAAGGATCGCCTCGGCGCGCGTCCGGCGGTGCTGTATCTGCCGATCGGCCTGGAAGGCGATTTCATCGGTCTGGTCGATCTGGTCGAGAACCGCGCCATCGTGTGGCTGGAAGAATCGCTGGGTGCCAAGTTCGAGTACAAGGACATTCCGGATCATCTGAAGGACGCTGCCGCCGTTGCGCGTTCGGAGCTGATCGAAATGGCCGTCGAGCAGGACGATGCCTTGATGGAATCGTACCTTGAAGGGACCGAGCCGACGACGGCCGAATTGAAGGCGCTGATCCGCAAGGGCACGCTGGCATTCGCGTTCGTTCCGGTGCTGTGCGGTTCGGCGTTCAAGAACAAGGGTGTGCAGCCGCTGCTCGACGCGGTCGTCGACTATTTGCCGAGCCCGCTCGACATTCCGCCGATGCACGGCATCAATCTGAAGGACGAGGACGAGATCCGCGAAGCCTCGGATGATGCGCCTTTCTCGGCGCTCGCCTTCAAGATCATGACCGATCCGTTCGTCGGGACGCTGACGTTCGCCCGCATCTATTCGGGAAAGATGGAAGCCGCCTCCACCGTGCTTAACTCGGTCAAGGACAAGCGCGAGAAGATCGGCCGCATGCTGCTGATGCATGCCAACAACCGCGAAGACATTAAGGAAGCCTATGCCGGCGACATCGTCGCGCTGGTCGGCCTCAAGGACGTCACCACCGGTGACACGTTGTGCGCGCCGCTGAAGCCGATCGTTCTGGAACGGATGGAATTCCCCGACCCCGTCATCGAGGTCGCTGTGGAGCCCAAGACCAAGGCCGACCAGGAGAAGATGGGCATTGCCCTCAACCGCCTGGCGCAGGAGGATCCGTCCTTCCGCGTGACGTCGGACATGGAATCGGGCCAGACGATCATCAAGGGGATGGGCGAGCTCCATCTCGAGATCCTCGTCGACCGCATGCGCCGCGAATTCAAGGTCGAAGCCAATGTCGGCGCGCCGCAGGTGGCGTACCGCGAATCGCTCGCCCGCAAGGTCGATGTCGACTATACCCACAAGAAGCAGTCGGGCGGTTCGGGCCAGTTCGGCCGGATCAAGTTCACCGTCGAGCCCGGCGAGCGCGGCACCGGCATCATCTTCAAGGACGATGTCAAGGGCGGCAACATTCCGAAGGAATATATCCCGTCGGTCGAGAAGGGCATTCGTGAAGTTGCGGCTTCGGGCTCGCTGATCGGCTTTCCGATCATCGATTTCGTCGCGACTCTGTACGACGGCGCCTATCATGACGTCGATTCGTCGGCACTGGCGTTCGAAATCACCGGACGTGGCGGCATGCGCGAAGCGGCAACCAAGGCCGGTATCAAGCTGCTCGAGCCGGTGATGAAGGTCGAAGTCGTGACCCCGGAAGATTATCTGGGTGATGTCATCGGCGATCTCAACTCGCGTCGGGGCCAGATCCAGGGCACCGACACGCGCGGCAACGCGCAGGTGATCGAGGCGCAGGTGCCGCTGGCGAACATGTTCGGTTACGTCAATCAGCTGCGCTCGATGAGCCAGGGTCGGGCGCAATATACGATGCAGTTCAGCCATTACGAGGAAGTGCCCTCGAACGTGGCGGAGGAGATCAAGCTCAAACTGGCTTGATTTATTCCTGAACGCCGCTAGTCAGCGCGCCTTGCGGTTGCGCTGATTCGACCGGCGTCCGATCAGCGACAGCTGAAACAGACTTCACGACATATGTTTTAGGAAAAGGGTTCGGCCATGGCCAAAGCAAAGTTCGAGCGGAACAAGCCGCACTGCAACATCGGCACCATCGGTCACGTCGACCATGGCAAGACCTCGCTGACCGCAGCGATCACCAAGGTGCTGGCCGAAACCGGTGGCGCCACCTTCACCAGCTATGCCAACATCGACAAGGCACCTGAGGAGCGCGAGCGCGGCATCACCATTTCGACGGCGCACGTCGAATATGAAACCGCTGCCCGTCACTATGCCCACGTCGATTGCCCCGGCCACGCCGACTATGTGAAGAACATGATCACCGGCGCCGCGCAGATGGACGGCGCTATCCTCGTCGTGTCGGCCACCGATGGCCCGATGCCGCAGACCCGTGAGCACATCCTGCTTGCAAAGCAGGTCGGCGTGCCCGCCATGGTCGTCTTCATGAACAAGGTCGATCTCGTCGACGACGCCGAAATCCTCGAGCTCGTCGAGCTGGAAATCCGCGAACTGCTGTCGAAGTATGATTTCCCGGGCGACGATATCCCGATCACCCAGGGTTCGGCCGTGTGTGCCCTTGACGGCAAGCGCGACGACATCGGCCATGACGCCGTCCTCAAGCTGATGCAGACGGTCGACGAATATATCCCGCAGCCGGAGCGTCCGCTCGATCGTCCGTTCTTGATGCCGATCGAAGACGTGTTCTCGATCTCGGGTCGTGGCACCGTCGTCACCGGCCGTGTCGAATCGGGCATCGTCAAGGTTGGCGAGGAAATCGAGATCGTCGGTATCCACGACACCCGCAAGACCGTCTGCACGGGCGTCGAAATGTTCCGTAAGCTGCTCGACCAGGGTCAGGCCGGCGACAACATCGGCGCGCTGCTGCGCGGCGTTGGCCGTGACGACGTCGAGCGTGGCCAGGTGCTCTGCAAGCCCGGCTCGATCAAGCCGCACACCGAGTTCACCTCGGAAGTCTATGTGCTGTCGAAGGACGAAGGCGGCCGTCACACGCCGTTCTTTGCCAACTATCGCCCGCAGTTCTACTTCCGCACGACCGATGTTACCGGCACCGTCGAACTGCCGGAAGGCACCGAGATGGTCATGCCCGGCGACAACGTCCAGCTGAAGGTCAAGCTGATCGCTCCGATCGCCATGGACCAGGGCCTGCGCTTCGCAATTCGCGAAGGTGGCCGCACTGTCGGCGCCGGCGTGGTTGCAAGCATCATCAAGTAAGGCTATAGGGCCGTTTCCTTCGGGAGGCGGCCCGATTCGTCTGGCCTGGTTTAACCCTTCGAAGCCCGTCTTTTTCCGGACCGGTGCATCCCGCCTAAAAGGCGGGTCGTGCCGGTCCTGAATATTTGAATAGAGTGTGATTTAGGTTCCATGGACACGCAGAACATTCGCATCCGCCTGAAGGCTTTTGATCACCGTGTGCTCGATATGGCCACGGGCGAGATCGCCGACACGGCGAAGCGTACCGGTGCTGCCATCCGCGGCCCGATCCCGCTGCCGACGCGCTTCGAGCGGTTCACCGTCAACCGGTCGCCGCACGTCGACAAGAAGAGCCGCGAACAGTTCGAAGTCCGGACCTACAAGCGCCTTCTGGATATCGTCGACCCGACCCCGCAGACCGTGGACGCGCTGATGAAGCTCGACCTGGCTGCCGGTGTCGATATCGAGATCAAGCTCGGCAAATAAGCCGGACAGACATACGCGGAGCGAACTTCTGGGCCCAGCCGCCTCAAACAAAGCTGAGCCCGACACGCCCCCGACCATGATGGGACGGGGCCTCTGATGAGAAAGGAATTGGTCATGCGCACAGGCGTGATCGCGAAGAAGATGGGGATGACGCGGGTTTTCCGCGACGATGGCCGGCACGTTCCGGTCACGGTCCTCGCTCTCGAGAACAATCAGGTTATTTCGGTTCGCACCACGGATGTGGACGGCTATGTTGCTGTCCAGCTCGGTGCCGGGACCAAGAAGGCCAAGAACACCACCAAGCCGGAGCGCGGCCATTTCGGCAAGGCCGAAGTCGAGCCCAAGGCCAAGGTCGCCGAATTCCGCGTGTCGGAAGACGCGCTGCTCGAAACCGGCGCCACCATCTCTGCTGACCACTTTGTTCCGGGCCAGCTGGTCGACGTCACCGGCGTTACCCAGGGCAAGGGCTTCCAGGGCGGCATGAAGCGCTGGGGCTTCGGTGGTCTGCGTGCCACCCACGGCGTCTCGGTCTCGCACCGTTCGCTCGGTTCGACCGGGCAGCGCCAGGATCCGGGCAAGGTCTTCAAGGGCAAGAAGATGGCCGGTCACATGGGTGACAAGCAGCGCACCCAGCAGAATCTGGAAATCGTCTCGACCGATGTCGAGCGTGGTCTGTTGTTCGTCCACGGCTCGGTGCCGGGGTCGAAGGGCGGTTGGCTGTTGATCAAGGATGCGATCAAGGTGGCGCGTCACGCCGATGCGCCTTATCCGGCGTCGCTCAAGACTGCTGCAAATGACGTTGCTCCGATCGAAGTCGCTGATGCGCCGGTCGAAGTCGACGCCACCGAAAACACGGAGGCCTGAGGCACATGAAGGTTCAGGTCAAAACCCTGGCCGCGGCGGATGCCGGCGAGATCGAATTGTCGGATGCCGTCTTCGGCAAGGAACCGCGGCTCGACATTCTGCACCGCGTCGTCACCTGGCAGCTCGAAAAGCGTCGTGGCACTGCACGCGGCGCACGTGAGCGTTCCGATGTGCGGCGTACCGGCAAGAAGCTGGGCAACCAGAAGGGCGGCGGTACGGCGCGCCACGGCAACCGTGCAGCACCGCAATTCATCGGCGGCGGCAAGGCCCATGGCCCGCGTGTCCGCGACTTCAACCCGGGTCTCAACAAGAAGATCCGCACCCTTGGTCTCGCCACCGCGTTGTCGGTCAAGGCGGCCGAAGGCAAGTTGCTGATCATCGAGGATCTGGCGATCAGCGAAGCACGCACCAAGGCCTTCATCACCGTGATGGCGGGCCTTGGCATCACCAACGGCCTGTTCATCGACGGTGCCGAGGTCAATGCCAGCTTCCGCCACGCTTCGGCGAATGTTCCGCACATCGACGTGCTGCCGGCGATCGGCGCCAACGTCTATGACATCCTCAACCACGACACGCTGGTCCTGACCCGCGCTGCCGTCCAGGCACTGGAGGCCCGGGTCAATGGCTAAGGCACCCACCAAGACCGGGGCGATCGAGCTCAAGCACTACGACATCGTGGTGAAGCCGGTCATCACCGAAAAGTCGACGCTGGTCAGCGAATACAACCAGGTTGTGTTCAAGGTCGCCAACGGCGCGTCGAAGCCCGAGATCAAGGCCGCCATCGAAGCGCTGTTCAGCGTCAAGGTGCTCAGCGTCAACACGCTGATCCAGAAGGGCAAGACCAAGCGCTGGAAGGGCAAGGAATATCGTCGTTCCGACGAAAAGAAAGCGATCGTGACGCTCGCCGACGGCGACCGGATCGACGTGACCACGGGGATCTGATCCGATGGCATTGAAGAACTACAATCCGACGAGCCCGGGCCGCCGCGGCCTGATCCTCGTCGACCGTTCGGGCCTGTTCAAGGGTCGTCCGGTCAAGGCGCTGACCGAAGGTCTGCGCAAGTCGGGTGGCCGCAACAACATGGGCCATGCGACGGCGCGCGGCATCGCCGGTGGCCACAAGCAGCTGTATCGCATCGTCGATTTCAAGCGCCGCACCTGGGACGTCACGGCGTCGGTCGAGCGTCTGGAATATGACCCCAACCGTTCGGCATTCATCGCGCTGGTGAAATATCCCGATGGCAACCAGCAGTATATCATCGCGCCGCAGCGCCTCGCCGTCGGCGATGTCGTCACCGCCGGCAAGAAGGTCGACGTCAAGCCCGGCAATGCGATGGAAATCGGCTCGATGCCGGTTGGCACCATCGTTCACAATGTCGAGCTGAAGCCCGGCAAGGGTGGCCAGCTGGCACGTGCCGCCGGCACGTTCGTGCAGGTTGTCGGTCGTGACAAGGGCATGGTCATCATCCGCCTCAACTCGGGTGAGCAGCGTTATGTGCGTTCGGAATGCATGGCCACCGTCGGTGCCGTGTCGAACCCGGACAACAGCAACCAGAACCTTGGCAAGGCCGGCCGCAACCGCTGGCTGGGCCATCGCCCGCTGACGCGTGGTGTTGCCAAGAACCCGGTCGACCATCCGCACGGCGGTGGTGAAGGCCGGACCTCGGGCGGCCGCCATCCGGTGACGCCATGGGGCAAGCCGACCAAGGGTGCCAAGACGCGTTCGAACAAGTCGACCGACCGGATGATCATCCGTTCGCGTCACGCCAAGAAGAAGAGGTAAGGCCAGATGAGCCGTTCCGTCTGGAAGGGTCCGTTCGTGGACCTCAACGTCCTGAAGAAGGCCGAAGCCGCACAGGCTGGCGGTGGTGGCCGTGGTCCGATCAAGACCTGGTCGCGCCGTTCCACCATCCTGCCGTCGTTTGTCGGCCTGACCTTCAGCGTCTACAATGGCAAGAAGTTCATCCCGGTCTCGGTCAACGAGGACATGGTCGGCATGAAGCTGGGTGAATTCGCGCCGACGCGCAACTTCCCCGGCCACGCCGCCGACAAGAAGGGCAAGCGCTGATGTCGAAGCCGAAATCTCCCCGCAAGGTCGGCGACCGTGAAGCGCTGGCCGTTGCCACCTCGATCCGTGGCTCGGCCTACAAGCTGAACCTGGTTGCAGGGCTCATTCGCGGCCGCAAGGTCGGCGATGCGCTCAACATCCTGCAGTTCTCGACGAAGGCGATGGCCATCGACGTGCGCAAGGTGCTGGCCTCGGCCGTCGCCAATGCCGAAAACAACCACAACCTCGATGTCGACGCGCTGATCGTCAAGGAAGCCAGCGTCGGCAAGGCGCTGGTGATGAAGCGCTTCACGCCGCGTGCCCGTGGTCGCGCTGCCCGCATCGAAAAGCCGTTCAGCCGCCTGCGCGTCGTCGTCCGCGAAATGGGCGCCGAAAACGATAGCGCCGCTGGGAGCGAAGCATAATGGGTCACAAAACCTCCCCCATCGGTCTGCGCCTGCAGATCAACCGTACTTGGGACAGCCGCTGGTTTGCCCGTGGCAACGAATATGGCACGCTGTTGCTTGAGGATCTGCGCATTCGCGAGTTCATCGTGAAGACGCACGCCCAGGCTGCGATCTCCAAGGTCGTGATCGAGCGCCCGGCGAAGCTGGCGCGCGTGTCGATCTATGCTGCCCGTCCGGGTGTCATCATCGGCAAGAAGGGTGCGGATATCGAGAAGCTGCGCAAGCAGATCGGCGCGATGACCAAGAGCGACGTGTCGCTCAACATCGTCGAGATCCGCAAGCCGGAAGTCGATGCCAAGTTGGTCGCCCAGGGTGTTGCCGATCAGCTGGAGCGTCGTATCGCTTTCCGCCGCGCCATGAAGCGTGCGGTGCAGTCGGCACTGCGTCTGGGTGCCGAAGGCATCAAGATCACCTGCTCGGGCCGCCTTGGCGGGGCCGAAATTGCGCGTACCGAATGGTATCGCGAAGGCCGGGTGCCGTTGCACACGCTGCGCGGGAACGTCGATTATGCCGAAGCCCAGGCCCATACGGCCTATGGCGTTTGTGGTATCAAGGTTTGGATTTTCAAGGGCGAAATCCTTGGGCACGACCCGATGGCGCAGGACCGTCTGATGATGGAATCGCAGACCTCCGGCGTGCGTCCGGCTCGCTGAGGTATTTGACATGTTGCAACCAAAGCGCACCAAGTTCCGCAAGCAGTTCAAGGGTCGCATCCACGGCGATGCTAAGGGCGGCACCGCGCTGAACTTCGGCTCCTTCGGCCTGAAGGCCATGGAACCCGAGCGGATCACGGCTCGCCAGATCGAAGCCGCACGCCGTGCCATTTCGCGCCACATCAAGCGCGCCGGCCGGTTGTGGATCCGCGTCTTTCCGGACGTTCCGGTGACGTCGAAGCCGGCTGAAGTCCGCATGGGCAAGGGCAAGGGCAACCCGGAATTCTGGGTTGCTCGCGTCAAGCCCGGCCGGATCATGTTCGAGCTCGACGGCGTGCCGCACGATGTCGCGGAAGGCGCCTTCGAACGCGCGGCAGCCAAGCTGCCGATCAAGGTCAAGATGGTGGTTCGCCTCGGCGAACCCGTCGGGACGCAGGACTGAGTATCATGGCACAGATCAAGCAAGCGGACCTGAAGGTCCAGACCGACGACCAGCTCGCGACGGCTCTCCAGGAGCTGAAGCGCGAGCAGTTCAACCTGCGCTTTCAGGCGGCTACCGGCCAGCTGGAAAAGCCGGGCCGTATCCGTGAGGTGCGCCGCACCATCGCGCGCATCAAGACGCTGCAGGCTGGCCGCAAGCCCGCCGCTGCGCAGCCGGGAGCCTGAATATGCCGAAACGCGTCCTCCAGGGCACCTGCGTGTCCGACAAGGGTGACAAGACGGTCGTTGTCCTGATCGAGCGCAAGGTTGCGCACCCGGTCTATGGCAAGATCATCCGTCGTTCGAAGAAGTATCATGCCCATGACGAGGGCAACACGGTCAAGGCTGGTGACATGGTCCGCATTGAAGAATGCGCCCCCATTTCCAAGCTCAAGACCTGGAAGGTCATCGGCAATGGCGCCGATGTCGCAAATAATGAAGGATCGACCAAATGATCCAGATGCAGACGAACCTCGACGTCGCTGACAACAGCGGTGCCAAAAGGGTGATGTGCATCAAGGTGCTGGGCGGATCGAAGCGTCGCTTTGCCGGCGTCGGCGATGTCATCGTCGTTTCGGTCAAGGAAGCGCAGCCCAAGGGCAAGGTCAAGAAGGGCGACGTGCATCGTGCCGTCGTCGTTCGCACCGCCAAGGACATCCGCCGGGCCGATGGCTCGGTCATCCGTTTCGATGGCAATGCCGCCGTGCTGATCAACAAGAACGAGGAGCCGATCGGCACCCGTATCTTCGGGCCGGTGGTGCGTGAACTGCGCGCCTCGGGCCACATGAAGATCATCAGCCTTGCGCCGGAGGTGCTGTAATGAGCGCCGCGAAGATCAAGAAGGGCGACAAGGTCGTCATCCTGTCCGGCAAGGACAAGGGCAAGCACGGCGAAGTGACCAAGGCGTTTCCGAAGGAAATGAAGGTCCTCGTCGGCGGCGTCAACATGATGACCCGCCACAGGAAGCCCTCGCAAGCCAACCCCCAGGGTGGCCTGGAGCGTATCGAAGCGCCCATGCACATCTCGAAGGTGGCGATCGAGGACCCGAAGACCGGCAAGCCGACCCGCGTTGGCTTCAAGGTCCTGGATGATGGTCGCAAGGTGCGTGTCGCCAAGCGGTCGGGAGAGCAGATCGATGGCTGATTCCGCAAATCTGACGAAGATGCAGCAGCTGTACGTGGACAAGGTCCGCGCCCAGATGATCGAGCAGTTCGGCTACAAGAACCTGATGGAAGTCCCGAAGATCGAGAAGATCGTGCTCAACATGGGCGTCGGCGAAGCCACCCAGGACAAGAAGAAGGTCGACAAGGCCGCCGAGGAAATGGCGCTGATCGCGGGCCAGAAGCCCGTCATCACCAAGGCCAAGAAGTCGGTCGCGACCTTCAAGCTGCGCGAAGGCATGCCCATCGGCTGCAAGGTTACGCTGCGCCGTGAACGGATGTACGAGTTTCTCGACCGGCTGATCACGGTAGCGCTGCCGCGCGTCCGCGATTTCCGCGGGCTCAACCCCAAGTCGTTCGACGGCCGCGGCAACTATGCCATGGGCTTGAAGGAACAGATCATCTTTCCGGAAATCAACTATGACCGGATCGACAGCGTCCGCGGCATGGATGTGATCATCACGACGACGGCGAAGACTGACGACGAAGCCCGTGCGCTGCTGAAGGCGTTCGGTTTCCCGTTCATCCAGCCCGCCGCTGAAAAGAAGGCCGCCTGACATGGCAAAGCTCTCCTCGATCAACAAGAACGAGCACCGCAAGGCGCTTGTGGTCAAGTACGCCGGCAAGTTTGCCGTGCTGAAGGCGATCGCCAATGACGAAAGCCGTGATGACAATGAACGGCTGATGGCGCGCCTGAAGATGGCCGAACTGCCGCGCAATGCCAATCCGACGCGGGTGCGCAACCGCTGCGAGCTGACCGGCCGCAGCCGCGCCTATTACCGCAAGTTCAAGCTCTCGCGCATCATGCTCCGCGAACTGGCCAACAAGGGCCTGATTCCCGGCGTGACGAAGTCGAGCTGGTAGGACCACCGAGATGTCGATGACCGATCCCCTTGGTGATATGCTCACCCGGATCCGCAATGGCCAGCAGGCCAAGAAGGATTCGATCCTCACCCCGGCTTCCAAGCTGCGTGCCCGCGTCCTCGACGTGCTGCAGCGTGAAGGCTATATCCGTGGCTATTCCGAAGCCGATGGCGGCACTGCTGCCGCTGCGCTGCGCATCGACCTGAAGTATTTCGAAGGCAAGCCGGCGATTCAGCATATCGCTCGGGTTTCGAAGCCGGGTCGCCGCGTCTATTCGGGCGCCACCGAACTGCCGCGCATCCGCAACGGTCTCGGCATTGTCATCGTTTCGACGCCAAAGGGTGTTCTGTCCGACGCGGAAGCGCGTGAACAGAATGCCGGCGGCGAAGTCCTCTGCCAGGTGTTTTAAGCCATGTCGCGAATTGGGAAAAAGGCCGTGCCGGTCCCGGCCGGCGTTACCGCCAGCATCGACGAGCGGACGCTGTCGGTGAAGGGCCCGAAGGGCGTGCTGTCGATGCCGATGTCGGACGACATCAGCTATGACATCGGTGACGGCCAGATTGCCGTGACCCCGGCCAACGAGACGAAGCGGGCGCGCGCCTTCTGGGGCATGCAGCGGACGCTGGTGTCGAACCTGGTCGTCGGTGTGTCGGACGGCTTCACCAAGGTGCTGGAAATCACCGGCGTCGGCTATCGTGCGTCGGTGCAGGGGTCGAACCTCAAGCTGCAGCTCGGCTACAGCCACGACGTCGATTTCCCGATTCCCGCCGGCATCACCATCAAGACGCCTGACCAGACGACGGTCGAGATCTCCGGGTCGGACAAGCAGGTCGTCGGGCAGATCGCCGCCGAAATCCGCCGCTGGCGCAAGCCGGAGCCTTACAAGGGCAAGGGCATCAAGTATCGCGGCGAGAAAATCTTCCGCAAGGAAGGGAAGAAGAAGTAATGGCCAAGCTCTCGCTTTTCGATCAGCGCCGCCGGCGCGTTCGCACCGCGCTTCGTGCCAAGGGTGGCGCGCGGCCGCGCTTGTCGATCCATCGCACCTCGCAGCACATCTATGCCCAGGTCATCGACGACGCCATTGGCATGACGGTCGCTTCGGCATCGACGCTGGAAAAGGACGTTCGCGACGTTACCGGGGCGACCAAGGACGCAGCGACTTCGGTCGGCAAGCGCCTGGCCGAGCGTGCCATGGCCGCCGGCGTTTCGGCGGTGGTCTTCGATCGCGGTGGTTTCATCTACCACGGCCGCGTCAAGGCGCTCGCCGATGGTGCCCGCGAAGGCGGATTGGAGTTTTAATCGATGGCTGATGAAATCCAGAACGCAGGCGCACCTGCTGGCGGCGCCCCCGGTGGCGAGCGTCGCGGTCGCGGTGGTCCCGGTGGCCCGGGCGGCGGCCGTGGCCGTGGCCCCGGCGGCGGCAATGATCGTGACCGTGGTCGCGGGCGCCGCGACGGCAACAACCCGGCGGAAGCGGGCGGCGAGGAGCTGGTCGAAAAGCTGGTCCACATCAACCGCGTTTCGAAGACGGTGAAGGGCGGCAAGCGCTTCGGCTTTGCAGCACTCGTCGTCGTCGGCGATGCCAAGGGCCGGGTCGGTTTCGGCCATGGCAAGGCGCGCGAAGTTCCGGAAGCGATCCAGAAGGCTACGGCGGCTGCCAAGAAGGCGATGATCCGCGTGCCGTTGCGCGATGGCCGCACCCTGCACCATGATGGCTATGGCCATTTCGGCGCCGGCAAGGTCTATGTTCGCTCGGCTGCCCAGGGAACTGGCATCATCGCCGGTGGTCCGATGCGCGCCGTGTTCGAAGCGCTCGGTGTTGCCGACGTCGTGACCAAGTCGGTCGGCACCAACAATCCGTACAACATGATCCGCGCGACCTTTGCGTCGCTCGTCGAACAGACCAGCCCCAAGGCAGTGGCGCAGCGCCGCGGCAAGAAGATTGCCGACCTGATGGCGCGCCGCGGTGATGTTTCGGCGCGCGTTGCCGAAGCCGACGCCGAAGCTGTTGCATAAGGACGCCTGACATGGCCCAAGTCAAACTCACGCAGATCGGTTCGCCGATCCGCCGCGCTCCCGACCAGGAAGCAACGCTGGTCGGCCTCGGCCTCAACAAGATGCACAAGACGCGTGTCCTCGAAGACACGCCGTCGGTGCGCGGCATGATCGCCAAGGTGGCGCACATGCTCAAGGTCGAAAGCGTCGACTGATCCGTTCCATCGCCCCGGCAGCCGCCGGGGCGATGTTTTTCCCATTGCGCGCCCAAAGCGAAAGCGAGTGCATCTCATGACCAAGCTCAACGACCTCCACGACAATCCCGGTGCCCGCAAGAGCCGCGTTCGCGTCGGCCGCGGCATCGGTTCCGGTGTCGGCAAGACCGCCGGTCGCGGCCAGAAGGGCCAGACCTCGCGTTCGGGTGTCGCTATCAAGGGTTTCGAAGGCGGTCAGATGCCGCTGCACATGCGGCTGCCGAAGCGTGGCTTCAACAACATCTTCCGCAAGGATTATGCCGAACTTAACCTCGGCACGCTCCAGACGATGATCGACGCTGGCCGTCTCGATGCCAATGCGACGATCGACGCGCAGGCGCTGGTCGATGCCGGTGTCATCACCCATGTCCGTGACGGCATTCGCCTGCTCGCAAAGGGCGCGCTGACGACCAAGGTGACGTTGAAGGTCGCCGGCGCCAGCGCCGCTGCCAAGGCTGCTGTCGAAGCCGCCGGTGGCGCGCTCGAACTTCCGGCCCCCAAGCCGGCCCCGCTGAGCCGCGACGAGCAGAAGGCAGCGCGCGCCACCGCGCGCGCAGCGAAAGCCGCCAAGTAAAGCCAGCAGCGAAAACGGCCTCGGACCCAGTCGATGGGGCGCAGGGGGGTCACCCCCTGCCCGCTGGTATAATCGCTTCGCACCGCCTATCTAGCGGGCTTCAACGCAAGGGTAGCGCACATGGCGTCAGCCGCCGAACAAATGGCCGCGAACATCAGCTTCGCAAACTTCTCCAAAGCCACCGAGCTGAAGAAGCGGCTGTGGTTCACCCTCGGCGCGCTCATCGTCTTTCGCCTTGTCTCGTTCGTGCCGCTGCCGGGGATCGACCCGACGGCGCTGAATTCGCTGTTCCAGCAGACGCAGGGCGGCGTTCTCGACTTTTTCAACATGTTCTCCGGCGGCGCGCTGGAGCGCATGTCGCTGATCGCACTCGGCGTGACGCCGTACATCACGGCGTCGATCATCGTGCAGCTGATGACCAGCCTGGTTCCCAGCTTCATGGCCTTGAAAAAGGAAGGCGACGCCGGGCGCAAGACGCTGAACCAATACACCCGCTACGGCACGGTGTTCCTGACCGCAGTCCAGGGCTATGGCATCGCCGTCGGCCTTGAAGGCTGGGGGGCAGGGCAGGGCGTGTCGGCTGTCATCGACCCGGGCTGGTTTTTCCGCATCACCACGGTCATCACCCTCATCGGCGGCACCATGTTCCTCATGTGGCTCGGCGAACAGATCACCAGCCGCGGCATCGGCAACGGCGTCTCGCTGATCATCATGGCCGGCATCGTCGCGCACCTGCCGACCGCCATCGGCCAGCTGTTCGAACAGGGCCGTACCGGTGCGCTGAACCCTGCCTTCATCCTTTTGATCGGTGCGATCGCGCTCGCCACCATTGCCTTCATCTGCGTCATGGAACGTGCCCAGCGCCGCATCCTCATCCAATATCCGAAACGCCAGGTCGGGACGCGGCAGTTCCAGGGCGACAGCTCGCATCTGCCGCTCAAGCTCAACACGGCCGGCGTCATCCCGCCGATCTTCGCATCGTCGCTGCTGTTGATGCCGCTGACCATCGCGCAGTTCGCGGCACAGGGCGGCACGGGCCCCGAATGGATGCTGACCATCACGACGGCGCTGCAACATGGCGCGCCGCTGTACATGGCGATGTATGCCCTCGGCATCGTCTTCTTCTCGTTTTTCTACACCGCCGTGGTGTTCAATCCCGAGGAAACGGCCGAGAATCTGAAGAAATATGGCGGCTTCATTCCGGGCATCCGGCCCGGCGCGCGGACGTCGGAATATCTCGATTTTGTTCTGACCCGGATCACCGTGATCGGTGCTGCCTATCTTGTCATCATCTGCCTGCTGCCGGAATTTTTGTCGGCACGGCTTGGCACCGGGCTCGCGCTGGGCGGGACCTCGCTGTTGATCGTCGTCAATGTGACCATGGATACTGTTGCCCAGATCCAGAGCCACTTGCTTGCGCATCAATATGAGGGTCTTATCAAGAAGTCGAAATTGCGTGGGGGAGCGCGTCGTTGAATTTGATCTTGCTGGGTCCGCCCGGCGCGGGGAAGGGGACCCAGGCAAGCCGCCTCGTCAAAGAACGAGGACTTGTCCAGCTTTCTACCGGAGACATGCTCCGGGCCGCCGTCGCCGCTGGAACACCCGTTGGCCTTATGGCGAAATCGGTGATGGAATCGGGGGGGCTTGTCTCCGACGATATCGTCAACGGCATCCTGTCTGAACGGCTCGACCATGACGATGCCCGCGGCGGCTTCATCCTTGATGGCTATCCGCGGACCGAAGTGCAGGCGCTCGCGCTCGACGCGATGCTCGCCGACAAGGGCCTGGCGCTCGATCATGTCGTCGAACTCGAGGTCGATGAGGACGCATTGGTCGATCGCATCACCGGACGCTTCACCTGCGCGCGCTGCGGTGAGGGCTACCATGACCGCCACAAGCTTCCCAAGGTGGACGGTGTTTGCGACATTTGCGGGTCGACCGAGTTCAAGCGTCGTCCCGACGACAACGCCGATACGGTGCGCACGAGGATGGCCGAATATCGCGCCAAGACGGCGCCGATCTTGCCGCACTATGAGGCCCGTGGTCTCGTCGACCGGGTCGACGGCATGGCCGACATGGACGCGGTTGCACGGAGCATCGACGCGGTCCTCGACCGCTGACGGGGTGCAGGGCCAGCGGCCCTGCCCGCCGGAGGCCCTTGCGATCAGCCCTCGATGAACGCCTCCTGCCGGAGAACGAACGCCATCAATGCCCGCGCATCGGCGCAGGCATTGTGTGGAACCGCGCTCTCGGCGCTGGCGTCGAATCCCGGCACATCGGCGAGTTCGAACACCAGCTTCGGTACGGCCAGCATCCGTCCGGGACCGATGATGAGCAGCCGGGCAAGATGCGCCACATCTTCGGGCCAGTCGGCGACGATCACCGGCGCCCCGGCTGCGGCCAGATAATCGGCCAGGGCTTCCGCCACGACGGGTCGCGGTTGCTGTATCGTGCCGAGCACCGGGATCACATGTGCCGCGACCCAAGGTTCCGGCCGGTCGCAGATGATCGCTTCGTAAAAGGCCGGCCGCCCGGGATCTTCGGGAACAAGCGCGATCGACACAAGGTCGCCGCAAAAGCCATTGAATTCGGTATCGAGAAAAAACCGCATCGGCCCGGGCCCCCTGGCGGACACCCTGCCCGATATGGGGGCGGTTGCAAGATGGCGGCAAGGAATTGCGAAGGCATCGGCGCTCCCCTAACGTTACGGGCATGACGATTGACAAGTCGAAGCCGCGGCGGGCGCGTTGGCGGGGAGCGGTTGCAGGCTTTGCGCTCTTGCTCGACCTGCCCGGCTGCATCTCGGCACAGCGCCGGATCAACGCCAACCAGGCGGAATTGTACGCGCAGGCCATTGCCGAGACCGAGCGCGTGGCGCGGCAGCTCGAAAATGGCGGGCCGGGGCGACATGATGTGCGCTTTTTCCTGAGCAACGCCTTCATCAACCAGAGCCTGGCGACGCTGGCCGGCTATCGCGTCATCCTGCCCGACGATCCGGACATCGACCTGCGCCTGACCGGCGTCGAGCTGTCGACGCTTGGCGCATTGCCGGCGGTGACGCTGTCCGCGACGGCCGCGCGCGGCGGCATCAACGCCGATGTGACGATGAACGCCGTGCTGGTCGCCACCGGCCGCCCCCATGAATTTCGCATCAACGTCCAGTCGCTGACGCCGGTGGTCCGGCTCGGGTCGGTCAATGTCAGTCGACTGCCGTTCGTGCAGCGGCTGCTGACCCTGCGGGTCATCGATATCGCTGCAGCTTTGCCGACGATCCGGCTTCCGGTGGAGGAACGGATCAGCATCGGCGGCGCTGCCGGCACCGCCACCGGCCGGGTGCAGACGAGCCGGCCGCCCCAGACGACGGCCCCCTCCTATTTGCGATTCACGACGACGGTCCCGGCGACGGCCTGGACCGGCCGCATCGTCAACCCGCGTTATTACTTCACTGGCGACGGCGTCTATGTGTTCGGGGACGTGCGATGAGGGCGCTGCCGTTGTTCCTGCTGCTGGCGGCGGCCCCTGCAGGCGCCGAAACGCCGGCCGCCGCCGACCAGCGGGCGCAACTGGCACGTGCTACGACGCGGTTGAACGCAGCGGCCGCTGCCGTGGCGGGACAGCCGTTCGCCACCAGCCGACGCATCCATGTCGATCTCGACCAGCGCGTGTTCGGCACTTGGCTGGCCGCTGTCGCCCCCAATGGCCTGCGGGCCAGCGCCACCGGAACAGCCGTCGACGGTGCACTGGTGACCCGCCAACGGCCCTTGCTGGGTCCGTTCACGGCAACGATCGCGCCGGCGTCGGCGACCCGACTCGACGTGGTGCTGGCCAACCCGCGCATCAATGCCGCGCGCGATCGCCTGACCGTGACAGGAGCCTTGTCGGGCGATGCCCGCGCCCAGGTGCGGGTGGCAGGCGTCGGGATCGACCAGACGGTGGCGTGCCGGACACAGCCGCCAGTGCGCGAAAATGGCATTGCGACCTTCGATCTGGGCGCCGGCTCGGGGAGCCGGTATCCGTTTACCCTTCGATTGACGACGCCTGACAACCTGCTCGCCAGTCTCGATTGCGATATCGCCGAACTGCGCCAGATCGAAAATGTTCTGCCGATCAACAGCATCGCCGGGGAATTGGCGGGCGGCACCATCGACATCGGCTTGTCGCCATCGGTCCGGTTGCCGACGCCGGGCGCCGGGCGTCCGATGATGGTTGTGCTCGATCCGCGTCGGCCGACGCTGCGGATCACCCCCCGGGGGCTGGCCTATTCGGCCGATTGATTGCGGGGTCGTGCAGCGATACCTCTGCGGCGCGCCGGCCTTGACTTCCGGCTCCCGACCCGTTAGCAGCCGCTTTCCGATCAACCGGAGAACTGACCCGGCGGCCGTTCTGGCTGTCCGGTTCTTGCTTTGAGATGGACTGCCTGCCCAGCGCGGTCCGTGGAGCTTGGAAGGAAATAATCTGTGGCACGTATCGCGGGTGTGAATATCCCGACCAACAAGCGCGTTGAAATCGCCTTGACCTACATTCACGGTATCGGCCGTACGACGGCATCGCGGATCACCAAGGATCTTGGCTTCCCGATTGAGCGTCGCGTCCAGGACCTGACCGATTCCGAAGTCCTTTCGATCCGCGAGTTGATCGACCGCGAACTGACGGTTGAAGGCGATCTTCGCCGGCAGACCGCGATGAACATCAAGCGCCTGATGGATCTGGCCTGCTATCGCGGGCTGCGTCACCGCAAGGGCCTGCCTGTGCGCGGCCAGCGCACCCATACCAACGCGCGCACCCGCAAGGGCAAGGCCAAGCCGATCGCCGGCAAGAAGAAGTAAGGGCGAGACCCGCTTTTTCCCCAGATCGACGGACAGGATTAGGATTTTTCGATGGCACGCGAAGTCGCACGCATCAAGCGCCGTGAGCGCAAGAATATCACTTCGGGCGTCGCCCATGTGAACGCCAGCTTCAACAACACCATGATCACCATCACCGATGCCCAGGGCAATGCCATTGCCTGGTCGTCGGCGGGGACCATGGGGTTCAAGGGCAGCCGCAAATCGACGCCGTTCGCGGCCCAGATGGCTGCCGAAGATGCCGGCAAGAAGGCCGCCGAACACGGCGTACGCACCCTTGAAGTCGAAGTCCGCGGGCCCGGTTCGGGTCGCGAATCGGCGCTGCGGGCCCTGCAGGCGGTCGGCTTCCAGATCACCGCGATCCGCGACGTGACACCGATCCCGCACAATGGCGTGCGGCCGCCGAAGCGTCGCCGCGTCTGACGCGGCCGGTGCTGCGCCGTCCCCCGGGGCGCGGTGTTTCGAATAGATGATGACGGGGACGGGCGGATGACGATCCGCCCCTTCCCAATGATGAGGTGAGCCTGTGGCCGTTATCGCCAAAAATTGGACCGAACTGAAGAAGCCGAACCGGCTTGAGTCGCGGCCGACCGTCGATCAGCGCCGCAAGGGCAGCTTCGTTGCCGAACCGCTGGAGCGCGGCTTTGGCCTGACCCTCGGCAACGCGCTGCGTCGCGTGCTGCTGTCGTCGCTGCAGGGCGCCGCCGTCACCGCCATCAAGATCGATGGCGTGCTGCACGAATTCTCGTCGCTTGCCGGTGTCCGCGAAGATGTGACCGACATTGTCCTCAACATCAAGCAGGTGGCGATCCGCATGCAGGGCGATCAGCCCAAGCGTGTGCATTTGTCGGCGACCGGTCCGGGTGAAGTTACCGCCGGGCAGATTTCGGTCACCGGCGACATGGAAGTGATGAACAAGAACCTCGTCATCTGCACGCTCGACGAAGGCGCGACGCTCAACATGGAACTGACCGTCGAAGCCGGCAAGGGCTATGTCCCGGCCAGTGCCAACCGTCCGGCCGATGCGCCTATCGGCCTGGTTCCGGTCGATGCGCTGTTCTCGCCGGTGCGCCAGGTCAGCTACAAGGTCGACAACACCCGTGTCGGCCAGGAACTGGACTATGACAAGCTGACCATCCAGGTGGAAACCGACGGTACCGTCACCCCCGACGATGCGCTCGCCTATGCCGCAAAAATTCTTCAGGACCAGCTGCAGCTGTTCGTCAACTTCGAGGACGTGGTCGCCGCGGCGCCCGCCCCGGCACCGACCGGCGGGCCGATCGAAGTCGATGACAACACCGTCATCAACCGCTTCCTGCTCAAGAAGGTCGACGAGCTGGAGCTGTCGGTGCGTTCGGCGAACTGCCTGAAGAACGACAACATCATCTACATCGGCGATCTGGTGCAAAAGACCGAGAGCGAAATGCTGCGTACGCCAAACTTCGGTCGCAAGTCGCTCAACGAGATCAAGGAAGTGCTCCAGCACATGAACCTGCGTCTCGGCATGGAAATTTCGGGCTGGCCGCCCGAGAATATCGAAGAGATGGCCAAGAAGCTCGAACAGGAATTCTGATCGTAGCGCCGGCAGGCGCGTGATCGACCGGCGCGGCGGCGGAGATCTCCGCCGAGCGCGTCCGACGTCACGACGCGGCTTTGCCGCGTGGCGGCAAGCGACGAAGGGGCATCTGGCTGACCCCAATTTCAGCCTGGCCGGACGTGCCTGATACGGCGTCCGAACGAACGGAGAAGTCAAATGCGTCACGGTAATGCCCATCGCAAGCTCGGTCGCACGACCAGCCACCGCCTCGCCATGTTCCGCAACATGTCGGCCAGCCTCATCAAGCATGAGCAGATCAAGACGACGCTGCCCAAGGCGCGCGAAATCCGCCCCTATATGGAAAAGCTGATCACGCTGGCCAAGCATGGCGGCCTGTCGAACCGTCGTCTGGCGCATGCCCGGCTGGGTGATGACGAGCAGCTGATCAAGCTGTTCGACGTCCTCGCCGCACGTTATGCCGACCGGCCGGGCGGCTATGTCCGCATCGTCAAGGCCGGCATCCGCCGTTCGGATGCAACGCCGATGGCCATTGTCGAGTTCGTCGACCGCGACACGAGCGCCAAGGGCCAGGATTCGGGCCCGGTGCAGAGCTTTGACGGCGACGAATAAGCTTCGTTTCTGACCCCCATTGCAAGGACGCGAACATGGCTGACGAAATCGACCTCGGCGCCACCGAGGCCAATGGCTTCGACAACGAGCCGTTGCCCCAGGTGACGATCCTGGTCCAGTACGCCAAGGATCTGTCGTTCGAAAATCCGAACGCCCCCACGTCGCTGCAGGCCACGGGTCAGCCGCAGATCGAAGTCAATGTGGCCGTCAACGCCAAGCGCGCCGGTGAAGGCGTGTTCGAATCGGAACTCAAGATCACTGCCAAGGCAACCAACGACGGCGATACCGCCTTTGTCGTCGAACTGCTGTATGCGGGGCTGTTCGGCCTGACCAATGTTCCGGAAGAAGCGCTCGAGCCGTTCCTGGTCATCGAGGCACCGCGCATCCTGTTCCCGTTTGCGCGCCGCATCATCGCCGATGCGACACGCGACGGCGGCTTCCCGCCGTTGATGCTCGACCCGATCGACTTCGCATCGCTCTACATGGCGCAGCAACAGGCCGGCACCAACCAGGTCGGCAATGCCTGATCGCTGCCCCTCTCCCGCTGGCCGGGAGAGGGGTGACGCAGCCCCGTCGGGAGCGTTGGCCGGCGCATGAACCTCGTCCGCGCCACGGCGACGATCGGCGGGCTGACGCTGGTCAGCCGCATCCTCGGCTTCGTCCGTGACATGTTGCAGGCAC
The DNA here is from genome assembly GCF_011927825.1 of Polymorphobacter fuscus. Taxonomy (NCBI): domain Bacteria; kingdom Pseudomonadati; phylum Pseudomonadota; class Alphaproteobacteria; order Sphingomonadales; family Sphingosinicellaceae; genus Sandarakinorhabdus; species Sandarakinorhabdus fusca. The sequence continues at coordinate 2,020,142 of NZ_JAATJI010000001.1, read as the reverse complement.
GCTATGTCGGTGCCGGCATGGCGACCGACGCCTTCCTGATCGCCTTTCGCCTGCCCAATCTGTTCCGGGCCCTGTTCGCCGAAGGCGCCTTCTCGGCGGCGTTCGTGCCGATGTTCAACCGGCAGGTCGGGGCCGACAATGGCGACCGCACCAACGCGACACGCTTTGCCGAAGACGCGCTTGCAGTGCTGCTGCCGGTGCTGCTGGTCTTCACCATCATCATGATCGTCGGTTCGGCGCCGATCGTCTGGGCTCTGACCGGGGGGTTTCCCGATGCCAGCCCCGAAAAATTCGCGCTCACAGTCGACTTCACCCGGCTGACATTTCCCTATCTCATGCTCATCAGCCTGGTGTCGCTGATGGGGGGCGTGCTCAATTCGGTCGGGCGCTTCTCGGTCAACGCCGCAGCGCCGATCCTGCTCAACGTCGCGCTGATCGTCGGGCTTCTGGGGTTCAACGGCCCCGATGACGTCGCCACGGCCCGCGTTCAGGCGCTGTGCGTCACCGTCGGCGGCATCCTGCAGTTTGCCTGGCTGCTCTGGGCGTGCATCGATTCGGGTTTTTCGCTGCGGCTGCGCTGGCCGCGACTCGGCGAGCGCGTGCGGACGCTGTTGCGGCTGATCCTGCCCGCGGCACTGGGCGCCGGCGCCGTGCAGTTCAACCTGCTGATCTCGACCGCGCTGGCGGCGCGCTTCCTGCCAGAGGGTGCCGTCAGCCATCTCTATTATGCCGATCGCCTCAACCAGCTTCCGCTCGGCCTCATCGGCATCGGCGTCGGCACCGCGATGCTGCCGGCCCTGTCGCGCCAGCTGGGGGCCGGCAATGCCGACGCGGCGCGCCATACCCAGAACCGCGCCATCGAGCTGGTGCTGTTGCTGACCCTGCCGGCGGCGGCGGCGCTGACGGTCTCGGCGATGCCGATGATCCGGGCGCTGCTCGAACATGGCCGTTTCCTGCCGGCCGATACGCTGGCGACGGCGCAGGCGCTGGCCGCCTTCTCGCTCGGCCTGCCGGCCTATGTGCTGATCAAGGTGCTGACGCCCGGCTTTCACGCCCGGCAGGACACGGCCACCCCGGTGCGGATTGCCGTCGGCTCCATGCTGGTCAACCTCGTCGGCAACCTGGCCTTGATCTGGCCGCTGGGCCATGTCGGCATCGCCTTGTCGACGGCGCTGGCCGCGTGGGTCAACGCACTTGCGCTGTTCATCGTGCTGCGTCGCCGCGGCCATTTTGCCATCGATGCCCGGCTGCGGCGATCGGCGTTGCGGCTGCTGCTGGCGGCGGCGGTGATGGTCGCCGTGCTGCTGGCGCTCAATCCGCTGGTGGCGCCCTTCACCGGGGGTGCCTGGTTGGCGCGCATCGCCGCGCTGATGGTGTTGATCGGCAGCGGCGGCATCGCCTACCTGGTCGCAGCCCGGCTGCTCGGCATTTTCACCCTCGCCGAGCTTCGCAGCCAATTCTCTCGCAAAGGCAAGACAGCATGAGCCGCGTTTTTTCCGGCATCCAGCCGACCGGCAATCTCCACCTCGGCAACTATCTCGGCGCCATCCGCAACTGGGTGACGATGCAGGACCTTCACGAATGCATCTATTGCGTCGTCGATCTGCACGCGATCACCGTGGCGCAGGATCCCAAGCTGTTGCGCGCCGGCATTCGCGAAATGACCGCCGCGCTGCTCGCCAGCGGCATCGATCCGGCGCGGGCGGTCCTGTTTCCGCAAAGCCAGGTCCATGTCCACGCCGAACTGGCCTGGGTGCTCATGTGCACCGCGCGGGTCGGCTGGCTGAACCGCATGACCCAGTTCAAGGAAAAATCGGGCAAGGACCGCGAAGGTGCCAGCGTCGGGCTGTACACCTATCCGGTGCTCCAGGCCGCCGATATCCTGGCCTATAAGGCAACCCATGTGCCGGTGGGCGACGACCAGAAACAGCATCTGGAGCTGGCGCGCGACATCGCGCTGAAATTCAACACCGATATGGGTGTCGACCTGTTCCCGCTGCCCGAACCGGTGATCGAGGGGCCGGCGACCCGGGTCATGAGCCTGCGCGACGGCAGCGCCAAGATGTCGAAGTCCGACCCCAGCGACGCCAGTCGCATCAACCTGACCGACGATGCCGACACGATCGCGCAGAAGATCAAGCGTGCCAAGACCGACGCCGACGCGCTGCCCAGCGAAGCCGCGGGACTGGCCGGACGGCCGGAGGCGGCGAATCTGGTCGGGCTGATGGCGGCGTTGACCAATCGCACCGTGGCCGATGTGCTGGCGGATTATGGCGGGCAGGGGTTCGGACGCTTCAAGCCGGCGCTTGCCGATGTGCTGGTGGCGACGGTGGCGCCGATCACCACGCGCTTCAGCGAATTGCGCGTCGATACCACGACGCTCGATGCCGTGCTCGCCGATGGTGCCACCCGCGCCCGTGCGATCGCCGAACCGGTTCTGGCCGAAGTCCATCGCGCGGTCGGTTTCACGGGTTGATCACTGCTGCGGCAACCTGTCTTCGACGGGAAATTGCCGAGTTCACCCCGCATACACTTGTGCTTGGGCATATTCGCGGCCATCTCGATACTTCCTGTTTCCTAGGGGCTTTTGTAATGACCAGCACCAGCCGATCACCGTTTCGCAGGGCCATGGGTCGTCTTGCCTTGCCGCTGTTCGCATCCGCTCTGCTCGCGGCATGCGCGCCGACCTTCGAGGCCCGTGTGGCGCGCTTTTCGGCGCTGCCGACGCCGCCGGCCAAGACCTTCTATGTCGAGCCTGCCAACCAGGCCTATGTCGGCGGGCTGGAGTTCGCGACCTACGCCGGGCTGGTCAAGCAGCAGATGCTGGCCAATGGCTTCACCGAAGTCACGACGCCCGGCAATGCCGATGTGACCGTGCTGCTCGATTATAATGTCGGCCCGCCGCGCGAGCGGATCCAGACCCGGCCCGCGGCCGGTGTGGGCTGGGGCGGCGGCTGGGGCGGTCCTGGCTGGGGCGGCGGCGGTTGGGGCTGGCATCCCTATTGGGGTCCGGCCTGGGGCGGCGGCTGGGGCGGCGCAGGTTGGGGTGGTGGCTGGGGCGGCGGCTGGGGTGGCGGCTGGGGTCAGCAGGAAGTCTATTCGGTCACCGAATACACCACTGTCATGGCCATCAAGATGGTTCGCACCGCCGACAAGACCAATGTGTTCGAAGGCCGCGCCGATACCACCAGCCGGACCAACAACCTGCCGGCGCTGATGCCCAGCCTCGTCCGCGCGATGTTCACCCAGTTCCCCGGCACCAATGGCCAGGTCGTGCGGGTGCGCTTCAACCCCAATGACCCGGCGGCGGTGCCCCAGGTCAGCGTCGCCCGCTGAGGCGTTCGCCGGCTTTTCGATGTGCGTCCTTGCGGGCGGCCCGGTAACGGGTCGCCCGCATTGCGATTGCTGGCGTGGGGCAGCGCGGGGATGCGGGTCGCGTCAGGCGTGACTTTTCGCCCCCGCCCCGCTAGACGCCCGCCGTGAAGAACAGCAACCCCGCACGATCTGCCGCCCGCCTTGGCGCTGTCCAGGCCTTGTACCAGCACGAGATGCAGGGCGACGCGCTGCCGCGGCTGCTGCACGAATTCCACAATCACCGGCTCGGCCAGGAAATCGAGGGCGCCGATTATCTCGACGCCGACACCGATTTCTTCGATGATCTCGTCACCGGAACGGCGGCACGCCTGCCCGAACTTGACGCGCTGATCACCGGCGCGCTGGCCCAGGGTTGGTCGATGGACCGGCTCGACCGTCCGATGCGCGCCTTGCTGCGCGCCGCGACCTACGAACTGGTGGCACGCGCCGATGTTGCGGCGGCAACCGTGATCAACGAATATGTCGAGGTCAGCCACGCCTTCCATCCCGACAAGGAGGCAAAGTTCGTCAACGGCCTGCTCGATACCGTGGCGCGGCAGGTGCGCCCGGCCTGATGCCAGAGCGCGATTTCATCGCGCGTCACCTCGTGCCCCTCGCAACCGCGCCTGCCGCCCGCGGGCTTGCCGATGACGCTGCGGTCTGGGCGCCGCCGCTCGGTCGCGACCTTGTCTTCACCCATGACGTGCTCGCCTGCGGGATCCATTACCTCGCCGGAGACCCGCCTTCCGACATCGCCTGGAAGCTGCTGGCGGTGAACCTGTCCGACCTGGCCGCCATGGGGGCGACACCGGCCGGCGTCCTGCTCGGCCTGGGGATGTCGGCGGCGGAGGACGCGGCATGGCGCGAGACCTTCACCCGTGGGTTGGGGCGGGCGCTGGCCGCTTTCGATGTCGCGCTCTGGGGCGGTGATACCGTCAGCGGCCTTGACCGCGCCGTGCTCGGGTTGACGGCAATCGGCCATGTCGCGCCGGGTGGCGCGCTGTCGCGCCGGGGCGCCTGCATCGGCGACGCGATCTGGGTGTCCGGGACCATCGGCGACGCCGGGATCGGCCTCACCATGGCGCGTGGCACGATTCCGGCAGCCAAGCCGCTGCTCGACCGGTTCCGTCGCCCGATGCCACGGCTTGCGCTCGGCCAGGCACTGGTCGGCGTCGCGACAGCCTGCATGGACGTGTCCGATGGCCTGTTGATCGATGCCGACCGTCTCGGCCGCGCCAGCCGTGCGCGCCTCGACATCGATGTCGCCGCCGTCCCGGTGGCGGACGGGCCCTGGACAACCGGGCTGGACGACCGCTTGGCCCGGGTGACGGCTGGCGACGATTACGAGCTGCTGTTCACCACGCCGGCCGATGCCGATGTGCCGGCGCTGGCGGCACGCGCCAGGACCCCCGTCACGCGCATCGGCACCGTCGTGGCCGGTGCAGGGGTCCGGGCGCTCTGCGACGGTCGCGACGTGACCCCCGACCGGCTCGGTTGGGAACACGGCTGAGCCGCGGTTGCTTTCGCCGCGGACGCGGCCCAGACTGCGACAATCGACCGCGTAAATCGCGGCGTTGCCTTGGGGAGACGCCTTTATGGACGTCGTGATGATCGCAATCCTGTGCGGATTGGCGGCGGTGGCCTATGGCGTTGTCACATCGCGGCAGGTGCTTGCGGCCTCGCCGGGCAATGCCCGGATGCAGGAGATCGCCAAGGCCATCCAGGAGGGCGCCGGCGCCTATCTCGCCAAGCAATATACCGCCATTGCCGTTGTCGGCGCCATTGTCGGCGTGCTGGTGTTCGTGCTGCTCGGGCCGCTGCCGGCCGCGGGGTTCGTCATCGGTGCGGTCTTGTCGGGGGTCACCGGTTTCATCGGCATGAACATTTCGGTGCGCGCCAACGTCCGCACGGCCGAGGCGGCGCGCCAGTCGTTGCAAGCCGGGCTGACCATGGCATTCCGGTCGGGCGCCGTCACCGGGATGCTGGTGGCGGGTCTCGCGCTTCTCGCCATCGCCGGCTATTTCCGTTTCCTGACCGGCACCGGGCTCGATCCCACTGGTCGCCCGGTCATCAACGCGCTGGTGGCGCTGAGTTTCGGCGCTTCGTTGATCAGTATCTTCGCGCGGCTGGGCGGCGGCATCTTCACCAAGGCCGCGGACGTCGGCGCCGACATGGTCGGCAAGAACGAGCTGGGGTTCGACGAGGATGACGACCGCAACCCCGGTGTCATCGCCGACAATGTCGGGGACAATGTCGGCGATTGCGCCGGCATGGCGGCCGACCTGTTCGAAACCTATGTCGTCACCATCGGCGCGACGATGGTGCTGGTGGCGCTGCTCGTCGCCGGCGCCGATGCGGCGCGGCTGATGACGCTGCCGCTGCTCGCCGGCGGCGTCTGCATCCTGACCAGCATCATCGGCACCTGGTTCGTGCGGCTGGGCGGCGGCAGCATCATGGGCGCGCTCTACAAGGGTTTCTTTGCCACGGCATTGCTGTCGGTGCCGGCGCTGTATTTTGCCACCCGGACGATCTTTCCGGACATGACCGCCACGATCAGCGTCAAACTCGGCGATGCTGCCAACGCGGTTGCCGCCCCTGTCGATTTCACGGCCATGGCGCTGTTCTGGTGCATGATGGTCGGGCTGGTGGTGACCGGGCTGATCGTCTGGATCACCGAATATTACACCGGCACCGGCTATCGGCCGGTCCAGTCGATCGCCAAGGCATCCGATTCGGGCCATGGCACCAATGTCATCCAGGGGCTGGCGGTGTCGATGGAATCGACCGCATTGCCCACGCTGGTGATCGTCGCCGGCATCATCGCGGCGTTTCAGCTCGCCGGCCTTATCGGCATCGCCTTTGCCGCGACCGCCATGCTCGCGCTGGCCGGCATGGTCGTCGCGCTCGATGCCTATGGCCCGGTGACGGACAATGCCGGCGGCATCGCCGAAATGGCCGGTCTCGATGCCGAGGTGCGCGAACGCACCGACGCGCTCGATGCCGTCGGCAACACCACCAAGGCGGTGACCAAGGGCTATGCCATCGGCTCGGCCGGATTGGCGGCGCTGGTGCTGTTCGCCACCTATACCGAGGATTTGCGGCAGTTCTTCACCGATGTGCCGGTCGATTTCACCTTGTCCAACCCCTATGTCGTCGTCGGCCTGCTGCTCGGCGCGTTGCTGCCCTATCTGTTCGGCGGCATGGCGATGACCGCAGTCGGGCGAACGGCCGCGGCCGTGGCGCAGGACATCCGCGCCCAGTTCCGCGAACATCCCGGCATCGCCGATCGCAGCGTGCGCCCCGACTATGCCCGCACCGTCGGCCTGGTGACCGCCGGCGCGATCCGGGAGATGATCGTGCCGTCGCTGCTGCCGGTGCTGGCGCCCGTCATCGTCTATTTCGCCATCACCACGGTTGCCGGCCAGGGCAACGGCTTTGCTGCGCTGGGGGCGCTGCTGATGGGCGTCATCGTTTCCGGGCTTTTCGTGGCCATCTCGATGACCAGCGGCGGCGGCGCCTGGGACAATGCCAAGAAGGTCATCGAACAGGGCGCCTATGGCGGCAAGGGCTCGCCGGCGCATCAGGCCGCCGTCACGGGTGACACGGTCGGGGACCCGTACAAGGACACGGCCGGGCCAGCGGTCAACCCGATGATCAAGATCACCAACATCGTGGCATTGCTGCTGCTGGCGGCGCTCGCCGGCGGCTGAGGCCCTGGGCCCGGACCCCGTTCAACCAAGGTCCCTGCTCATGATGATGCGCTGGTGATCCGATCGTCAAATGGGGTCTTGGGCCGAGGCGCCAGCCACCAGAGTCTTTTTACTGGAGCCAAAGCAGGCTAGGCGGCGCGGATGCACCGCTTCCCACTCTCGCTTGTTTCGGTCATCGCCGGTGGCGCTTCGGCGTTCGGCTTTGCCCCGTGGAACCTGTGGCCGCTCACGCTCATTTCCGTTGGTGTCCTTGTGGCGCTGATCGACACTGCCCCCGGCCCGCGCCGCGCATTTGCCCGCGGCTGGCTGTTCGGGACGGGGCATTTCAGCGTTTCACTCGGCTGGATCGCGCACGCTTTCACCTATCAGGACAAGATGCCGCCGGCACTCGGCTGGGTGGCGGTCATCGGCCTGTCGATGTTCCTGGCACTCTATATCGGGCTTGCCGCCGGGCTGGCGCGGGGCGTGCCGGCGTCGGGGCTGGCACGCGTGCTGGTTCTGGCGGCGGCGTGGATGCTCGGCGAATGGCTCCGCGGCTGGGTGCTGACGGGCTTTGCGTGGAATCCGCTCGGCGCCACTTGGCTTGAAGTGGCCGGAATCCGCCAGCTGGCACGTTTCGGCGGGGCGATATCACTTTCGGCGCTGGCAGTGCTGGCGGGTGGCGGGCTGTGGCTGCTCGCGCGGCGGCAGTGGCGCGGCGGGGGTGCGCTGCTGGGTGCGGTGGCGCTGGCGGCGCTCGCCGGGCGAGTTTGGGAGGCGCCGCCTGCAGCGTCGGACGGCCCGGTCGTCCATCTCGTCCAGCCCAATATCAGTCAGGATGAGAAATATGCGGTGGGGAGCGAAGCCGCCAATGTTCGCCGCTACCTCGATCTGACCGCGATGGCGCTCGCGCGTCGCCAATCGGCCCGGGGCGAAATCGTCGTCTGGTCGGAAGGGGCGGTGCCCTATCTCGTCGAGGAAGACGCGGCGGTGCGCGCCGCGCTCGCATCGGTTCTCGGCCCCGATGATCTGCTGCTGTTCGGCGGCACCGCGGCGTTTCGGGACGATAAAGGCACGCTGGTCGCGCTTGGCAATTCGCTGTTCGCCCTTGATGCGCGCGGGCAGCTTATCGCTCGCCACGACAAGTCGCACCTGGTGCCGCTCGGCGAGTATGTGCCGGCGCGGCCGCTGATGACGGCGTTCGGGCTGGCGCGGCTGGTGCCCGGCGATCTCGAGTTCCGGCCCGGCCCGGGTGCGCGCAGCTTCGCCCTGCCCGGCTTTCCGGCGGTCGGCATGCAGGTCTGCTACGAGATCATTTTTCCGGGCGCAGTCGTTGATCGCTCCGATCGCCCGGCGTGGATCGTCAACGTCTCGAACGACAGCTGGTACGGCGCGTCGATGCCCTCGCAGCATGTGGCGCAGGCGCGGCTGCGCGCCATTGAGGAGGGTTTGCCGATCGCGCGCGCCACCCCCACCGGCATCAGCGCGATGATCGACGGGCATGGCAATGTGATCGGCGCGCTGTCGATGGGCGCCCGCGACGTCAGTTCGGTGGTGCTGCCGCCGGCACTGCCGGTGACGCCCTTCGGCCACTGGGGGCACGGGGTGACGCTGGTGATGGGGCTGGGGTTGCTGGCGCTGTCGTGGCTGGCGAGGCGCAGCAACATATAAAGCTTTCTTTATACCCCTTGCATGAGCAAGCCGCGCCGCCTAGACGCGGGGCCTGTTCAACCGTGCGGGATATTGCCCCAGATGACGCGCTCCTCCTTCCTGTTCACCAGTGAATCGGTGTCCGAAGGCCACCCTGACAAGGTCGCCGATCAGATTTCAGACGCCGTGGTCGACCTGTTCCTGTCCAAGGATCCCGAGGCGCGCGTCGCCTGCGAAACGCTGACGACGACCCAGCTCGTCGTCCTCGCCGGCGAAGTCCGCGGCAAGGGCATGATCGACACCGCGGGCAACTGGGCCCCGGGCGCGCTGGAGGAAATCCAGACGGTCGTGCGCAACACCGTCAAGCGCATCGGCTATGAACAGGAAGGCTTTCACTGGCAGAACCTCCAGTTCGAAAACCATCTCCACCCCCAGTCCGCGCACATCGCGCAGGGCGTCGATGCCAGCGGCAACAAGGACGAAGGCGCCGGCGACCAGGGCATCATGTTCGGTTACGCCACCGACGAGACGCCCGACCTGATGCCCGCGACGCTCTATTATTCGCACAAGATCCTCGAACGCATGGCCGCCGACCGCCACAGCGGCAAGGCACCGTTCCTGGAACCCGATGCCAAGAGCCAGGTGACCCTCGCCTATGAAAACGAAGTGCCGGTGCGGGCCACGGCGCTTGTCGTCTCCACCCAGCACGCCGTCGATTATTGCCAGCCGTGGACGGATGGCGACACCGGCGGCGGCGACGCCGCCAAATATGCGACCTTGCGCGACTATGTCCTGTCGGTCTTCCACGACGTGCTGCCCGATGGCTTCATCACCGACGAGACGGTGATCCACGTCAACCCGACCGGCCGCTTCGAAATCGGCGGTCCCGATGGCGATGCCGGCGTCACCGGTCGCAAGATCATCGTCGATACCTATGGCGGCGCCAGCCCGCACGGCGGCGGCGCCTTCAGCGGCAAGGATCCGACCAAGGTCGATCGCTCGGCTGCCTATATCACGCGCTACCTTGCCAAGAATGTCGTTGCCGCGGGCCTCGCGCGTCGCTGCACCATCCAGCTGAGCTATGCCATCGGCGTTGCCGAGCCGCTCAGCGTCTATGTCGACCTGCACGGGACCGGCACGGTCGATGAGGCAAAGCTGGAGGCGGTGCTGCCGACTCTGGTGCGCCTGACCCCGCGCGGCATCCGCACCCATCTGGGGCTGAACAAGCCGATCTATCAGCGCAGTGCCGCCTATGGCCATTTCGGGCGCCAGCCCGACACCGAAGGCGGCTTCAGCTGGGAAAAGACCGACCTCGTCGACGCGCTCAAGGCCGCCGTCTGACGACAGGGTAAGCGGTTGGCGGGGTCTGCCCCCGCCAACCGCCTCACTCGGCGGCGATGGACCCCGCCTGGGCGCCGGAATAGACCAGCGCGCGGTCGTCGAGGTCGAGCGCCGGAAACTCGTCCTTTTCGCGCCAATAATCCTGGGTGTGCTGCCATTCGCGCTTGTCGCCGCGCTTGGGCAGCTTGTCCTGCCCGCGCAGGATGTAGTTGGCGTTGAAGTCGTCGGTGTCGATCCAGCTCGACAGCGGCATGTTGTGATCCTCGGGGCGCAACGCCGGCACCACCGCGCTCGCCCCGCGGTCCGCCATATGGTCGAGCAGCCGGCAAACGAAGCGGCTGACCATGTCGGCGCGCAGCGTCCAGCTGGCGCGCAGATAGCCGAACACCCAGACCATGTTGGGGACGCCGGTGAACATCATGCCGCGCCACGTCACGGTGTCGTTCCAGTCGAGCGGCTTGCCGTCGATGCGGAAGGCGATGTCGCCCATGACGCACAGGTTGAACCCGGTCGCGGCGAGGACGATGTCGGCCTCGACGGTCGTGCCATCGGTCATTGCCAGCCCGTTTTCGGTGAAGCGCGCAATCTCCCCGGTGACGACTCCGGCCTTGCCGTCACGGATCGCTTCGAACATGTCGCCATTGGGAACGAACGCCAGGCGCTGCCGCCACGGGCGATAGCTCGGAGTGAAATGCTTCATGTCGAAGCCTTCGGGAAGCAGCGACCTGACGGCTTCCAGAAGCTCGGCCTTGACGGCCTCGGGCTCCTCGACACAGCGCCGGCAGACGGTATCCTGGTCGAAGTTGATCTTTCGGCGGGTAATCTCGTGCACCCATTCCTCATCGACCTTGAGCGCCCGCAGCATGTCGGCGGTCTCATTGGCGTTGGCGGCCGGAAAGAAATAGGTCGGTGACCGCTGCACCATCGTGACCATTTCGGCGGTGTTGGCCATTGCCGGGATGACCGTCGCGGCGGTGGCGCCCGACCCGATCAGCGCGACGCGCTTGCCGGCATAATCGATGCTGCCGTCCCATTCCTCGGTGTGGACGATCGGCCCCTTGAAGTCCGCCATTCCAGGCCATTCCGGCATATAGCCCTGGCGGTGCTTGAAATAGCCCTGCGCCATGTACAGGAAATTGGCGGTAAATGTCCTGGTCTCGCCCGAATCGAGCCGGGCCGTCACCGTCCATGTCGATGTCTCGCTCGACCATTCGGCGGTCTCGATGGTGTGGCCGAAGCGGAGATATTGCGACAGGTCGTTCTCGGCGATCATCTCGCCCAGATAGGCGCGAATCTCCTCGGCCGTCGCGATCGGCGGCCCCACCCAGGGCTTGAAGCGGAAACCGAAGGTGTAGAGATCGCTGTCCGACCGGATCCCGGGAAACTTGTGGGTGAGCCAGGTGCCGCCGAAGCTCGCCTCGCGCTCCAGCACCACGAAGCGGGTGCCCGGACGCTCGTTCTTGAAGTGCCAGGCGGCGCTGAGGCCGGAAATCCCCGCTCCCACGACGACGACATCGAAATGCTCGGCAGTGTTGATCATGGGCTCGCTTTCCCTGAATTCGACGACGGAATTCGCTGGCCTGTGTCCGAAGGCCATGCCGGGATGATAGCGCGCTGCCGGTTGCGCTGCGCCTATCAAAAGACTTGTGCTTTCCGCGCCATCCGGCATGGCACCGGCAATGACCGCCGTTTCTCCTCCCGATCCCGCCTCCATCCGCCGCCTCTACGGTCGCCGCACCGGCCACAAGCTGCGCGTCGGCCAGGCGGCGCTGGTCGAGCACCGCCTGCCCGAAGTGTCGGTGCCGACGGAGGGCGGACTCGATTCGCAACGATTGTTCGGCGACGATCGACCCTTGTGGCTCGAGATCGGTTTCGGCCGCGGCGAGCACATGGCCGCGCAAGCCGCTGCCAACCCGCAGGTCGGGATCATCGGCGCCGAGCCCTTTCTCGATGGCGTTGTCGGCGCCCTGCTCGAGATCGAGGCCCGCTCCCTCCCCAACATCCGGTTGCACAACGGCGACGCCCTCGACGTCATCGACCGCTTGCCCGATGCCAGCCTCGACAAGGTCTTCCTGCTCCACCCCGATCCCTGGCCGAAATTTCGCCACGCCAAGCGCCGTTTCGTCAATCCGGGGCCGCTGGCGCTGGTGGCGCGCGTTCTGAAGCCAGGCGGCGAGTTCCGCATCGGCACCGACCACCCGGTCTATTGCCGATGGGCCCTGGCGCAGATGCAGCAGAGCCCGGATTTCGACTGGCAGGTCGAAGCCCCGACCGACTGGCAGCAACGTGCCGATGATTGGCCGCAGACGCGGTACGAAATCAAGGCGCGCGCCCATGGCCACGAGGTCTGGTATTTTCGCTACCGCCGCCGCACACCTGCGTGATTGTTGACCCGCGCCACGCCGCGCTTTAGCCCTCATTGCCATGACCACAGCAACCCTCGACTTCGAAAAGCCCATCGCGACCATCCAGGCGCGCGCCGCGGACTATCGCGCCGCCGGTGACGAGGCGGGGGCCAAGCATGCGGAAGGCGCGGCGCGGCGCCTGCTGGCCGAAACCTATGCGCGGCTGACGCCCTGGCAGAAGACCCAGGTCGCCCGCCACCCGTCGCGGCCGCATTTCTGCGACATGGTCAAGGCGCTGGTCGAGGATTTCACCCCGCTGGCCGGCGATCGTGCCTTTGGCGAGGATCATGCCATCGTCGGCGGCCTGGGCCGGCTGCGGGGCCAGAATGTCCCCGTCATGGTCATCGGCCATGAAAAGGGCAATGACACCGCCAGCCGGGTAAAGCATAATTTCGGCATGGGTCGCCCGGAAGGCTATCGCAAGGCGATTCGCCTGATCGAACTGGCAAGCCGGTTCAACGTCCCCGTCGTGACGCTCGTCGATACCGCCGGTGCCTTTCCCGGTCTCGATGCCGAAGAGCGCGGCCAGGCCGAGGCCATTGCGCGGGCGACCGAAGCCTGCCTTGCCGCCAGCGTGCCGATCATCGCCGCGATCACGGGCGAGGGCGGGTCGGGCGGCGCCGTCGCGCTGGCTGCCGCCGACCGCGTCATCATGTTCGAGCATGCCGTCTATGCGGTCATTTCCCCCGAAGGCTGCGCCAGCATCCTTTGGCGCACCGCCGACAAGACGCCCGGCGGCGCCAACAGCCATGCCCCGGAGGCGGCCGAGGCGATGCGCGTCACCGCTGCCGACCTCAAGGCGCTGGGTGTCATCGATGTCATCGTCACCGAGCCCCTGGGCGGTGCCCACCGCGACCCGGCGGCGGCCATTGCCTCGCTGAGCATGGCGATCGCTGCCGAATTGACGCCGTTGCTGGCCATGGACCCCGTCGTGCTGCGCAAGGCGCGGCGCAACAAGTTCGTGGAAATGGGTCGGCTTCTCTAAGGTTCAACACCGGCAAACCGGTTTTCCCATGATCTTTCCCACACGCCTTGCCTTGCTGACGGCCGCGGCGCTGACGCTGGCCAGTGCCGGCGCGGCGCAGGCCCCGGGCCTGTCGCAGGCGGAGCGCCGTGAAGGTGCCGCCGCCAATCCGCAGCTGACAGCCCAGTTCGGCGGTGCCTATCCGGGCCCGCAGGCCGCCTATGTCCGCAGCGTCGGTCGCCGCATCGCCATGCAGTCGGGCCTGGCCGCGCGGCCCGACGATTATACCGTCACCCTGCTCAATTCGAACATCAACAACGCCTTCGCCATCCCCGGCGGCTATGTCTATGTCACCCGCCAGCTGGTTGCGCTGATGAACGACGAGGCGGAACTTGCCTTTGTGCTCGGGCATGAAGTCGCCCATGTCGCGGCGCGCCATGCCGACAAGCGCGCCAAGCGCTCCGGGCTTGCCGGGCTCGGGGCGGCCATCCTCGGTGCCGTCACCGGTTCCAGCGTCATCGGCAATCTGGCCGGAACCGGCGCCCAGCTCTATTCGCTCAACTATTCGCGGTCCCAGGAGCGCGAGGCCGACAGTCTGGGGGTCCGCTATCTCGCCCGTGCCGGCTATGACCCGGCCGCGAGCGCCGACATTCTTGCCGAACTCGGTGCCCAGACCAACCTGGAGGCGCGGCTGTCGGGGCAGGGTGGCAAGGCGCCGGCGCCATGGCTGTCGACGCATCCTGCCAATGCCGAGCGGGTCGCCGAAGTCCGCCGCCAGGCCGCAGCGCTCGGCAAGAGCGGCGCCACCAACCGCGACGCCTTTCTCGATGCCATCGACGGCATGGCCTATGACGATGACCCGGCGCAGGGGATCGTCCAGGGCACACGCTTCCGTCACGCCGGCCTGGGCCTGGCCTTCGACGCGCCGCCGGGTTTCGCGCTGCAGAACAGCCCGTCCGCCGTCAACGGCAGCAAACAGGGGGCAGGTCGCTTCACCTTCGGCGGCGGCCGTGTCGCCGGCACGGACCTTGCCGCCTATGCGCGTACCGTCTGGCAGGGCCTGGGGGCCACGACGCCCGAATTGCGCGCGCGCCGGATCAACGGCGTCGATGCACTGATCGGCCAGACCAGGGTGCAGCGTTCCGATGGCGCCATCGACGCCTCGGTGATCGCCTATCAGTTCGGTGCGGACAGCTTCTACCATATCGTCATGCTGGCGCCGGCCAATGGCCTGCCGGTGTTTGCGCCGCTGATCGAATCGGTGCGTCGTCTCGGCCCGGCCGACGCCGCGGCCACGCGCGGCAGGCGCGTCAAGGTCGTCCGCGTCGCGGCGGGCGACACGGTGGCGTCGCTGGCCGCCCGCATGGCCTATGATGATGACCGGATGGCGCGCTTCACCATCCTCAACGGCATCACTGCCGCGACGCGGCTGGTCCCCGGGTCCAGGGTCAAGCTGATCGTCGCCGGGTGATGAAGGTCGTCACGGTCGTTGCCGCCGCGATCATCGATGCCGAGGACCAGATCCTCGTCACCCAACGCGCGCCGGGAGCCGCGCTGGCAGGGCTTTGGGAATTCCCCGGCGGAAAGATCGAGCCTGGCGAGACACCCGAGGCGGCGCTGGTGCGCGAACTGCGCGAGGAGCTGGACATCGCGGTGACGCCCGAGGCGCTGGCCCCGCTCGGCTTCGTCAGCCACGCCTATTCCGGCTTTCACCTCGTCCTGCTGCTGTATCTGTGCCGCGACTGGGCGGGCACGCCGCGCGGGATGGAAGGGCAGCCGCTGCGCCGTGTCACGATCGATACCCTGGCCGGCTTGCCGATGCCGCCGGCGGACCTGCCACTGGTCGGCACGCTGCGCGCGCGGCTGAAGACGTCCGCGTGACAGCGTCGCCATTGGCGGCTATCTGCCCCGCTTCAATGCAGGGGTGCGACCAGCCATGAAGATACTCGCAGGCAACGGCAATCCGGAACTGGCCCAGGCCATTGCCGATTACCTCGACATGAAACTGACCAAGGCGTCGGTCCGGCGCTTCGCCGACGAGGAAATCTTCGTCGAAGTGCATGAAAATGTCCGCGGCGAGGATGTTTTCGTCGTGCAGCCGACGGCCGCCCCGGCCAACGACAATCTGATGGAACTGCTGATCTGCATCGATGCGCTGCGCCGCGCCTCCGCCCGCCGCATCACGGCCGTCGTCCCCTATTTCGGCTATGCGCGGCAGGACCGCAAACCGGGGCCGCGCACGCCGATTTCCGCCAAGCTGGTTGCCAACCTGATCACCGTTGCCGGTGCCGACCGCGTGCTGTCGGTCGATCTCCATGCCGGGCAGATCCAGGGCTTCTTCGATATCCCCACCGACAACCTGTTCGCGGCGCCGGTCATGGCAGCCGATATCGAATCCCGGCTGGGCAAACAGTCGCTGACGGTCGTGTCGCCCGACGTTGGCGGCGTGGTGCGGGCGCGGGCACTGGCGAAGCGGCTGGGCAACGCGCCGCTGGCCATTGTCGACAAGCGCCGCGAACGCGCCGGCGAATCGGAAGTCATGAACATCATCGGCGATGTCGACGGCCGCGTCTGCGTGCTCGTCGATGACATCGTCGACTCGGCCGGTACCCTGTGCAACGCTGCCGCTGCCCTGATCGAGGCCGGCGCCGTCAGCGTCACCGCCTATGTCACCCATGGTGTCTTGTCGGGCGGCGCCGTCGCGCGGGTCGAAGGTTCGGCACTGACGGAGCTGGTCGTCACGGATTCGATCGCCAGCGTTGCCGCGGTCAAGTCGGCGACCCGCATCCGCCACATCACGATCGCGCCGCTGCTCGCCGAAGCCATGCGCCGCACCAGCGAAGAAAGCTCGGTCAGCTCGCTATTCGACTGATCCTACCCGTCCGTCGACGGACGGTTGCCGCGGCGACGGAGAGGAACCATAAGCTGCGACCACGGGTTTGTTTCGCATCCCCGCAGCAGCTTTTTCAGCCGCCCGATTCAGCCGCTCATTTTCAGCAAGGAGCCGACCATGGCCGATACCGCAACCGCCCATCAGAGCCTGACCGCTGCCGACATCGGCGCGTCGCCGCTGACCCAGCCCCCGCTGCCGTTCGCCGACACCGCGCTCGAGCCGGTGATTTCGGCGCGGACGCTCAGCTTCCATTACGGCAAGCATCACAAGGGCTATTTCGACACGCTCGCCAAGCTGATCGACGGTACGGCGCACGCCGACCAGACGCTGGAAGAGATCATCTTCGCGACCGCGGGCGACGCATCGAAGAAGAAGGTCTTCAACAACGCCGCACAGTGCTGGAATCACAATTTCTACTGGACCTGCCTGACGCCGGACAGCCCGGCCCCGTCGGGCGCGCTGGCCGAAGCGCTGGTGCGCGACTTCGGCAGCATCGACGCCGCCAAGCAGGCGCTGATCGACGTCAGCGTCGGCCATTTCGGCACCGGCTGGGGCTGGCTGGTTCTCGATGGCGGCACCGTCAAGGCGGTCAGCACCGACGACGCCGAAGTGCCGTTCACGGCGGGACAGCGGCCGCTGTTGACGGTCGATGTCTGGGAACACGCCTATTATCTCGATTTCCAGAATCGCCGCCCCGACCACGTCAAGGCGGTCGTCGATGGCCATCTCGATTGGGCATTTGCGGCGAAACAATTCGCCAAGGGTTGAAGACCATCAGGGTTGGCGGGCCCGGCGCAAGCGGGCCCGCCGGCGCTTCTTGAAGCCGCCCCCTGCAGCTGCCTCCGGTTCAACCGGGCGCATCGGCGCAGGAGCGTCCCGCGCACTGCCCGGGGGCCGTGTTCTCAACAGACTATCCACAGATCCGTCCCCGGCGATCTTGCCCGCCGCGCCTTGCCCATGGCCGCCGCATGCGCGACATGATGCCGATGATCCAGCCAACACCGCTTCGCATCGTTGATGCCGCCCCGGACGTGACGGCGCTGCCGATGAACCTGGAGGCCGAGGCGGCCCTGCTGGGGGCGTTGATGATCGACAACCGGCTTGTCGAGGATGTCGTGTCGCGCCTGCGGCCGGAACATTTTGCCGAAGGGCTGCACGGGCGCGTCTATGCAGCGATCCTGAAGCTGTCGGAGCGCAACATGGCGGCGACGCCGGTGACGCTGAAGCCGATGTTCGACACCGATCCGGCGATGATCGAAATGGGCGGCCCGGCCTATCTCGCGGGGCTGACGATGCAGTCCGGCGCCCTGCTGGCCGCGCGCGATTTTGCCAGCCAGATCTATGATCTGGCGCTGTTGCGCGAACTGATTCGCGTCGGCCGCGACATGGCGACCAGTGCGGCGGACACGTCGGGCGATGTCGCACCGATGGACCAGATCACCACCGCCGAAATGGCGCTCTACAAGGTTGCCGAGGCCGGCGAGGTGGCCGGCGCGGTCAAGACCTTCGGCCAGGCGACGCGCGAGGCGATCGACATGGCCGATCGGGCGATGAAGTCCGGCGGCCATCTGTCGGGCTATACGACCGGCCTCGACGCGCTCAACGCCAAGATCGGCGGGTTGCACAAGTCCGACCTTGTCGTGCTGGCCGGGCGGCCGGCGATGGGCAAGACGGCGCTGGCGACCAACATCGCCTTTGCCTGCGCACAGCGCTTTTCCCAGGACGTGGCACGCGGTGTCGACCCGGAAAAGACCAGCGGCGCACCGGTGGCGTTTTTCAGCCTCGAAATGTCGTCGGACCAGCTGGCAACGCGCGTGCTGGCCGAGCAATCGGGGGTCAACTCCGAAAGCCTGCGCATGGGCAAGATCAGCCATGACGAGTTCGGCCGGTTGGCGCGCGCGGCGGGCGACCTCAACGACCTGCCGTTCTTCATCGACGACACGCCGGCCTTGAGCATCGCGGCGCTGCGGACCCGGGCGCGGCGGATGAAGCGCCAGCATGGCATCGGCCTGATCGTGGTCGACTATCTGCAGCTGTTGCAGGGGTCGGGGCGCGGCAGCAGCGACAACCGGGTGCAGGAAATTTCGGAGATCACCCGCGGACTGAAGACGCTCGCCAAGGAACTGCAGGTGCCGGTGCTGGCGCTGTCGCAGTTGAGTCGCGCTGTCGAAGCGCGCGAGGACAAGCACCCCCAGCTGTCGGATCTGCGCGAGTCGGGAACGATCGAGCAGGACGCCGATATCGTGTTGTTCGTGTATCGCGAGGAATATTACCATTCGCTGAAGCAGCCGGACCCCGAAGATGCCGACAAGCACATGAAATGGCGGGAAAAGGCCGAGAAGATCTTTGGGCTGGCGGAAGTCATCGTGGCGAAGCAACGCCATGGTTCGACAGGGACGGTGCCGCTGACCTTCCACAAATCGACGACCAAATTTGCCGATCGGGCGCCGGACGAATATATGCCGGAGGAAATGCGCGAGTAGACTGCGACCCCGGTCGGGCAGGAGGCTGGCAATGACAGTCGATGACTATCTCGAGGCCCTGCCGCCGGCCCGACGCGAGCGCGTCACAGCCTTGCGAGCGCTGATCCACCAGGCCGTGCCCGATGTCAGCGAGCGGATCGAATGGCGGATGCCGGTCTTCGGGCGCGGCGACCGCTGGGTCGGCGTGGCAAGCCAGAAGTCCTATATTTCGGTTTACCTGGGCTGCGAGGATGCCGCTGCCGGGGTTCTCGCCACCGACCCGGGTTTGAAGGGTGGCAAGGCCTGTGTGAATATTCCGGACCGGGTGGACGTGCCGCTTGCGGCGCTGCTGCCAGCGATCCGCAAGCGGCTGTCCGCGTAGAGTTAGGCGATGCTGCCGCCCATGATGCCAAAGGCCTGCAGCAGCCAGATGATGACTGCGATCACGACGATGACGTTGAGGATGCTTTTGATCTTGCCGTCCATCGGGATGTAGGTGTTGACGAGCCACAGGATCACACCGACGACGACGAGAACGATCAGCAGATTGATAAGCGACATGGTTTTGCTCCCAACGAGCGCGGCGCCCCAGCGGCGCGCGTTGGTGGCAGAACGCAGCATGCGGCCAAATGTTCCGCAGGCGGGATCAACGGCCCATCAATAGGCGCGCATGGGGCTCAATAGGCGCGCACGGGGCGCGAAAACACCCGCGTCACTTCGGGTTCGAAGCTGGCAAGGCTGTCGCTGTCATAGGCCGGGTCGAAGGCCGGCGCGTCCCAGCGATCGACAAGCTTTTCGGCCGTCGCGAACCAGGGCTCGTCCTTGAAGCGGTCGCGCATGTTCCCCGGCTTGCCGAGATATTCGTAATAATATCTGCCCTGGAAATCCTGGTGCCATTTGACGGCATGATACAGATCGTCGGACACATAGGGCTTGAGGATTTCGGCAGCGATGGCGCCGTGGTTGGGAATGCTCATCAGCTTGCCGAGGTCATGGCACAGCGCCGCGACGATTTCCTCGTCGGTCGCGCCATCGCGGCGGGCCAGGGTCGCGGTCATCAGGCTGTGCTGTAACTGGTTGGCGCCGAAACCGACTTCGATCGATTCGAGCCGCTGCAGCGATTCCATGATCTGCGCCGGCGCCGCCGACACCTGATGCTTCATATGTTCCTGGGCGATATGGCCCCAGTCGTCCCTGGTGCCTTCGAGCATGGTGGTGAACATGGCGTCACTCCCGTCCTTGGCCGTTTCCGGCGCCGCCGACTCGGTTGTCGGCGCCTAAGCTGCGCCGACTCGGTTGTCGGCGTGGATCTCGCGATAATGCTTGCGAAGCGTCACTTTGTCGATCTTGCCCGATCCGAGCTTGGGCAGCGGTTCCGGGCTGACCCAGATGCGCGCCGGCAATTTGAAGCTGGCCAGGTCCCGCGCGATGAAGTCGTAAAGGTCGGCGGGCTCCAGATGGGCGCCGGGCTTCACGAAGACGACCGCCCCGACAATCTCGCCGAGCCGCTCGTCGGGCAAGCCGAAGACGCTGGCCTCGGCGACGGCGGGGTGGACGTAGATCGCCGCTTCGACTTCCTGGCAGCTGATATTCTCGCCGCCGCGGATGATGATGTCCTTCTTGCGATCGACGATGAACAAATAACCGTCCTCGTCGAGATAGCCGATGTCGCCCGAGCGGAACCAGCCATCGCCGGGGAACGCCGCCAGCGTCGCCTCGGGCTTGTTCCAATAGCCCCGACAATTGGCGACCGATCGGATGCAGACTTCGCCCGGCGTGCCGGCGGGCAGGCCGGCGCCGACCGGGCCGTCGCCATCATCGATGCGCAGCTCGACGAGCGGCGCCGCGGCGCGCCCGGTCGAAGCCGGCTTGGCGCGGTAATTGTCGCGGAAATTGCCGGCCCCGACGCCATTGGTCTCCGTCAGGCCATAGCCCTGGACCGGGTTGGATCCGACAAAGGTCTTCGACAGGCGATCGACATGTTCCGGCGGGCGCGGGGCGCCGCCCGACGCGATGTCGACAAGCGACGACAGGTCGTATTTGGCGTGGTCGGGGTGCTGCATCAGTTCCAGCGACATGGTCGGCACGCCGACGAAATAGGTCGCGCGTTCCTTCTCGATGAGGCGCAGCGCCTCCCCGGCATCCCATTTGTGCATGATGACCATCTTGCGGCCGATGGCGATCGACACGAGCATGACCGGCACCGATCCGGTGATGTGAAACAGCGGGACGTTGAGCAGCATCACCTGTTGTTCGGGCGGGGTGACGCCCGACTGCTGCGACAGGGCGAGGAGCGCCAGTCCGGCGACAAGATAGTTCATGGCGCCCGAAACGATCGCGCGATGGGTGGACACGGCACCCTTGGGACTGCCCGTGGAGCCCGATGTGTACATGATCGTGGCATCGTCCTCGGGAGCGATGTCGGCCACGAACCACAGGGTTTTCGGGGCGTCGGCGATCTCGTCCTCGGTGCGGGCA
Organism: Polymorphobacter fuscus; assembly: GCF_011927825.1. Taxonomy (NCBI): domain Bacteria; kingdom Pseudomonadati; phylum Pseudomonadota; class Alphaproteobacteria; order Sphingomonadales; family Sphingosinicellaceae; genus Sandarakinorhabdus; species Sandarakinorhabdus fusca. The sequence goes on along the minus strand of NZ_JAATJI010000001.1, from coordinate 1,998,906 downwards.
AAGCCCAGGCTGGCGGCGACTTCGGACGAGGTGCGCACGGTCAGCACCGTGGCCGTGCACGACAAGGTGGCGAGGCGGCGGGCGCGCTCCTCATCGGCGATCGCCAGGCGAGCGCCCGAATCCTTGAGCCCGTAATCGAGCTCCTCGGCGGTCCACCAGGCGTTCATCGGGATGGCGATGGCGCCGAGCTGGGTGATGCCGACGAAGGCGATGATCCATTCGGGATAGTTGCGCATCGCGATGGCGACGCGGTCCCCCTTGGCGACGCCGTGGCGGTGCTGCAGCATCGCGGCGAATTCGACACCGCGCGCATGGACCTGCGCAAAGGTCAGCCGTTCGTCGCCGAAGACCAGGAATTCCTTGGGGCCGTTGGTGGCGAAGAAGAAAGCGAGAAATTCGCGCAACGACGGCGGTGCCGCGGTGAAGGCGGGCAAGGTCGCGCCGCGGACGGTGGCGGTACCCACGCCGAGCGGACCGCCTTCGGCGATAATGCCGCCGATGACGGCGTCGAGGGCGGAATCGAGCGCGGACTTCATTGTGTCTCCCCGAACAGTCTGGTGAGAGCGGTTGGCCCGCTTCGTCGTTGATTGTTCAATGGCAGGCGTGGCGCCATTTGCAACAGGGTTCCCGGCGGGACGGGGTCAATAGCCCATCAGGCGCGCCAGCCGGTCGCCGTGGAAGGCAATGTCGCCGAACGTCTCCTGCGCCGCGCGGGCGCGCTTCATGTAGAAGCCGATATCGAAATCATCGGTCATGCCGATGCCGCCGTGCATCTGGACGCCTTCGTTGGTGGCGAGCTTGGCAACTTCGCCCGATTTTGCCTTGGCAAGGCTGGCGAACATCGTGGCGCGCTCATCCCGCGCGTCGAGCGCCGTCAGGGCGCGCAAGGTCGCCGAGCGGGCCAGCTCGACTTCGCAGAACAGATGCGCGGCGCGGTGCTGCAGCGCCTGGAAGCTGCCGATCTTGACGCCGAACTGGTCGCGCTGCTTGAGATAGTCGATCGTCCGGTCGAAGCTCTCGCTCGAAACGCCGAGCATTTCGGCGGCAAGGCAGGCGCGGCCGGCGTCGAGCACGGTTTCGAGAATGGCGAAGCCGCCGCCGACCGGGCCCAGAACATCGGCGCCATCGACCTGAACATCCGTCAGTGTGATGCGCGCGGCATTGCGGCTGTCGACCATCGACCGGCGCTCGACGTCGACCCCTGCAGCCTTTGCATCGACGAGGAACAGCGTGATGCCGTCGGGGTCCTTGTCGTCGCCGCCGGTGCGCGCCGCGACGATCAGCGTGTCGGCGACATGGCCGTCGAGAACGAAGCCCTTGACGCCATTGAGTTTGAAGCCGTTGCCCGACGGGGTGGCCGTCGTGGTGACATGGGCCGGGTTGTGGCGCGCGGCTTCATCGGCAGCGAGCGCCAGCAGGCGCTGGCCCTGGGCAATCAGCGGCAGATATTTCGCCTGCTGTTCCGGCGTGCCGGCGGCATTCAAGGCGGTGACGCCGAGGATGCCGGTGGACAGCATCGGTGCGGCGCTGAGGTTGCGCCCCATCGCTTCCATGATGAGCCCCGCCGCGACATGGCCGAAGCCGGCGCCGCCATGTTCCTCGGGCACCAGCACGCCGGCAAAGCCCATGTCCGCCATCTTGGCCCAGACATTGCGGTCGAAACCGGTCGCGTCGGCGGTGTCGCGCAGCTGGCGGTGCTGGGCGACCGGGGCTTCGGTCTTGAAGAAGCCGTCGGCGGAATCGCGGATCATCTTCTGGTCGTCGGAAAGAACGAGGGCCATCTTGGTTTTTCCTTCTCCCCGCACGGTAGAGGTCGGGGGTTGGTTTCGTGCCGGTGGCGGAATTCGGTGCGCGGAAGACCCCCTCCCGTACCGGAAGGGGAGCAGAAGGTCGGCTATGCCCCCGGCAGTTCCAGTACGCGCTTGGCGATGATGTTGAGGTTGATTTCCGACGTGCCGCCCTCGATCGAATTGGCGCGGGTGCGCAGCCAGTTGCGCGCCAGGTCGCCGTCGCGCTCGCCTTCACCGTCCCAGGTCAGTCCGTCGCTGCCGTTGATGCTCATCAGCAGTTGCAGCCGGTCCTTGTTGAGCTCGGTGCCGTAATATTTCAGCATCGACGACAGGGCGCCGACGCCCTGGCCGGCCTTGGCTTCGTCCTTGACCCGCTCCATGGTCAGCGCAAACGCCCAGGCATTGATCTCGTGGCGGACGATGTCGGTGCGCAGGCCGGTGTCGGCGAGAATGGCGGCATCGAGGCCGATCTGGCGCTTGGCGATCTGCGAAACGCCGTCGCGCATGCCGCCGCCGGTGGAATCGCTGCCGCCGATCATCTCGCGTTCGTGGGTCAGGAGATATTTGGCGATGTCCCAGCCCTTGCCGGCCTGGCCCATCAGATTCTGCTTCGGCACGCGGACATTGTCGAAAAAGGTCTGGCAGAAGGGCGAGGCGCCGGAAATCAGCTTGATCGGGGAGGTCGAAACACCCGGGCTGTCCATGTCGAAAAGCAGGAAGCTGATGCCGAGATGCTTGGCGACCGTCGGATCGGTGCGGACGAGACAGAAGATCCAGTCCGCCTTGTCGGCATAGCTGGTCCAGACCTTCTGGCCATTGACGACATAGTCATCGCCATCGAGGATCGCCGAGGTGCGCAGCGATGCCAGGTCCGACCCGGCGCCGGGTTCGGAATAGCCCTGGCACCAGCGGATCTCGCCGCGCGCGATCCTGGGCAGATGTTCCTTCTTCTGGGCCTCGTTGCCGTATTTGAGCAGCGCCGGCCCGAGCATCCAGATGCCGAACGACGCCAGCGGGCTGCGCGCCCTGATGCGGCGCAACTCGTCGGCGAGCACCTTGGCCTCGTCCTTCGACAGGCCGCCGCCGCCATATTCGGCGGGCCATTCGGGGACGGTCCAGCCGCGCGCGCCCATGCGATCGAGCCACAACCGCTGCGCCTCGGTCAGTTCCGCCTTGCGGCCACCCCAGCAGACGTCATCGTCGCTCTTGATCGGGGTGCGCATCTCGGCGGGGCAATTGGCATCCAGCCATGCACGTGTCTCGGCGCGAAAGCCTTCAAGATCCGTCATCCGGGCGTCTCCCCACTGGCATATTTTGTGCCTGACCTTATGATGGCGGCTGCCGTGAGCGGCAAGCTGGCAAAAGGCATCGGGCATTGGTGTTGGACGGACTGCAGGTTGCGGTGGACTTTGCGACGCTTCCGCTACGGCCGGATGTGTTCACCATCCCGGAAATCGGCGGCTATGGGCCGTTTGCGCTGCGCTGGTACAGTCTCAGCTATATCTTCGCGATCCTTGGCGGCTGGTGGCTGTTGTCGAAGATGATCACGCGGCCGGGGTCGCCGATGACGTCGGAACAGCTCGACAGCTTCATCACCTGGGCGACCTTCGGGGTGATTCTGGGCGGCCGGCTGGGCTATGTGCTGTTCTACAATCTCGACCAATATCTCGCCGACCCGATTTCGGTGTTCAAGCTCTGGGATGGCGGAATGTCGTCGCATGGCGGCATCGCCGGGGTCATGCTCGGCTGCCTCGGTTTCGGCATCGCCAACAAGGTGTCGGGCCTGCGCACGCTCGATTATGTGGCGACGGTGGCGCCGCTCGGGCTGGGGCTGGGGCGGCTGGCGAATTTCGTCAACGGCGAGCTGTGGGGGCGGCCGACGGGGACCGACTGGGGGGTGATCTTCCCCGGCGCCGGGCCGGAGCCGCGCTATCCGTCACAGCTGTTCGAATTCGCACTCGAAGGCGTCGTGCTGTTCTCGATCATGACGATGCTGTTCTGGGGCACCAACGCCCGGTTGCGACCAGGGCTGCTCGCCGGCGTGTTCGGGGTCGCCTATGGCATTTCGCGGGTGATCGTCGAAAATTATCGCGAGCCCGACCGGCAGATCGGCTTCCTGTCGACCGGGCTGACGATGGGGCAGACGCTGACCTTGCCGATGATCCTGGCGGGTGTGCTGCTGATCCTTTACGCACTGCGGCGTCCGCGGCTGCCTGCTGCGGCCTGATGGCGCTCGCGCAACGTCTGGCGGCGCGCATCGCTGCCGAAGGACCGATGCGGCTCGATGCCTGGATGGCAGCGTGCAATGCGGCCTATTACGCCGGCCGTGATCCCCTGGGCGCAAGCGGCGACTTCGTCACGGCGCCGGAAATCAGCCAGATGTTCGGGGAGATCATCGGCGGCTGGATCGGCGACCTGTGGGCGCGTGCCGGCCGGCCACCGGCGCGGCTGGTGGAACTGGGGCCGGGGCGCGGCACACTGATGGCCGATGCGCAGCGGGTGCTGGCGCGGCTTCCGGGGTTCGGCGCCGCGGTGCCGCTGGCGCTGGTGGAAACCAGCCCGGTGCTCCGCCAGACGCAGCAGCGGCAGCTGGCGGGCGAATGGTTCGACCGGGTCGAGGATCTGCCCGACGACCGGCCGTTGATCGTCATCGCCAACGAATTCTTCGATGCGCTGCCGATCCGGCAGTGCACCGCCACGGGCGCGGAACGCGCGGTGGGCCATGTGGCAGGCACGACGTTCGAACCCGTGACCATTCCCAGCGCACTGGGGACGCCGGGCGAACATGGCGAAGCCGGCGCCGCCGTTGCGGCCGAACTGGGCGCGCGGCTGCGCCGGCAGGGCGGCGCCATGCTGGTCATCGACTATGGCTATGCCGATGCCGTCGCGCACGACAGCCTGCAGGCGTTGCGCCATCATGCCGTGGCCGACCCGTTCGCGGCTCCCGGCGAAAGCGACCTGACGGCGCATGTCGATTTCACCGCGCTTGGCGCGGCGGCCGGGCTGCGTGGGTGGGGGCCGGTGGCGCAAGGCGTGTGGCTGGCGCGGCTGGGCATCGAGGCGCGGGCGCGGCAGTTGCAGGCCGGTGCCCCGCCAGCGGTCGCGGCGCAGGTGGCGGCGGCGCTGGTGCGGCTGACAGCGCCGGCGCAGATGGGCAATCTTTTCAAGGTGATGGCAATGACGGCGCCCGGCTGGCCGGTGCCTGCGGGGTTCGAACCATGATCGACTATCGCGACGGCATGCCCGGCGACGGTGCGGTGCTGGGCGGAATTGCCCGGGCGACCTTCATCGAAACCTTCGGCGCGCTCTATGCGCTGGAGGATCTCGCGGCGTTCCTCGCGCAGGGCAGCGATGCCGCCTATGAGGCCGAGCTGGCCGACCCCGATATCGCGGTGCGGTTCGCGCTGGCGGCGGGCATTCCGGTGGGGTTCTGCAAGATCGGCGGGTTGCAACTGCCGGCGCCGACCGATGACACGGGGGCAATCGAGGTCCGCCAGCTGTACATCTTCAAGCCCTGGCAAGGGGTCGGCATCGCCGATGTGCTGACGCGCTGGGCAATCGACACGGCGCGCGGACGCGGCGCGCGGCAGCTGTGGCTGTCGGTCTTTACCGGCAATCCGCGGGCGCGACGCTTCTATGCGCGTCACGATTTTGTCGAAGTGACGCCCTATCGGTTCATGGTGGGCAACCAGGCGGATGAGGACATATTGTGCCGACGGGACTTGTAGACGCGCCGTTCGTCACCGCTCCGGGCCTGGGAGTCCCCCATGGGTTCCTGGGGCGGCAGGGCGGGGTGTCCGGCGGCATCTTTGCCAGCCTGAATGTCGGACTGGGGTCCTCCGACGACCCGGCATCGGTGCGGGAGAACCGGCGGCGTGCCGTGGCAGCGGTGGCACCGGCCGCGGCGCTTGTGACGTTGCACCAGGTGCACAGCGTGCTGGTGGTCGCGGTGACCGGAACCGTGGCGGATGCCGAACGCCCGCAGGCCGATGCGATGGTGACAGCGACGCCGGGGCTGGCGCTGGGAATATTGACGGCGGATTGCGCACCGATCCTGCTCGCCGATGCCCAGGCCGGGGTGATCGGCGCCGCGCATTCGGGGTGGAAAGGGGCATTGGGAGACATCGCCGGGTCGACGGTGACGGCGATGGAGATGCTCGGCGCCCGCCGCGACCATATCCGCGCCGCGATCGGGCCGTGCATCGCGCGGGCAAGCTATGAGGTCGATGCGGGCTTTCGCGAACGATTTCTCGGCGAAGCGCTGGCGCATGAGGCGTTCTTCAGCCGCGGCCGGGGGGACCGGTTCCAGTTCGACCTGGAAGGGTTCGTGGCGATGCGGTTGGCCGACGCCGGGGTCCGGCATGTCACCGCGCTGGGGATCGACACCTATGCCGACGCGGACCGCTGGTTCAGCTATCGCCGCACGACCCATGCGGGAGAGCCCGACTATGGCCGGCAGCTGTCGGTGATCGCACTCTAGAGCGGCTTTCGATCAATTTGGATCACCGTCATCGCCCTGCGGGCGACCGCTGACGCGGCGGGGCGCTTTTGGTCCGGGGCGGCGTCGTTCTTCGCTTGCGATGCGCTGCATCGCGCCGCACCTCGCTCCCTGCCCCAAACCAAAATCACCACCCTGCCGTCGACCCAAATTGATCGAAAACCGCTCCAGCGACGTTGCGGGTCAGCCGAGCCCCAGCAGCCAGTCCGCCAACGGCACCGGGCGCATCCGCGCGCCCGGCATATGCGCATTGAGTTCAAGCCGGTGCGCCATCACCCATGTCAGGCATTCGGCGCGGCTTCCGAAGACCGCGAAGCGCGACCGGGATGGTGCCTTGCTGATTTCGTCGACCAGAAACCGGGCATGGGCACGGCAGCCGGGGGCCGCGCACCAGTTGCGGCCCGGCGCTTCGACGGCAAGCACCCAGTGCGGCCGGCGCGGGTCGAGCGCATTCACCTCGCTTTTGAGCATGGGACTCTCCTCCAAGGCCGATCGGGTCGCCGCGCCTCTTGAACGGGCGCGGTCGACGCGATCGGGTCGCGGCCAGGTGCCGGGCTTGCCCTAGTCCGTCGCAGCCGGTTCGGCGATGCCGATGGGCTCGACGCTGTCGGGGTTCTGCGGCCGGTCGAACCGGTCGGCATTCATCACCTTGGTCCAGGCCTTGACGAAGTCGCGGACGAACTTCTCCTCATGGCCCTTTTCGGCATAGACTTCGGCGATCGCGCGCAGCTGGCTGTTCGAACCGAAAATCAGATCGGTCCGCGTTGCCCGCCATTTCTCGTGTCGGCCGCCGCGGTCATAGCCGATGAATTCCTCGTCGGCGCTTTCGTCGACCACCTTCCAGAAGGTGCCGTTGTCGAGCAGGTTGACGAAGAAATCGTTGGTCAGCTGGCCCTTGCGATCGGTGAACACGCCTTCGGGCGCATCCTTGTAATTGGCGCCGAGCACGCGCAGGCCGCCGATCAGCACCGTCATCTCCGGCGCCGACAGCCCGAGCAGCGAGGCACGATCGAGCAGCAACTCCTCGGTCTTCACCGAATGGCGGGTCTTGAGATAGTTGCGAAAGCCATCGGCCAGTGGCTCCATCACGGCAAAGCTGTCAGCGTCGGTCCAATCCTGCACCGCGTCGCCGCGACCGCCGGTGAACGGCACCTCGATGTCGAAACCGGCGTCGCGCGCGGCCTTTTCGACAGCGGCGGTGCCTGCCAGCACGATGGCGTCCGCCACCGACAGACTGCCGCGCAGCGCCTCGATCCGGTCGAGGACTACCGCCAGCTCGGCGGGTTCATTGACGGTCCAGTTCCGCTGGGGATCGAGCCGGAGACGTGCGCCATTGGCGCCGCCCCGATGATCGCTGCGCCGATAGCTCGATGCCGAGGCCCAGGCCGTCTTGACCAGCGCGCCGATGCCAAGGCCCGAGTCCAGGATCTTCGCCTTGAACGCCGCCACATCGGTGTCGGACGGCAGCGTGCCGAGCGGGACCGGATCCTGCCAGATCAGGTCTTCTGCCGGCACTTCGGGCCCCAGATAGCGGACCTTGGGCCCCATGTCGCGGTGGGTCAGCTTGAACCAGGCGCGGGCAAAGGCGTCCTTGAAGGCTTCATGATCGTGGCGGAACTTTTCGGAAATGACGCGGAATTCCGGATCGACCTTCAACGCCATGTCGGCGGTCGTCATCATCGTCGGCACCCGCTTCGACGCGTCATGCGCCGCCGGTGCCATGTCCTCCTCGCGCTGGTCGATCGGCTGCCACTGGTGCGCGCCGGCCGGGCTGCACACCAGTTCGTAATCATAGTCGAGCAGCAGGCGGAAATAATTCTCCGACCATTCGGTGGGCGTGTTGACCCAGGACCCTTCGATGCCGCTGGTGATCGTGTGCTCGCCGAAACCGCTTTCGTGCGCGCTGGCCCAGCCAAGCCCCTGCAAGGCGATATTGGCGCCTTCGGGTGCTGCATCGACAAGGCTCGGGTCGCCGGCGCCGTGCGCCTTGCCGAAGGTGTGGCCGCCCGCCGTCAGTGCCACCGTCTCCTCATGGTTCATCGCCATCCGCTCGAACGTCACCTTGATGTCGCGCGCGGACTGCAGGGCATCGGGGACGCCGCCGGGGCCTTCGGGGTTGACGTAGATCAGCCCCATCTGGATCGCCGCCAACGGATTTTCGAGCTCGAGCTGCTCTTCGGGGATGATCCGCGTCTTGTTGTCGGCATGGCCGACGAACTGCTCCTCCGACCCCCAATAGATGTCGCGCTCGGGCTCGAACACATCGCGGCGGCCACCGCCGAAGCCGAAGATGGGCCCGCCCATCGATTCGATCGCGACATTGCCGGCCAGGATGAACAGATCGGCCCAGCTGATGTTCTGGCCATATTTGCGCTTGATCGGCCACAGCAGGCGGCGCGCCTTGTCGAGGTTGCCGTTGTCGGGCCAGGAATTGAGCGGCGCAAAACGCTGCTGCCCGCTGTTGGCGCCGCCGCGACCATCGGCGGTGCGATAGGTGCCGGCAGCGTGCCACGCCATTCGGATGAACAGGCCGCCGTAATTGCCGTAATCGGCTGGCCACCAGGGCTGGCTGTCGGTCATCAGCGCCGTCAGGTCGGCCTTCAGCGCAGCATAATCGAGGGCGTTGAAGGCGGCGGCATAGTCGAAGTCATCGCCCATCGGATCGGCCGACAGGCCGGCCTGGTTGAGGACATCGAGCGGCAGCGCCTCCGGCCACCAATCCTTGTTGGTACGGCCGAGCAGGGACCGGACCGTGGTCGGCCGTTCCACCGGACAGCCGCCACCGAAATTGTCTGTACGCGCATCCATGACATCTCTCCCAACTGACTGGTCGAAGCTTACGCCCGATCGGATAGTGGCAGAAACGAGTTAATTTCGTCAGACGCGCGAAGGAAATCGATCGCCGCACTCAGTCGAGTGCGGCGACCTCAGCCGATGGTGATGCGTTCATAGCGGCGCAGATGATGGTCGACCGAGCCGAACTGCCCTTCGATCATCGTCGAACGCTTGAAATAATGGCCGACGGCGAGTTCGTTCGAAATGCCGATGCCGCCGTGGATCTGGACGGCGTTCTGGCCGACGAACTTGCACGCCTTGCCGACCTTCGACTTGGCGGCGGACACGGCGGCGGCGCGCTCGGCGGTGTCGAGCTTCAGCGTTGCCATCAGCGTGATGGAGACCGCCTGTTCGACTTCCATGAACATGTCGACCAGCCGATGCTGGATGACCTGGAAATCGCCGATGGCCTTGCCGAACTGCTTGCGCTGCTTGGCATAGTCGAGCGTGGTGGCGTGCAACACGCGGGTGACGCCGCACGCTTCGGCGCAAATGGCCGCGGTGGCCTCATCGACGATCTGTTCGACGAGCGGCAGCGCCGTGCCTTCGCCGCCGATCCGCTGTTCGGCGCCCACCGCGACATTTTCGAAATAGACCTCCGAAGCGGCTGAGCCATCGACCGTGGGATAGTCGCGGCGCGAGACGCCCTTGGCGTCGGCGGGGATGAGGAACAGCGAGACGCCGTCCTGGTCGCGCTGGTCGCCGCCGGTGCGGGCGGTGACGAGCAGGTGCGTCGCATAGGGCGCCGAATAGACCACCGATTTGTGGCCGCTCAGCAGATAGCCGGCGCCGTCCTTTTTCGCCGTCGTGCGCAGGTCGGCGAGATTGTAGCGGCCCTGGGGTTCGGCATAGGCAAAGGCGATGACGGCGGTGCCGGCAATGATCTCGGGGATAACGGCGTCGGCCAGGTCGCCGCCGGTCGCCTTCAGCGCGCCACCGGCGATGACGACGGTCGGCAGATAGGGTTCGATCACCAGCGCGCGGCCGATCTCCTCCATGACGATCATGTTTTCGACAGCGCCGCCGCCAAGACCGCCATGCGCTTCGGCAAAGGGCGCGCCGAGGATGCCGAGTTCCTCGGCAAAGGCCTTCCAGACGGCAGGGTTCCAGCCGGCACCGCCGGCGACATCACCATGCACGGTCTTCATGCGGTTATCGAAGCTGTAGGTGTCGGCGAGGTAGCGCGCGACCGTGTCGCGCAGCATCGTCTGTTCGTCGGTGGTGTTGAAATCCATGGTGCGTCTCCCCGGCGCTTCTGGTGAGCGCCATATGTACAAAGCACAATGCCGGCGGGGGGTGTCGCACCCCACGCCGGCCGCGTGTCGCAGTCCGAATTTAAAGCCCCAGCACCATCTTCGCGATGATGTTCCGCTGGATCTCGTTCGACCCGCCATAGATGCTGGTCTTGCGCATGTTGAAATAGGTCGGCGCGGTCCGGTGGGTATAATCGGGGCCGATCGGGTGCTCGTTGTCGCCTTCGCCGAAGCCGCGGAAATAGGGAGCGCCGTAATGGCCCGCGGCTTCCAGCGCCAGTTCGGTGATGCGCTGCTGGATCTCGGTGCCCTTGATCTTGAGCAGCGACGATTCGGGCCCCGGGCCCTTGCCCGACGATTCGCCAGCCAGCGTGCGCAGCTCGGTGAATTCCAGCGCCGACAGGTCGACCTCCAGCTCGGCGATCTTGCGCTTGAAGAACGGGTTCTGGATCAGCTGCTCGCCTTCGTCGAGTTCGGAACGGGCGATGGTCTTGATCCGCTCGACCCCGCGCTTGGAGGCGGCGACGCCGGCGATGCCGGTGCGTTCATGGGCGAGCAGGAACTTGGCGCAGGTCCAGCCCTTGTTCTCCTCATAGATGCGCTGGTCAACCGGGACGATGACATCCTCCAGCCAGACCTCGTTGACCTCATGCTCGCCGCCCAGGGTGATGATCGGGCGCACGGTGATGCCGGGCGATTTCATGTCGATGAGCAGGAAGGAAATGCCCTCCTGCGCCTTGGCCGTGGGGTTGGTGCGCACGAGGAAGAAGCCCCAGTCGGCGTGCTGCGCCATCGTCGTCCAGGTCTTCTGGCCGTTGACGCGGTAATATTCCTTGCCGTCGTCGCCGGTGAAGCGCTCCGCCTTGGTGCGCAGGTTGGCGAGGTCCGACCCGGCGCCCGGCTCCGAATAGCCCTGGCACCACCAGACATCGCCCGACAGGATGCCGGGGAGGAAGCGGTCCTTCTGTTCCTGGGTGCCGAAGGTGTAGATGACCGGACCGACCATCGACAGGCCGAAGGGCATCAGGCGGATGGCGTCGGCGCGCGCCGTTTCCTCCGACCAGATGTAGCGCTGGACGCTCGTCCAGCCGGTGCCGCCGTACTGGACGGGCCAGGCCGGCGCGATCCAGCCCTTCTGGGCAAGGACCTTGTGCCAGCTGAGAAAATCTTCCTTGGAAAGCTCCTCGCCCTCCTCGATCTTGCCGTTAAGGTGCGGCGGATAGCTGTCCTTGATGAAGGCGCGGACTTCGTCGCGAAAGGCGATATCCTCAGCCGAGAAACTCAGGTCCATGAACGCTCTCCCCAGATGCGATAGTGGTTTACGTTCACGTTAAGCGTGATTCGAATGGGGGGCAAGCGGTGCCACTTGTCGCGCGACGTTTCGGCCCCATATGCGCGGCCATGCTCAACATCCTCTCGATCATCATCGGCCTCGGCGCGCTCCTGCTGCTGGTGCCGGCCTTTCTGCCGCTGCTGGGCTGGGCCAACTGGGGCATCATCCCGGTGGCCGCCGTCGGCCTGGCGCTGGGCGCGATGTCGAGCAGCAATGCCGGGCGGAATCTCAACATCGTGGTGATCGTGATCGGCGTGCTGCGGCTGATGCTGGGCGGCGGGATCTTTTAGGCGCTGCCGGCAGGGGGCCAAAAAGAGGCCTGCGTGGAACAAAAAAATACCCGGGCAAAGCCCGGGCAGCCTGCCCCGGACTTGATCCGGGGTCGGACGAGTCCGGCGGGGAAACCCCGCCGTCTCGCCGTCCGGCCTCTGGCGAGTCGGTGCGCAGCAGATGCTGCGCACGCGCCGCCTTATCGGCTGTAAAATTCGACGACCAGGTTGGGTTCCATCTTCACCGGATAGGGCACTTCGTCGAGCGTCGGGACGCGGACATAGGTGGCCTTGGGGCCTTCGATGGTGACATATTCGGGCACTTCGCGCTCGGTCAGGCCCTGGGCTTCGATGACCAGTGCCATGTCCTTGGCCTTGGCGCCGAGTTCGACGGTGTCGCCGGGCTTGATCCGCGCCGAAGCGATGTTGCAGCGCTTGCCGTTGACGATGATATGGCCATGGTTGACGATCTGGCGGGCCGCGAAGATCGTCGGCGCGAACTTGGCGCGATAGACGACCATGTCGAGACGCTGTTCAAGCAGGCCGATGAGGTTCTGCGAGGTATCGCCCTTCATCTGCACCGCGGCGGCATAGGTGGCGCGGAACTGCTTTTCGGTGACGTCGCCGTAATAGCCCTTGAGCTTCTGCTTGGCCTTGAGCTGGATGCCGTAGTCCGACACCTTGCTCTTGCGGCGCTGGCCGTGCTGGCCGGGGCCGTATTCACGCTTGTTGACCGGCGACTTGGGGCGACCCCAGATGTTCTCGCCCATGCGGCGATCGAGCTTGTACTTGCTGTTCTGGCGCTTCGACATGTCTTGCTTTCATTTGCAGGCCCGACCATTCGGGCTGAAACCCCGGCCTCGCACCGACCGCCCTTGAAAGCGGCCGCGGCGCCTGCTTCACCGGGGGTGCAGGGCCAATTGCGAAGCGGCGGCGATTAGACGAAGGACGGGCCTGGGTCAAGTGTTTGCTTGACTTTTGGCGGGGTTTGCCACAATTGCCGCGCTTCCCGAAATCGGAAAGTTCTGCCCCATGGCACGCGTTACCGTCGAAGATTGCGTCGACAAGATCCCCAACCGGTTCGACCTGGTGCTGTTCGCCGCCACCCGCGCCCGCGCCATTTCGTCGGGCGCCGAAATCACCGTCGACCGCGACCGTGACAAGAACCCCGTCGTCGCGCTGCGCGAGATCGCCGAGGAAGAAATCAAGCCCGCCGACCTGAAGGAAGCGCTGATCGCTTCGATGCGGCGTGTGGTCGAGAATGAGGACGATACACCCGATGCGATCGGGTCGCTGTCGGCATCGGCCGAGGCGTTGCGGATCACCGCCGCGCAGCCGCCGCGGAACCAGAATCTCGGGCCGGATTACGAATAAACGCGGCAGCGAATAGCGAAGCTATTCGCCGACTCGCGTTTATTCCGGCCGGCGGGGCGTTCCGACTCGCGGAACGAACCCGCCCGACGCGTGGGCTTTGCCCACGCCCCGCCTTCCTTGCTGCCTTCCTCCCTTGCTTTCTTTCTCTCCAACCCCGGGCCGCGCGTCGCGCGTCTCGCAATCTCTATCCGGCGGGTCGAGGTTAAGTGGTTGCGTGTGTGCGCCCCGCACACCACACTCGTGCCATGCTCCGCCAGTATGAACTCGTCGAACGCGTCAAGGCCTATGATCCCGATGCGGACGAGGATCTGCTGAACCGCGCCTATGTGTTTTCGATGAAGGCGCATGGCAGCCAATTGCGGGCCAGTGGCGACCCCTATTTCAGCCATCCGATCGAAGTCGCCGGCATCCTGACCGAATTGAAGCTCGATGCCGAAACGATCGCCACCGGCATCCTGCACGACACCATCGAGGATACCGTCGCCACCCAGGAACAGATCATCGCCCTGTTCGGGACCAATGTCGGGCGGCTGGTCGACGGCGTCACCAAATTGTCGAAGATCGAGGCGCAGACCGACAGCGAACGCCAGGCCGAAAACCTGCGCAAGTTCCTGCTCGCCATGTCGAACGACATCCGCGTCCTGCTGGTCAAGCTCGCCGACCGGCTGCACAACATGCGGACGCTGCACTTCATCAAGTCGGAGGACAAGCGCCGCCGCATCGCCCGCGAGACCATGGACATCTATGCGCCGCTGGCCGAGCGCATCGGCATGTACGGCTTCATGGACGAACTGCAGGAGCTGGCGTTCCGGCAACTGGAGCCCGACGCCCATGCCACGATCGCGGCACGGCTCGCCAAGCTGCGCGAAGGCGGCGGTGACACGGTGGCGCGCATCGCATCGGGGATGAAGCTGCTGCTGGCGCAAAAGGGCATCGATGCCGAGGTGACGGGGCGCGAAAAACGGCCGTTCTCGATCTGGCGCAAGATGCAGGGGCGCGGCGCCGCGTTCGAAACCCTGTCGGACGTCATGGCCTTCCGGGTCATCGTCGCCGACACCGCCGACTGCTACCGGGCGCTGGGGACGGTGCACACGCGCTGGCCGATGGTGCCGGGCCGGTTCAAGGACTTCATCTCGACGCCCAAGCGCAACGGCTACAAGTCGATCCACACCACCGTGCTGCACAGCGAGAATTCGCGCATCGAGGTGCAGATCCGCACGCGGCTGATGCACGAGGAGGCCGAATTCGGCCTGGCGGCGCACTGGGCCTACAAGCAGGGCGGCGACGGTGCCAAGGCGCGCGAGGCCTATCCCTGGCTCGACGACCTTCTCGAAGTGCTCCACGACGCCGCCAGCCCCGAGGAGCTGCTGGAAAATGCCCGGCTGGCGATGTTCCAGGACCAGGTGTTCGCATTCACGCCGAAGGGCGCACTCCACCAGCTGCCGCGCAATTCGACGCCGGTGGATTTCGCCTATGCGGTCCATTCGGATCTGGGTGACAGCTGCATCGGCGCCAAGGTCAACGGCCGCATCGTGCCGCTGCGGACAAAGCTGGCGAATGGCGACCAGGTCGAGATCATGCGATCGAAGATCAAGGCGCCCGACCCGGCATGGGAAGGTTTTGTCGTGTCGGCCAAGGCCCGCGCCGCGATCCGCCGCCATGTGCGGCAAAAGGCGTTGCAGGAAAGCCAGGCAATGGGCAGCAAGCTACTCGAATCGCTGGCATTGCGGCTCGGCATCGGGCTCGGCGACGACATGATGGGGCCGGCGCTCGGGCGGTTGAAGCTGGCCGACCGCGCGGCGCTGGAACTTGCCATGGCGCGCAACCAGTTGACCGACGCACAGGTGTCGGAAGCCCTGGTGCCGGGATCGACGGCGGGCAAGAAGCCGCGGCGCATGCGCGGCAAGCCGGGCCCGGCGGCGGTGGTGATCAGCGGCATGACGGCCGGCGTGGCGTTCGAGCTCGGCGCCTGCCATCCGGTGCCGGGGGACCGGATCGTCGGCATCCGCCATCCCGACCAGCCGATCATGATCCACACCATCGATTGCGCCAGCCTTGCCGACGAAGCGGGTGAATGGGTGGAAGTGTCCTGGGGTCCGGAAAGCGATGGCGCCACGGCGCGGCTGGCGATCGTCGTCCACAACCAGCCGGGGTCTTTGGCATCGCTGGCGGCGTCGCTGGCGGCCCACCATGCCAATATCGTCAACCTGTCGCTCAAGCATCGCGACCGCGAATTTCACACCGATGTCGTCGATATCGAAGTCGAGGACCTGAAACATCTGACCGCCATCATCGGCGCGCTGCGACAGGTGAAGGCGGTCGTCTCCGTGGAGCGGATGCGCGGATAAGGTTGTCCGGTTGCGAACGGCACCGGAATGACGATAAAATTAACCGGGGATTCCGGGGGACTGACGATGCGCATCCTGTTTGCCACGGCCTGCACAGCCATGATGACGGCATCGGCCCTGACTCCAGCGGCGGCACTGGCGGCGCCGGTCGCGGCAGATACCGCCGGCAAGACAGCGGCCGGAACCGCCTTCATCCAGCCGACCGGGTTCGATCGCGTCGACAAGGGCGCGGTGACCGAAATCCAGGCCCCCGAGGCGGATACGCGCGTCGCGATCGTCGAGGTCGGCGCGGCGGCCGATGCCGCGGCGGCGGCCAAGGCGGCGTGGGGGCAATGGCCCGGCCATGCGATGCCGCCGGTGCGGCTGGAAACGGCGCGCCCGGCGAAGGATGGCTGGGATGCGCGCGCCGTGTTCGGTTACGACACGCCGCCCAACGCCCGGCGTGCGGTCCAGGCGGTCGCACTGCGCCACGGCAGCAGCTGGACGGTGCTGTTGTTCGATGGCGCCGAGGCGACGGGGGAAAAGCGCGGCGCGGCGCTGGGCCTGGTCAGCCAGAGCCTGCGCCCGGCCGGTTACACAAGGGAGAGTTTTGCCGGCAGGACGGCGCTGCCGCTGACACCGGAGCGGGTCGAGGCGTTGAAGGCCTTTGTGCGCGACGGCATGGCGGCGCTCGACGTGCCGGGCGTCGGGCTGGCCTTCATCGAAAATGGCAAGGTGGTCTGGGAAGGCGGGCTCGGCGTGCGGTCGCTGGCGACCCGGCAGCCGGTCGACGAACACACCAATTTCATGATCGCTTCGAACACCAAGTCGATGGCGACGATGCTGCTCGCCGAACTCGCCGACGCCGGCAAATTGACCTGGGACACGCCGGTCACCAAGGTTTACCCCGCCTTTCGCCTCGGCGATGATGCGACGACGGCGGCGACGCAGATTCGTCATCTTGTGTGCGCCTGCACCGGCCTGCCGCGCAAGGACATGGAATGGCTGTTCGCCACCACCGCCCAGACGCCGGCGAGCGACACCTTCCGGCAGCTGGCGGCGACCCAGCCGACGAGCAGGTTCGGCGAGGCGTTCCAGTACAACAATCTGATGGCGTCGGCGGCGGGCTATGTCGCGGCGAACCTGTTCTATCCCGGCATGGAAGTCGGCGCCGGCTTCGACAAGGCCGTGGGCGAGCATATCTGGGCGCCGGTCGGCATGACCGATTCGACGATGGCGTTCGACCGTGCGCTCGCCGGCAACCATGCCAGCCCGCACGCTGTCGATCTCGACGGCAAGGCCGTCGTCAGCGTCGCCGGCGCGGACGTCAACCGCACCATCGCGCCGTTCCGCCCGGCGGGCGGCGCCTGGTCGTCGGCGCATGACATGATCCGTTATGTCGGGCTGGAGCTGGCCGGCGGCAAGCTGCCCGACGGCAAGCAACTCGTGTCACAAAAGAACCTGTTCGAGCGGCGCGCGCGCGGCGTGCCGACCGGGCAGGACCGCTGGTACGGTATGGGGCTGGAAGAGGACATGGCCTGGGGCGTGCCGATCATCCACCATGGCGGTGACCTTCTGGGCTTTCACAGCGACATGATGTGGCTGCCGCAGGCCGGTGTCGGTGCCGTCATCCTGACCAATGGCGATGACGGTTATGCGCTGCGCCGGCCGCTGATGCGGCGCCTGGTCGAGATTCTGTATGACGGCAAGCCCGAAGCGGTCGCCGATGTGGCCGCCGCCGCGACGCGCACCCGGGCCGAAGTCGCAGAGTTCCGCGGCCGGGTGACGCAGCCGGCCGACCCGGCGGCGACCGCGGCGCTCGCCGTCCGGTACAGCAATCCCGAACTGGGGCCGCTGACCGTCACCCGGCGCGGCGACAAGGTCGATTTCGCCTTCACCGCCTGGCACAGCGAGATGCTGACGCACGTCAACACCGACAGGACAATCAGCTTCCTGACCGTGACACCGGGGCTGACCGGGCTCGATTTCGTCGTCGGCGGCAGCGGTGGCAAGCGCACGTTGACAATGCGCGACGCCCAGCACGAATATGTGTTCACCGAAGCGGGTGGCTGACGAAAGGCGATCGCGATGGATACTCCCAGCCTGATGAGCCATGTCTCGGTCGGTGTTGCCGACCTGGACCGGGCCAGCCGCTTCTATGACGCGGTGCTGGCCACGCTGGGTGCGCGGCGGATCGTCGATGAAGCCTTTGGCATCGCCTATGGCCGGCAGTTCCCGGAATTCTGGATCGGCCGGCCGCACGATGGCCAGCCCCCCGTGGCGGGCAATGGCGCGCATTTCGCCTTTCTCGCCGCCGATCGCGGGCAGGTCACGGCCTTCCACGCCGCCGCGCTGGCAGCCGGCGGCAGCGACGACGGCGCCCCCGGCCCCCGGCCGCATTATGGCGCCGAATATTACGGCGCCTTCGCGCGCGACCCGGACGGCAACAAGATCGAGGCGATGGTCTGGGAGGGGTAGGCCCGCCCGGTCAGCGCGCGACCGCGAGCGCGACCTCGCTGACCCAGCCCTTGCTGCCCAGCTCGTCCTCGACTTCCCAGAAGCCGCCCTGCTTCTTGCCGGTCGGATAGAGCATGGCGCCGGCATCGAGCGGCTTCAGGACCTTGGTGTTGGTGGCGGGGCCGGTGAACATGCGGCCGGCATTCTTCATGGCGACGGCGCGTTCGGCCTGCGGCCCGGCGATGGCTTCGCTCATGCCGCCGAGATCGTTGACCAGCTTGGTATAGGCATCGAGATAGGCCAGCGCGACGACCTGGCCGATTTCGGTATTGTCATAGCCGCTGGCGCCACCGGCGCCGAGGAAGCCGCCAGAAAACAGCCCGCCGCCACCGCCCCAGCCCAGATCGGACTTCTTCGACTGGCCCTCGGCGACGAATTCCTCCGACGACTTGTTGTTGACGACGTTGAGGATGACGTTGGCGGACTTTTTCTTGATGCTGATGCCGCTGGCCAGCGCGCCGAAGCCGCCGGGCAGGAAACCGCCGACAAGGCCGCCGATGTTGAGGCCGCCCTTGTTGTTGTTGCTGGTCACGATGTCGGGGATGACGGTGAAATCGGCTTCGACCATCTGGCCCTTGCCGAAGCTGCCGCCGCGCCGGGTTTCGCCGCCGGCGGCAAGCGCGCGTTCCTGCTGCATCGCCGCCATGCCGCGATTGCTGCGGTTGACGAGGCGGAAGCACTTCGATTTCTGGACATAGACGCGGATCAGCGCCTCGGGCGAGCTGAGCCCCAGTTCCGTCCACCAGCGGTTGGTGTTTTCCGGTTCGGACAGCGCCAGCGTGCCGATCGGACGGGCACAGACGGGAAGTTCGGCGACCTTGGCGGCGCGGTCGTTCTCGATCTCCTTGCCGGCCTTGGACTTCATCTGTGCCGTGGCCGGCATCGCGGTGACCGCCATCGCGATGACAGCCAAGGCTGCGCCGTTCCGAATCAATGCCCGCATGTTCCGCTCCCCCAATGAACCGCGGCTCTTTACAGAAATGCAATGCGGCAGGAAAGCCGATTTCAGGGGGGTCGGCGCGCCGATTTGCTCGCTTTGCCCGCGGCCGCTGCGATGCTAAGCGCCGACCATGACCGACGATGACATCCTTGCCGAATTCCGTGCTGCCGAAGCCTTGCTGGAAGGCCATTTCATCCTGTCGTCCGGCTTGCGGAGTTCGCGCTATCTGCAATGCGCGCGGGTGCTGATGGACCCGGCGCGCGCGGCGCGGCTGGCGACCGCACTGGCGGCGAAGATCCCGGCGGACGTGAGGGCGCGGGTCGATGTGGTGGTCGCGCCGGCGATGGGTGGGCTGATCTGCGGGCATGAACTGGCGCGGGCGTTGGGCGTGCTGTCGATGTTCGTCGAGCGGCCGACGGGGACGTTCGAACTGCGCCGGGGCTTCCGGCTGGAACCGGGGCAGACCGTGCTGCTGATGGAAGATGTCGTGACGACGGGCCTGTCCTCGCGTGAGGCGATCGCGGCCGTGCAGGCGGCCGGCGGCGCGGTCATCCATGCAGCGTCGCTGGTCGACCGGTCGAACGGCACGGCCGATCTGGGCGTGCCGTTCACGCCGCTGATCCGGCTCGATGTGCCGAGCTATTCCGCCGACGCGCTGCCGCCCGAACTGGCGGCAATTCCGGCGGTCAAGCCAGGGAGCCGGGCAGCGTGAACCACCTCAGACCCGATCGATTGAGACTGGGCGTCAACATCGACCATGTCGCCACCATCCGCAACGCCCGCGGCGGGCTGCACCCCGATCCGGTGCGCGCGGCGCTGATGGCGGCCGAAGCCGGCGCCGATGGCATCACGGCGCATCTGCGCGAGGATCGGCGGCACATCACCGATGCCGATCTCGACGCGCTGGTCGGCAGCATCAGCCTGCCGCTCAACCTGGAAATGGCGGCGACCGATGAAATGCTCGGCATCGCCCTGGCGCATCGGCCCCATGCCGCGTGCATCGTTCCGGAACGCCGGGCGGAACGGACAACGGAGGGCGGGCTCGATGCGGCGGGCCAGCACAATTCGCTGGCACCGATCGTGGCGCGGCTGCGGGATGCCGGTATCCGGGTCAGCCTGTTCGTCGCGCCCGAGCGTCACCAGCTCGATGCCGCGGCCAAACTCGGCGCGCCGGTGGTCGAACTGCACACCGGGCCATACAGCCACGCCGTCACCGACGCGGAGGTGGCGGCGGAACTGGCGCGGTTGCGCATCGCGGCCGAACATGGCGCGGCGCTGGGGCTGGAGATCCACGCCGGCCATGGGCTGACCTATGACAATGTCGCCCCTGTCGCGGCAATGCCGCAACTGGCGGAACTCAACATCGGGCATTTCCTCATCGGCGAGGCGGTCTTCACCGGGCTGGGCCCCGCGATCGCGCGGATGCGGGCCGCCATGGACGCGGCGCGGGCCTGACGTGAACATCCCGCCGGGCCTGCTTGTCCTCGGCCTCGGGTCGGACCTGTGCAACATCACCCGCATCGAAGCCAGCATGGCGCGCTTCGGGGACCGGTTTCTCGATCGGCTGTTCACCGATGTCGAACGCGCCAAGGCCGACCGGCGGCAGCTGACGCGCGCTGCCACCTATGCCAAGCGCTTTGCCGCCAAGGAAGCGTGCGCCAAGGCGCTGGGCACCGGCTTTCGCCGCGGCGTGTTCTGGCGCGACATGGGGGTCGTCAACCTGCCGTCGGGCGCGCCGACGCTGGCGCTGACCGGCGGCGCCGCGGCAAGACTGGCGGAGATCACGCCAGCGGGCTATACGCCGGCCATTCATCTGACGATAACCGACGACCATCCCTGGGCGCAGGCCATCGTGCTGATCACAGCGAGTTCCCAATGAGCGAAGCAACAGCCGTGGCGAAAAAGCCGACAAACTGGGCGCACGAGATCTGGCAGCTGTTCCTGCTGGTGCTCGCCGTGCTTGCGGTCCATTCGCTCGTTGCCAAGCCCTTCTTCATCCCGTCGGGGTCGATGCTGCCGTCGCTGCTGATCGGCGACCGGCTGATCGTGTCGAAATTCCCCTATGGCTATTCCTATCTGTCGCCGTCGATCAACATCCTTCCCGAAATCCCGGGGCGCATCTTCGGGCGGCTGCCGGAACGCGGTGATGTCGCGGTCATCAAGGCGCCGCGCGACAAGGTCGACTATATCAAGCGCGTCATCGGTCTTCCCGGCGACACGGTGCAGATGAAGAACGGCCAGCTGTGGCTCAACGGTGCCCCGGTGTCGCGCGTGCGCGTTGCCGATACCGAAATCCCGGTGTCGCCGAACAGCGATTGCGTGTCGCCGATCGACGCCCGGTTCCGCACCACCAACGCCGCCGGCGAACCGGTGTGCAAGCTGCCGACCTATCGCGAGACGATGCCCGGCGGGCGCAGCTATCTGACGCTCGATCTCGCCGACACGCCGCAGGACAACACCGATCCGATGATCGTGCCCGAAGGCCATATCTTCCTGATGGGCGACAATCGCGACAACAGCGAGGACAGCCGTTTCGACCCGCTGATCGGCGGGTTGGGCATGCTGCCGATCGAAAATCTCGTCGGCCGGGCGGAGTTCCTGACCTTTTCGCTCGACGGATCGACCAGCCTCAACCCGACGACCTGGGTGAGCGCGCTGCGGCAGGGGCGGTTCTTCAAGACGATCGAATAGGGTCAGCCGAACCGATATTCCCACAGCCCCGTGGGCGCGTCCTTGTAGCGGCCATCGGCGAAGTGGCGAAAGCCGCAGCGCCGCGCCACCGCCTGCGACGCGGCGTTTTCCGGATTGATCATCGCCACGGTGCGCGCGAAGCGGCCGTTGCCCCAGGCCAGCGCCGCCGCGACCGCTTCGCTGGCGAACCCCTGGCCCTGGGCAGCGACGGTCAGCCCCCAGCCGATTTCGGGATCGCCGTCGAAACCGTCAACGCCGGTGCGCCGCGCCTCCAGATAGCCGATGTCGCCGACATAGGCGCCGGTGTCGCGCCGGCGGACGCACCAGAAACCATGGCCGAGCAGCGCCCAATTGCCGGCATAGCGCAGCAGCCGCGCCCAGCTTTCCTCGGCATTGCTGGGCACGCCGCCGAGCAGCCGGACGACCCGGGCGTCCCCCCACAGGGCGCAAAGATCACCGAAATCGGCAACGCGGTGCGGCGCCATGGTCAGCCGGGGGGTGGTGAGGATGCGGTCCTCCATGGGAAGTTTATAGAAGGCCGCCGCCGGCCATGCTAGCGGCGGTGGCGATGGACGATGATCGTGACGCCCTTGCCGCCTGGCTGCCGGCGCAGGGGCTGGCCATGGTGCCGGGCAGCGGGCTGGTGCCGCTGTCGGGCGGCATCGCCAATCGCAACGACCGGATCGAATTGACGACGGGCCCGGCCGTTTTGCGGCGGCCGCCGCCGGGGGTGCTGGCGACCGGCGCCAGCGACATGGCGCGGGAATGGCGCGTCGTGTCGGCGCTGGCGCCGCATTTCCCGCTGGTGCCGCGCGGGCTGGCCTTTTGTCCCGACGCGGACGTGCTGGGGACGCCGTTTCTGGTCATCGAACATCGCCCCGGCATCGCGGTCGGCGCTGCCCTGCCGCGCGGCGCCGACATCGCGGCGCTGGTCGGCGCGACTCTGGGCCAGATGGTGGCGCTGCACGCGCTGGCGCCGGAGGCGGTGGGCCTGGGCAATCTGGGCAGGCCCGAAGGCTTTTATGCGCGCCAGCTGGTCGGCTGGGCGCAGCGCGCGGCCACGGTCTGGCCGGACGGCCTGCCCGGCGCCGCAGCGGCGCTGATCGGCGCGCTGGAAAATGCGCCCGCGCCTTTGGACGCGGCGCCGGTGCTGCTGCACATGGATTTGAAGCCCGACAATCTGCTGGTCGACCCGGTGACGATGGCGCCGCTGGCGATGATCGACTGGGACATGGCCACCCGCGGGCCGCGCGGTTTCGACCTGGCGATCCTGCTGTCCTACTGGATCGAACGGGGCGATCCGGTGGCGGTGCACGCCCTGCAGGCGGTGCCCTCGCTGACGCCCGGCGCGCCGGGGCGGACGGCGATTGCGGCGCAGTACGCGGCAATGGGCGGCATCGACCCGGGGCCGCTGGCCTGGCCGGTGGCGCTGGCGCGGCTGCGCCTGGCGGTGGCGTGGATGCAGCTTTATCGAAAATGGCAGCGCGGCGAGATGGCGAGCGACCGCTATGCGGGCTTCGATGCACTGGCGCAGGCGATCCTGCGCCAGGCGCTCGACCAGTTCAGCAAGGGACGCATATGACCGATTTCACCATGGCGCCGGACACCGTAGCGCTCGCGCGGCGGGTGCGCGACTTCGTCATCGACAAGATCATCCCGTTCGAAAAGGACCCGCGGCTGACCCAGCACGGCCCGACCGATGGCTTGCGCGACGAGCTGGTGGCGCTGGCCCGCGCCGAAGGGCTGCTGACGCCGCAGGCGCCGGTCGCCCTCGGCGGCATGGGGTTCGACCATGCGACACAGGCGGCGGTGTTCGAGGCGGCGGGCTGGTCCACGCTGGGTCCGGTGGCGATGAACTGCGCGGCGCCCGACGAGGGCAACATGTATCTGCTCGGCCGCATCGCGCGGCCCGACCAGGTCGAACAGTTCCTGCGCCCGATGGTGGCCGGCGACCGCCGCTCGGTATTCGCGATGACCGAGCCCGGCGGCGCCGGCAGCGACCCGAGCCAGTTGCAGACGACGGCGGTGTTCAACGGCAATGATTACGAGATTTCCGGGCTGAAATGGCTGATCACCGGTGCCAATGGTGCCAGGACCTGGATCATCATGGCGCGGGTGCCGGAAAATCCCCATGGCCCATCCGGGCCGACATTGTTCCTGTGCGAAGGCGATACGCCGGGAATCCACATCGAACGTGTCATGGATTCGATGGACCGCAACTATGTCGAAGGCCATGCCGTGGTGCGCTTCGAAGGCTTGCGGCTGGGGCCGACCCAGGTGCTGGGGGAGGTCGGCAGCGCGCTGCGCTATGCCCAGATGCGGCTGGCGCCGGCGCGGCTGACGCACTGCATGCGCTGGCTGGGCGCGGCGGCGCGGGCGCAGCATATCGCGCTGGAACACGCCCGGGTCCGGACCGCCTTCGGCAAGCCGCTGGTCGAGCACCAGGGCGTCAACTTCATGCTGGCGGACAATGAAATCGCCATGCACCAGTGCCGGCTGGCGATCCGCCACACCGCCTGGCTGCTCGACCAGGACGTGCGGGCGCGGCACGAAAGCAGCATCGTCAAGGCGTTCGTTTCCGAGGAATTGTTCAAGGTTGCCGATCGCTGCGTGCAGATATTGGGCGGCATCGGCGTGACCGGCGAAACGGTGGTGGAAATGATCTTTCGCGACATGCGCGGCTTCCGGCTTTACGACGGCCCCACCGAAGTCCACAAATTCGCCATCGCCACGCAGTTGCTGCGCACCGGCACGGCATTCGCGGAGCCGACATGACACTGGAATGGCAGGGCAAATATCTCGAGGTCCGCAAGCAAGACACCTGGGAATATGCGGCCCGCGTCGGGGCGATGGGGGCCGCGGTCATCCTCGCCATCACTGACGCCCGCGAGATCGTGCTGGTCGAACAATATCGCGTCGCCCATGGCCGGCGCAGCATCGAATTGCCGGCCGGCCTGATCGGCGACACCGACGCCGATGATACCGGCGCAGCGGCCGCGGCACGCGAATTGCAGGAGGAAACCGGCTTCGACGCGGCGACATGGGAGGAGGTCGGCGCCTTCGCCACCTCGCCGGGTATGTCGTCGGAAATGTTCACCCTGTTCCGGGCGCGCGGGTTGACGCGCACCGGGCCGGGCGGCGGGGTCGATGGCGAGGATATCACCGTCCATGTCGTGCCACTGGCGGGGCTGGCGGATTTTCTCGGGCAACAGCGGCAGGCCGGGCGGGTGATCGATTGCCGCCTCGTCGTGGCGCTGGGGCTGGTCTGACCCTTTGGTCAGTCCTGTTTCAGGGCAGCGGCGGCGGCAAAGGGGCTGACGGCAAGGGCGACGAGGCTGGCGGCGGCAAGCAGCTTCAGGGCGCCCGGCGCATCGGCGCCGACGCCGAAGATCAGGATGGGCAGCGCCAGCGGCAGCACGATGAGCCCGGCAAGCGCGCCGCCGCCGCGCAAGGTCGCGGTCAGCGCCGCAGCCACAGTGCCGAGCGCCGCCAGCGCCGGCGTGCCGAGCAGCAGTGCCAGCGCCAGCCGGCGCGCGGCGGCGCCATCCATGCCCAGCAGCACGGCGGCGACGGGCAGGGCGGCGATCAGCGGCACGGCAAAGCCCAGCCAATGCGCGAGGATGCGGGCCGCCACGACCATCTCCATGGCGATGCCGCGCGATGCCAGCTGGTCGATGGTGCCATCCTCGACATCGGGCGCGATGAGGGTTTCGACCGGCAGCAGCGCCGCCAGCAGCGCCGCCACCCAGACGACGCCGGGGGCGATGCGCGCCAGCAGCCGGGCATCGGGACCGACGGCGAAGGGGAACAGCGCGGCGACGAGGACGAAGAACATCACCGGCATCCACAGCGCCGGGGAGCGCGCGATGAGCGTCAGGTCGCGGCGGATGAGCAGCCAGAACATCAGCCGAGCCGCAGCGTGGCGGGGGCCGCAAGGCCGATGTCGCCATGGACGGCGGCGACGACCATGCCGCCTGCCGCGCGGTGGCCGGCCATGGCATCGGCCAGCAGCGCCGACGACGCGGTGTCGAGCCCGGCGGTGGGTTCGTCGAGCAGCCACAGCGCCGCGCCGCTGGCGATGACACGGGCCAGCCCGGCGCGGCGGCGCTGGCCGGAGGACAGGTGGCGGCACGGGACATCGGCAAGCCCGGCCACATTGACCGCAGCCATGGCTGCCGGCAGCCGGGCCAGGCCGCCATCGAGGCGGGCCCAATGGGCAAGTTCGGCGCCAAGCGTCATGGCCGGTTTGAGCGCTGCGTCATGGCCGAGATAGCCACGGGCGCCGCCGCCATCGATGGTGCCTTCGGCAGGGGCCAGCAGCCCGGCGAGGATGCGGAGCAGGCTCGATTTGCCGCTGCCATTGGGGCCTTCCAGCGTCAGCGCAGCGCCGGGTTCGACGCGGAACGACAGACCGCTGAACAACAGCCGGTCGCCGCGCCGGCAGGCAAGATCGGTGACGGTGAGCGGGTCGGGTGGCACGCGGCGGACGCTAGCGTGGCGGATGGGGGGTGCAAGCGGAGAATGGCACCGGTTCCGCAAAAGCCCGAAAGCCTTTATAGCGACAGCGATGTCCCAGCCTGTTCCCGAACCCGCACCCCGCCCGCAGCTTTCGACCGGCCTCAACCTGGCGGTCAACTATGGCCCCCTGCTGCTGTTCTTCGTCGCCAACAAGTTCGGCGACCTGTTCATCGCGACGGGCGTGTTCATGGCGGCGATGGTCGTCGCCGTCGGGGTTTCGTGGTGGAAGATCCGCCATGTGCCGCCGATGCTGCTGCTGACCTTTGCCATCGTGCTGGTCTTCGGCGGGCTGACGCTGTGGCTGCAGGACGAAACCTTCATCAAGCTCAAGCCGACACTGATCTACGGCATTTTCGCTGCGCTGCTGTTCTTCGGGCTGGCGACGGGACGGCCGACGCTGAAGCTGGTGATGGATGGCGCGCTGCCCGGAATCGATGCCGCCGGCTGGACCAAGCTGACACGCAACTGGGCGCTGTTCTTCGTGGCGATGATGGTCGCCAACGAAGTGGCGCGGCGGATGCTGACCACGGACCAGTGGGTCAGTTTCAAGGTCTGGGGGGTCACGCTGGCGTTCTTCGTCTTTGCCCTTGCACAGGCGCCGTTGATGACGCGGCACGGGCTGAACCTGGGCGACGAGCCCAAGCCCTGATCAGTCGCCGCCGGGTTCGGCGCCCAGCATGTTGTGGCGTTTCAGGGCATGGCGGAGCTGGTCGTAGGTCAGCGCGAGCGCGGTTGCGGTGCGGCGCTGGTTGTGGCGGCAGCGCTCGAGCGCGGCGATGAGGATGCCGCGTTCATAGGCATGGACGGCGGCGCGCAGGTCGCTGACGCTGGTCAACGACGGGGACGGCAGCGCGGCGGTTTCGGCGATGGGATCGATGCTCGGCCGGTCTTCGGCGGCGGCCGCAAGCGCGGTGCCGGGCAGCGGCGCGGGCCGCCAGGGGGATTCGAACGGGTCGAGGATGATGCGTCCGATGGGGGTTTCGCCATCGGCCCAGCGGTAGAGCGAGCGTTCGACGACATTCTTCAGTTCGCGGACATTGCCGGGCCAGGGGTGCGAATCGAGCAGCGTCCGGGCCCTGGCCGCGAAACCCGGAAAGCGCGCCCAGCCAAGCTCGGCGGCCATGCGGCGGGCGAAGTGCAGCGCCAGCGCCTCGATGTCCTCCGCGCGTTCCCGCAAGGGGGGCAGGGTGATGACTTCAAAGCTCAGCCGGTCGAGCAGATCGGCGCGGAAGCGGCCGCGGTCGACCAGCCGCGGCAGGTCCTCGTTGGTGGCGCCGACCAGCCGGACATCGACGCTGATGGCGCGGTTGGAACCGATGCGGGTGAGTTCGCCATATTCGACGACGCGCAGCAGGCGTTCCTGCGCCGCCGGGGACAGGGTGGCGATTTCGTCGAGGAACAGCGTGCCGCCATCGGCGTCCTCGAATCGGCCGGCGCGCGCCCGCTGGGCGCCGGTGAAGGCGCCGGCTTCGTAACCGAACAATTCGGCGTCGATGAGGTTTTCGGGCAGCGCCGCGCAGTTGATCGAGATCAGCGGCGCACCCCAGCGCGGGGACAGCCGGTGGAGGCGTTCGGCGATCAACTCCTTGCCGGTGCCGCGTTCACCGATGACCAGCACCGGGCGGTTGAGCGCCGCCGCCGCCGAGGCGCGTTCGACGGCATCGAGGAAGATCGAGGACGAGCCGATCAGGGCGGCGGGTTTGGCCATGCCGGGAGTTAGTGCGATTTCCCAAAAAATCGCAAGTTATCTCGTTCCGGCCCAAAACAAATCCAACCGACACAAGTGATTCCAACAAGTTGCGAACGGCGCGCCACTTGGCACGGGATATGCATTGCTGTTGGCATGGAGGCAGCGGCCATCGCCGCAGCGCCCCACCAGACAGGAGAACGACGATGAACAATCTTTTCAACCCCGCCGAAATCGCCCGCAACCTGACCGGCCTTGTCGCCGCGCTGGTGCTGGGCACCACCTTGATCGCCGCGGCCGCCGGCCCGGCCGTGGTCGGCAATCCCGCTGCAAACGCGGGCATGACGGCAGCCACGGAATCGAATATCGTCGCCCGTGCCTGATGCACTCGTGACGATGGCCGGAGGGGCCCGGTTGCAGGGCTATCCCCTCCCCCTCCCCGCTTCCCCTCCGGCCCCCTTTTCGAACTTTGTGGAGATCAAGATCATGGGCATTTTTTCGCGGACCCGCGATATCATCGCCGCCAACGTCACCGACCTTCTCGATCGCGCCGAAGATCCGGCGAAGATGATCCGCATGATCATCATGGAGATGGAGGAAACGCTGGTCGAGGTTCGCGCCGGCGCCGCCCGTACCATCGCCGACCAGAAGGAGATGCGCCGCGCCATCATCCGCGCCGAAGCCGCCCAGCTGAGCTGGGGCGAAAAGGCCGAGCTGGCGCTGAGCAAGGGCCGCGAAGATCTCGCCAAGGCAGCGCTGATCGAAAAGGGCAAGGCCAAGGCCTTTGTCGACCAGACGCGCGCCGAAGTCGGCGTGCTCGACGACAGCCTGGCGCTCAACGAGGCGGATATCGCCAAGCTGGAAGCCAAGCTGCGCGAAGCCCGCACCCGGCAGAACACCATCCTCAACCGCATCGAAAGCGCCGACCAGCGCTCGCGGATGCGCGAGATGATCAAGGGCCCGCGCGTCGACGAAGCCTTTGCCCGGTTCGAGGTGATGGAACGCCGCGCCGATCTCGCCGAAGGGCGCGCCGATGCGCTCGGCCTGGGTGGCCCGGGCCGCAGCCTGGCGGACGAATTTGCCGAACTGTCGGTCGATGACGATGTCAACGCCGAGCTGGCCGCCATGAAGGCGCGGTTGGCGCCGAAGTCGGAAGGCTGAGGCGATGGAAGACATTCTTGTCCCCATCGGCGTCGTCGGCATGCTGTTCATCGGCCTGCCGTGGCTGGTCCTCCACTATCTGACCAAGTGGAAGTCGGGCCGGGGCATTTCCCCGCAGGACGAGGTCCTCCTCGACGACCTGCACGAAATGGCCCGCCGGCTCGATGCCCGGCTCGACTCGGTGGAACGCATCATCGCCGCCGACAACCCCCATTGGAAGGACAGCAAGCTGTCCGACCTGTCGGGGGAACGCATGGAACGCTTCGAACGCGACGCGCGCCGCGAGCTGCGCTGAACCCTGAAAGGACCGATCATGACTTTCAACACCCCTTTCCGCCTCGACAAGGCCAACGCCCGGCTGATGGGCGTCTGCGCCGGCATCGCCAACTACACCGGCATCGAAACCGTCTGGATCCGCGTCGCCTTTGTCGCCGGCACCCTCTTCGGCTTCGGCAGCCTGGCGCTGGTCTACCTCATCATCGGGCTTGTCGCCGACAAGCAGCCGGCCTGATCGCCCTTCAAACCCCGAGGATACGCGTCATGTCCGTTCGCCGCACACGTTTCTATCTCGACAAGCGCAACAAGCGCTTCATGGGGGTCTGCTCAGGCATCGCCGATTACTTCGGCTGGGATGCCACCTGGGTGCGGGTTGCCGCGGTCGCGGCGACGGTGCTCGGGGTCGGCTTCCTGCCCTTCGTCTATCTCGCCGTCGGCTGGATCGCCGATCCCAAGCCGTCGATGCTGTACAATGACGATCCCGAGGAAGCCCGCTTCTGGAAGAATGTCCGGGTCGCGCCGCAGCGCACCGTTCGCGATGTCCACGCCTCCTTCCGCGAATCGGACCGCCGGCTGCGCGACATGGAGGCCTATGTGACCTCGTCGAACAGCCGCCTTGCCAACGAGATCGAAAAGCTGCGCTGAAGCGCCGCCGGGGGGACGCGCCATGTCGGGGACAATGGTTTTCATCATCATCATCGTGGCGATCGTCACGGTCGGGCGGATCGTCAAGGCCGGGCTCGAATCGGAACGCCGCAAGGGCGGCAAGGACGGGGACAACGAGGCCCTTGCCCGACTCGAACGCGAAAACGCCGCGTTGCGCCAGAAGCTGGAGCGCCTCGAAGGCCGCACCGCCGTCCTGGAACGCATCGCAACCGACGCCCCCGCGCGACTGACCGCGCAGATCGACGAGCTGTAACGCTCAGCAACAGGGATTTTCACCATGAGTTTCGGCGGACCTGCCTTTGTCCTCGCCATCATCGCGATGAGCTTCATCGCCTGGATCATCACCACCGCCATCCGCGCCAAGCACGGTTACCCGGTCAGCAATGAATGGGGCGGCGCGGTGAAGAAGGACGACGGCGAAATGAAGCGCCAGAACGATATTCTGGAGCGTGAGAACGAGATGCTGCGCGGCAAGGTCGGCCGGCTGGAGGAACGCATGGCGGTGCTCGAACGCATCGCCACCGACACCCCGGCGCGGCTGACCGCCGAAATCGACAAACTGCGCGATTGAGGAGCAACGACAATGTGGAACTACATGGTCCCCATCCTGGTGTTCATGATCCCGATCGTCGCGATCCTGTCGGGCGTCGCCAAGCGCTGGATGAAGCTGAAGGAAAAACAGCTCGAACTGGCAGCCCAGACCGCCGGCGAGCAGGCGGCGCAATATGCCGCCAAGATCGAGCGGCTGGAGGCGCATGTCGCGGTGCTCAACCGCATCGTCACCGACCGCAACGAGGGGCTGACGGCGCAGATCGAAGCGCTCGGCGACAGCCCCCGGCCGAACTGAAAGGAGACGTCATGGCCCTTGATCCCAACATCATCGGCGCCCTCGCGCCTGTCGCGGTGGTCGGCGTCATCGGCTGGGTGGTGACCACCTGGTTGCGCGTCAAGCACGGCTATCCGCTGGAAAACAGCTGGGGCAAGCCGATGTTGCCGGCAAAGAACAACGAGATGGTCGAGCGGATCAAGCTGCTCGCCCAGGAAAATGCCCAGCTGCGCGCCGAGGTCGGCAGCGTCAAGGACCGGCTGCAGGTGCTGGAACGCATCGCCACCGATCCGGGCAAGCGCCTGGCGTCCGAAATCGACGCGCTGTCGACCAAAGCCCTCAACTGACCCGATAACCCCGCAACCTTCTGCCGCGAGAGCCACGATGAACCCGTTTGAAATGGTCGTGCTGATCATCCTGATCGTCACCATCGGCCGCGTCGTTTCCGGGCGCATGAACAACCGCCGCGACCGGGAACGGCTGCGCGCCTTCGACCGCGGCGAAGGCACCGGCGACGGGGCTTCGGCAGCCGAGGAGGCGCGGCTGCGCAGCGAGGTGACCCGGCTCAACGAACGCATCCAGGTGCTCGAACGCCTGGCGACCGACCCGGGCAAGCGCCTGTCGGACGAGATCGAAGCGCTGAAGAACAGCAAGTGACAGTGGAAAAGGAGGACGGACATGCCACCGCTTGAATCGCTCCTGGTGCTCAGCACCGCCAGTCTTGCCGGCATCGGCCTTGTCGGCGGCTTTGCCGCCTGGGGCTGGGGCGGGTGGCTGCGGCTGCGCGCCCAGGAGATCGAACGCGACCGCACCGCCGGCGGCAACGACTTGCCGGCGATCGGCCAGCGCATCGACCTCGCCGACCTGAAGGAACGCATCCGCAAGCTGGAAGCGATTGCAGCCGGCGTCGATTTCTAGACGATTTGCAGCATTGACCCGCTGCCGCCAGCGCCGCAAACCGCGCGGATGACGATTGCCACTTTCGACGATGTCGAGGCCGAATTCGAAGCGCTCGATGACTGGGACGACCGCTATCGCCTGCTCATCGACCTCGGCCGCGCCCTGCCGCCGATGCCCGAGGCGCTGAAAACCGATGCCACCCGCGTCCGCGGTTGCGCGTCGCAGGTCTGGCTTCACACCCGCCATGACGGCGATGTGCTGCGCTTCGCCGCCGACAGCGACGCCGCCATCGTCAAGGGCCTCGTGGCGCTGGTGCTGATGCTGGCCGATGGCCGGCCGGCGGGCGCCATCGACGCCGCCGCGATCCGCGCGCGACTCGACGCGCTGGGGCTGGCGAAGCACCTGTCGTCGAACCGCACGCAAGGCCTGGCATCGATGGTAGCGCGCATCGGTGACCTGGCGCGCGAGGCCGCATGACCGAACGTCCGGTGCTG
The DNA here is from genome assembly GCF_011927825.1 of Polymorphobacter fuscus. NCBI lineage: Bacteria > Pseudomonadati > Pseudomonadota > Alphaproteobacteria > Sphingomonadales > Sphingosinicellaceae > Sandarakinorhabdus > Sandarakinorhabdus fusca. The sequence continues at coordinate 1,966,551 of NZ_JAATJI010000001.1, read as the reverse complement.
ACTCCCGAGCAACGCCAGCAGCGCTTCGTCCAGCGCTTCCTGGGGGCGGTGCCGCACCTGGCGGCGCTCGGCATCGCCTATCGCACCCATGGGCCGGACTGGGCGGAACTGGAAATGCCCTTCGCCGACCAGCAGCTTGCCGACCCCGATTACGGCATCATCGCATCGGGGGCGATCTTCACCTTGATGGATTCGGCGGCCGGCTTTTCGGTGCACATGGCACTGGGGGAATTCCTGCCGATCGCCACCATCGACCTGCGCATCGATTATCTGCGCGGGCCGGCGCCGGGGGCGACCGTGGTCGGGCGCGGCAGCTGTTACCGGATGACGCGGCAGATCGCCTTTGTCCGCGGCTATGCCCATGATGGCGACCCCGACCGTCCGATCGCCAACATGGCCGGAACCTTCATCGTCACCCGCCCGCCGGTGGTGGCGGCATGACCAGCATGGCCCTCGCGCAGGCGCTGCGCAGCGACCGGCACGGCCGGCTCGACATGCTACCCTATGCGCGGTTGCTCGACCTGCGTTTCGAACAGGATGACGAGGAAGTGCGGCTGGTGATGCCGTTCAGCATCGGGCTGGTCGGATCGCCGGGGCGGTTGCACGGCGGTGCCATCGCCGGGCTGCTCGAAATCGCCGGGCTGGCGGCGGTGATTCTCGCGCAGCAAGGGGCGCAGCCCGATGCCGACCGGCTGCCGCGGCTGCGGCCGGTGACGGTGACCGCCGATTTCATGCGCGAAGGCACGCCGGTGGACACCATCGCTGCGGCCGAGGTGACGCGGCTGGGGCGGCGGATCATCAACGTCAGCAGCCGCGCCTGGCAGGTCGACCGTGGCCGGCCGATCGCGATGGCGAATATCAACTTCCTGGCGGATTGGCCGGACGCCGGGGCCTGATCCCTGTCCTACACGCGCCGCATCGGATACGGACAGGACTGTCCTCGGCATCGATCAGACTGATGGGGGCCGCCGTTCGTCACACACCCGCAATCGCTGTGACTTTCGAGACTTTCCGAAGATTTGTTAACCTTTTCCGGGCGTCCGGACGATGGCGAGGGCTCAGCGGACCGGCGCCATCGCGGCCATTGCCGCGGCCGGCGAATCGCTGAAGACGCCATCGACGCCGGCTTCCAGCCACAGCCGGATCTCGCCGGGGGCATCGCCGCGAGCGCGGGGGTCGCTGCCGCTGCGGAACGGCCGGGCGAGGAAATAGTTTTCGGGGCGGAAGGTCCAGGGGTGGACCTGCAGGCCGGCGGCATGGGCGTCGGCGACGACGGCGGTCGGCTTGCCGAGCACGCCGTCGGCATCGCGCGGGATGATGCGGTCGCGCGCCGGGCCGATGCCATTGGCATAGGCGGCGATCGCCTTCAACCCGGCGGGGGTCAGCATGGCGTCATAGGATTGCCCGTCGGCGGAGGTGCCGCTGTCGATGAGCTGGACCAGCCGGACCTTGGTGAGCGGCCGCAGCGCCTTCAGGTTGCCGACTTCGAACGACTGGATGAACACCGGGCTGTCGGCCTGGGTCCAGCCGGCCCTGGCCAACGCCGCCAGCAGCACGGGTTCGAGCGGCAGCTCGATCCCGCGAAAATAGCTCGGATGCTTGGTTTCGGGGTAGATGCCGATGGTGCGGCGGGTGCGCGCGCTGGCGGATTTGGCGAGCGCGATGATCTCGTCGAGCGTCGGGATACTCTCCTTGCCGTCAAAGGCGGTGTTGGCGGTGCGCAGCTGCGGCAGGCGTTCGCGGGCCCGCAGTGTCTTCAGTTCGGCAAGGGTGAAGTCTTCGGTGAACCAGCCGGTCATCGCGGTGCCGTCGATGGTCTTCGTCGTCTTGCGGCTGGCGAATTCGGGGTGGTCGGCGACGTCGGTCGTTTCCGAAATCTGGTTCTCGTGGCGGGCGACGAGTTGATGGTCCTTGGTCGACACCAGGTCCGGCTCGATGAAGTCGGCGCCCTGTTCGATGGCGAGGGCATAGGCGGCCAGCGTGTGTTCGGGGCGGTCGGCACTGGCGCCGCGATGGGCAATGATGATCGGCGGCGCCGGCGGTGCCAGCGGGCGCACCGGCGGCAACGGGGCGCCCGGGGCGGCGGTGCTGGCAACCATGGCAAGAACTCCGGCAAGCACGAGACGGCGCATCTGGGCATCCTGATGGCCCTGATGGCCGCCGCCGTGGTAGCCGGAGTTTGTGACAGGCGCGAGCCGCCAGATCAGGCGAAGACGTTGAAATTCTGGTCGTAGGTCGGCAGCCATGCGGCGGCCTGGGCAGCGGCCGTGCCCGACAGTGCGCCGATTTCGGCAACGGCGCGGAACCCGGCGCCCGACTGGGCGGCCGCCGAGGTGCCGATGACATCGAGGTCACTGAAATCCAGATCGCCATTGTTCGCCGGCGCGAACAGGTCGGCGACGGCCACGCCCTTCTTGAACTGGGAATCCCAGACGTCGATGTTGTTGGAAAACACCATGTCGCTGTTCTTGAGGGTGCGGTGTTCCAGCATCAGCGTCGAGACATTGTTTTCGATCAGCCCGCCGCGGATGTCGTTGAGGTTGATGGCCGGCACCAGCCCCTTGTGGTCGCCCATCAGCACGGTGTTGTCGCGAACGATGACGTCGTCGGCATTGGCGACGGTGATGGCATGGCGATAGGCGCCTTCATAATAGTTGTTCTCCACAAGGATATTCTCGTGGCGTTCCCCGCGCCCCACCGCCTGGCTGCTGATGAAGAAGCCGCCGACCGGGCCATCGCCCGGCAACAGCACATTGTCGCGAAAGATCAGGTCGGAACTGGCAACGGCGGTGCCGCCGCTGTGGACCTGGAACATGTCCGGGTGGGCGCCGGCGGCGTAATTGGCCTGCCAGTCGGCCATGTAATTCTGGGCAAAGACCCCCTTGGTCATCGAACTGATGCTCAACCCTTCCTGGACCTCGGTGACGCTGTTGCCGGCAAACAGGAAATTGTCGCCGCGCACGATCAGCGCGGTGCGAAGCTGGGTGAAGGTCGAATTGAGGATGGAGATATGGCTGCCCGTCGAAATCGACATGCCATGGCCATCGTCGAGCGCCGATCCGTTCATCGATCCGCTGATGTCCATCCCGATGAAGGTGACATTCTTGCCGCCATTCACCTGCACGGCGGCGCCGTTGCTGCTTTCGCCGGGGTTCAGCGGGCGGTGGACGTCGAAATCCTGCAGCGTGACGTTGTTCGACCGCGTCATCCGCAAGGTGCGGAACACGGCGTCATTGTCCGGATCGGCCGACTTGATGGTAATATTGCCTGCCGGGTTGAGGTTGGACAGGTTGACGTCGCCATAATTGCCCGGGGCAAGAAGGATGGTGTCGCCCGCCTTGGCCACCTTGGCGGCGGCGGACAACTGGGCGGCGGTGGCGACGGTGACGGTCTTCGACATGGGGACACTCCTCGACTGGTTACGCAACACGACGTGTGGACACGGGCTGAAGGGAATCGAAGCGTGCGTGCCGACAGCAGCAGCAACGGCGTCGCGGCGCCGGGCTTGCCGCGGCTTCGTGGTAAATCGCGGTTGAGGTTAACCCGCGAAAACCGTCAGCGCCGACGCCACCAGCGGCGTGCCAGGGCGCGGTCGCGGAGCATTTCCCGCGCGGCATTGTGGCCGGGGGCGCCGGTGACGCCGCCGCCGGGGTGGCTGCCCGACCCGCACATGTATAGGCCGGCGATCGGCGCGCGATAATCGCCGGCGCCGAGCACCGGCCGCGCCGCCCAGAGCTGGTCGAGGCTCATGCGGCCGTGGAAGATGTCGCCGCCGACAAGGCCGAACTTGCGTTCGAGGTCGAGCGGCGCGTGGATCTGCCGGGCGATGATCGCGTTGCGGAAATTGGGGGCATGGGCGGTGACGGTGTCGATGATGTGATCGGCAGCGGCCTCGCGCACATCGTCCCACGACCGGCCGCCGGGCAGCGTCGGGGCGAAATGCTGGCAGAACAGGCTCGCGACATGGGCGCCGGGCGGCGCCAGGCTGTCGTCGACGGTGGACGGGATGGTCATCTCCACGACCGGCTGCGCCGACCAGCCGTCGCGCCGGGCATCGGTGAAGGCGCGGTCCATATAATCGAGGCTGGGGGAGATGACGATGCCGGCGCCATGATGTTCGGCCTGGGCGGTGCCGGGCAGCACGGCGAAATCGGGCAGTTCCGACAGCGCAACGTTCATGCGGAAACTGCCCGACCCGGTGCGGTAGGTCGCCATGCGGCGGCGAAAATCGTCGGGCAGGTCGGCCGCGTCGACCAGCTGGCGGAACAGCAGCGCCGGGCCGACATTGGCGGCGACCGTGCCGGCCGCGATCTCCAGTCCCGATGCCAGCCGCACGCCGGTGACCCGGCCGCCGCCGACGAGCAGCTTTTCGACCGGCGATTCGAGGCTGATCTCCACGCCGGCCGCGGTGCACGCCGCCGCCATCGCCTGGGTGATGGTGCCCATGCCGCCGACGCTGTGGCCCCATTGGCCCTTCTTGCCGTTGACCTCCCCGAAGACGTGATGGAGCAGCACATAGGCGCTGCCCGGGGTGTCGGGGCTGGCGTAATTGCCGACGATCGAATCGAACCCGAAGGCGGCCTTGACCGCATCCGATTCGAACCAGCCGTCGAGGACATCGCGCGCCGACCGGGTGAACAGCGCCAGCGCGTCGCGCTGTGTCGCCAGGTCGAGCCGCAGCAGCGGGCGCCCCTGCGCGGCGGCAGTGACCAACGCCCGCAGACCCACGCCGGCGTTGGGCGGTGTGCGCAGGCTGAGATCGCGGAGCAGCGCGGCGACGCGCTCCAGCGCCGCCTCATAGGCGGGCAGCGCCGCGGCGTCGCGGGGCGAAAAGCGCGCGAACTCGGCCTGGGTGCGCGCCGTGCCGCCGCCGAGCTTGAGATAGTCGTTCGCCAGCGGGAGGAAATTCGCCACCGGACGTTCGATGACGCGAAAGCCATGGTCGCCCAGCCGCATGTCGGCGATGATTTTCGGGCGCAGCAGGCTGACGGTGTAGCTTGCCGTCGAGTTGCGGAACCCCGGCGCGAATTCTTCGGTCACGCAGGCGCCGCCGACGACCGTGCGCGATTCCAGGATGCGGACCTTCAGCCCGGCGCGGGCCAGATAAAAGGCGCAGACCAGCCCGTTGTGGCCGCCGCCGATGATGACCGCGTCATAGGATTTCGTCATGAACCCCGCCCGGTTGCGAGGATGGCCGGGGTGTCGACGGGGGTCAAGATTGCCGACCGCACCGGAGTGCGTGGCAAATATGTTACAATCGACTCGCGATTTGAAAGTGGGTTTGTGTAACATCTTGCCAATCGGCAAGGCTCTCACGCACTCTTGTTGCCTGAACACCGGGGTGTGGGTGTGATGCGGGGCGGTTGCAACGAACGCACAAATCTGCGGCGGGGCGAGCGTTCCGGGTGGCGGGGACTTCGATCGGAGAGTTCGAAGCCGCGCCTTTGCGATGGGGAGGTCCGACGATTCATTTCGAAAGGGCCAGACGTGATATCGACCAGAGTGAAGTTCGACCGAATTGCTGCAGTATCGCTGTCGGCGCTGGCAATCGCCAGCCTGGGCGATGCCGCGTCCGCACAGACAACGTCGGCGACGGCGGCGGCCGATGAACGCGCCGGGGGCGACGCGATCATCGTCACCGGCACTCGCCGGACCGACCGGACCGTGACCGAATCGGCGGTGCCCGTCGATGTCTTCACGACCCAGGATCTGGCGACTCAGCCCAGCCCGAGCTTGCAGACGATCCTGAAGAACCTGGTTCCGTCGTTCAACCAGCAACGCAATGCCGGTGCGGACGGGTCGGCTTTCGTCCGCCCCCCGACGCTGCGCGGCCTTCCGCCTGACCAGATCCTCGTTCTCATCAACGGGAAGCGCATGCACCGGTCCGCGCTGGTGCAGGTTGCCGGTGACTCGCTGTCGGCGGGTTCGCAAGGTGCCGATCTTTCGCAGATCCCTTCGGTTTCGCTTGGCCGCATCGAAGTGCTGCGCGACGGTGCCGCGGCCCAATATGGGTCGGACGCCATCGCCGGCGTCATCAACCTCGGGCTGCGCACGAACGATTCGGGCTATGAACTCAATGCGCGCTACGGCCAGACCTACCGCGGCGACGGCAAGGACATCCAGGTGTCCGGAAATGCCGGTTTCAAGCTTGGCGAAGGGTTCATCAATATCTCGGGTGAATTCGTCGACCAGGGGCTGTTCGACCGCGCTGTCGATCGCCCCGACTCGGCGGCGCTGCGCGCTTTGGGCGTCGATGTCCCGAGCCCGCCGACGCGCTATGGTCAGCCGGAAAGCACGACCTACCGCTTTGTCATCAATTCGGCGGTGCCGGTCGGTGACAAGGATGAAGTCTATTTCTTCGGCAATTATGGCTATGCCGACCAGGAGGTCGACTTCAACTATCGTCGTCCGATTGCGGTTACGGTGCCGGGTGCATCGCCGGCGCCGGGGCAGCCTTTCGCGCCGTCTCAGACCTTTGGGCGATCGCACTCGACCATCTATCTCGACACGATCCCAGGGTTGTTCAACGCACAGGGCCGGCCGGTGTACAGCGCCACCGGTGCAACGTTCGAACGCAGCAGCCTGTATCCCGAAGGCTATGTGCCGCTGTTCCTCAGCACCAACGAGGACGTGGCAGGGGTTATTGGCTATCGTGGCGAAACCGAAAGCGGCATCCGCTTCGACGTCAGCGCCGCGTCGGGGCGCAACCGCATCCGCTACAACATGACCAGCACGCTCAACCCGTCCCTGGGCCCGACGTCGCCGACCGAATTTTACCTCGGCACGCTCGAACAGCGCGAAACCAACCTCAATCTCGATGTCAGCAAGCCGGTCGAGGTCGGCTTCGCCAGCCCGCTCAACATCGCGGCTGGCCTTGAATTCCGCCGTGAATCCTATGTCGTCGGATTGGGCGATGAAGCGTCGTGGACGGCAGGCCCCTATGCCGTGCAGACGGTGCAGCGCGCTGACGGAACGCGCTTCCAGACCACTGCGGGGATCGGCGCCGATGGCTTCCCGGGCTATGGGCCGTCGTCGGTTACCGATACGTCGCGCAACAGCTATTCGGCCTATCTCGACCTGGAAGCCGATATTGTCGAAAGCTTCACGCTGGGTGTCGCAGCGCGTTACGACAATTTCAGCGATTTCGGCGGGACCTTTAACGGTAAGGTCAGCGCGCGCTGGGCGGTCAACGATGCGTTCGCGCTGCGCGGGGCCGGCAGCACCGGGTTCCGGGCTCCGACCCCGGGCCAGGCGGCGACGGCCAATGTGCAAACCGGTTTCCCCAACAACAGCCCGGTGCCGGTCGCAACGGCGACGGTGACTCCGGGGAGCACGACGGCGCTTTATTTCGGGTCGGAACCGCTGAAACCCGAAAAGTCGGTCAGCTTCTCGGGCGGTGTGGTGGTCACGCCGGGTGGTGGCTTCAACCTGACCGTCGACTATTACAACATCACCGTGCGCGACCGCATCTCGATCACCTCGCCGTTCGTGGTGACGGCAGGGGATCAGGCGGCGCTGTTCGCACAAGGCGTGTCCAATGCGTTCGATCTGGGGCAGGTGACCTACTACACCAACGGCTTCAAGACGCGGACACAAGGTGTCGATGCCGTGGCGTCGCATCGTGCCAGCACCGATTTCGGGACCTTCAACACGTCGCTGGCGATCAACTACAACCAAACCCGCGTGATCGAACGGACGCGACCCGAAGCGATCAACCTGCAGCGGGCCGCGAACATTGAAGGGCTAACGCCCAAGTTCCGCGGCGTCCTGGCCGAAACCTGGAACCTCGGCATGTTCGATGCCACGGGCCGGGTGAATTATTTCGGGACAATCACCTCGTACAACAGCAACGACGTGTCGGCGACGGCCTTCACCACCCAGAAATTCGGTGCGGACGTCAGCTTCGACCTGGAAGTGGGCATCACCTTTGCCGAGCGGTTCCGCGTCGCGGCAGGGGGCGAAAACCTGTTCAATCGCTACCCTGACCGAGACCTGCGCAACATCTATGCGCAGACCGGGGCCAGTGCTGCGGGCCGGCTGTACAATGATGCATCACCGCTCAGCTACATGGGTGGCTTCTGGTATGTTCGCGGCCAGGTGAAGTTTTGAAGACGCTCGTTTTGATTACGGCCCGGTAATCCGGGTTGCGGATGCGGGCGGCAGGGCTATCCTGTCGCCCGCACTGCTTTTTGCTGAGGGGACAATTGCATGAAGACCTTGATTGCCGTTCTGGGCCTTGCCACCGCGGCGCTGGCAGCGTCGGCAAATGCGCAGGCGGTCAACCGCATTACCAACCCGCCACCGGCGATCATCCTGTCGGGCGCCATCGTTCCGCCCGGTGCCGAGATCTTCCATCTTTCGGGGCAGCTGGCTTCCCCGATCGACCCGTCCAAGCCGGTCACCGGGCCCGAGAGCTTTGGCGACACCAAGACGCAGACGATCAGCATCTTCAACAAGATCAAGGCGATCCTGGAGAAGCAGGGCTACAAGATGTCCGACGTCTTCAAGCTGACGGTGTTCGTCGCCGCGGCGCCGAACATGGGCGGCAAGATGGACTTCACCGGCTTCAACGACGGCTACAAGCAGTTCTTCGGCACCGCCGAAAACCCCAATCTGGTGGCACGCTCGACAGTGCAGGTCGCGGGCCTTGCCGGGCCGAATTTCCTCATCGAGATCGAGGCGACGGCAGCCAAGGTCAAATAAGCGCGGCGCCGGGGCCGATGGCCCCGGGCCCGTCTGTCAGGCCCCCGTCTGTCAGGCCAGCGTGCCGAAGGCCTGGAGCCGCCTCGCCAGTGCCTGGGCGGCCTTGACGTTGCCCGCCTTCAGCGCGGCGGCGAGTTGAACGCCCTGGGCGCGCAGCAACGCTTCGAACCCGTCGCGCGCCGGCAGCGCGCCGATGCCGCCGAGCACGGTCGCGGCGCGCGCGGCGTTGCCGGCATTGAGATCGAGCAACGTCATCGCATAGATGGTGCGCAGCGACGGGTTGTCGGGATCGAGCTTCAACGCCTGGCCGAAATTGCGATCGACTTCGGCCGATTTGGCGCCGAGCACGGTGCTCGCCATGAAATTGCCCAGCGTCGCGATGGCGCCACCATGCCAGCCGCCGATCGCCGACCAGGCCAGGCTGTTGTCGGGATGGGCGTCGCGAAGGGTTTCGAACCGCTTGCGCGCATCCTTGGCAAGGCCGGGGGCCTTGGTCAGCTTGGCGCGATAGCCGATGGCGACGGCCTTTTGCATCTGCGCGGCGATATCGCCGGGATTCTTGGCCAGCGCCGCGTCGAAATCGGCTTCGGCGCGCTGGACCAATGCCAGCGCCTGCGCCTTGTCGCGCGTGTCATAGGCCGCGATCGCAAGCTGGGCACGCCCGGCCAGGGTCAGGCTCGCCGGCGTGGCCTCGGCACGGCCTTGGCTGATCGCCGCCGGCCATTTGCCGTCACGAAAGGCGCCACTGGCATCGGCCAGTGCCGGGCCGGCCAGTGCCAGAGACGCCAGGCCGGTGAGCAGCAGCGCGAAACGTGATGTCATCAACCATCCTTTGCGAGCGCGGTCCGAATCAGCGCCCGGGTCTGCTCAAGCCCGTAAAGCGCAATGAAGCTTCCCATACGCGGTCCCTGTGAACTGCCGATGAGCGTTTCGTAGAGCGCCTTGAACCAGTCGCGCAGATTGTCGAAGCCGGCGGCCTTGCCGGCTTCATAGACTTCGAACTGATAGGCCTCCGCATCGGCGCCGGGACCGACGGCCGCGAGGCGGGCGTCGAGATCGGCCAGCGCTGCGGCCTCGCGCGCGTCCGGGGCGCGGCGCTGCAGGCCGGGGACGACGAAATCCCGGGCATAGCGCGCGGCATGGTGGACGAGGCGGTCGAGCTCGGCATGGGTTTCGGGGCTGGTGCCGGGCGCCTGGCGGGCGACATAGGCCCACAGCTTTGCGGGGTCGTCGGTCGCCGCCACCGAAGCGAGGTTGAGCAGCAGCGAAAAGCTGATCGGCAGGTCGGTCGCCGGCGGCGTGCCTTCGTGGATGTGATGGACCGGGTTGCCAAGCTGCTGTTCGACCGGCTGGTCGGGGTATTTGCCCAGGAAATCGGCATATTCGTCGATGGCGCGCGGGATGACGTCGAAGTGCAGCCGCTTCGCCTTGCGCGGATTCTGGAACATGTAGAGCGCGAGGCTTTCAGGCGGGCCATAGTCGAGCCATTGTTCGATGGTCAGGCCGTTGCCCTTCGACTTGGAGATCTTCTGGCCTTCGGCATCGAGGAAGAGTTCGTAATTGAACCCCGCCGGCGGTTCGGCGCCGAGCACGCGCGCGACGCGGCCCGACAGCAGCACAGAATCGATCAGGTCCTTGCCGGCCATTTCATAGTCGACGCCCAGCGCGACCCAGCGCATCGCCCAATCGACCTTCCACTGCAGCTTGCAGGCGCCGCCGGTGACCGGAACGGTAACGGTCTCGCCGGTTTCGGGGCGCTGGTAGGAAATGGTGCCGGCGGCGACATCGCGGTCGACGATCGGCACCTGCAGGACGATGCCGGTGACCGGGTCGATCGGCAGGAAGGGCGAATAGGTGGCGCGGCGATCGGGGCCGAGCGTGGGCAGGATGACGTTGATGACGGCGTCATAATGTTCGAGGATGCGGCGCAGCACGGCGTCGAACCGGCCCGCCTGGTAGCAGGCGGTGGAGGACAGGAATTCATAGTCGAAGCCGAAGCCATCGAGGAAGGCCTGCAGCCGGGCGTTGTTGTGGGCGCCGAAACTGGAGTGGGTGCCGAACGGGTCGGGCACCTGGGTCAGCGGCTTGCCGAGGTTGGCGCGCAGCAGTTCGGGGTTCGGGATGCCGTCGGGGACCTTGCGCAGCCCGTCCATGTCGTCCGAAAAGGCGATCAGCCGGGTCTTGACGCCCGGCGCCATGGTTTCGAAGGCACGGCGAACCATCGTGGTGCGCACGACTTCACCGAACGTGCCGATGTGCGGCAGGCCGGACGGACCATAGCCGGTTTCGAAGAGCACGCCGGAATCGGGAAAGCCGGTCGGGTAGCGCGCGATGACCTTGCGCGCCTCTTCATAAGGCCAGGCCTTGTTATCCTGCGCAGCGGCGCGGAGGCTATCCAGCGCAGCAGCGCGAAGTTGGGTGGCGTTGCTCATCTGTTCCGTCTATTCCTGTGTCCCTGTTCTCTGGCGGCGATAGCGGCATCGTGCAACCCTCCTCCCATCCGGCGTTGACGGCCACCCACGCCGGTGTCTGGATCGCGCTGCCCGGCGCGCCGGCGGAAGCGGTGTCGCGCGGCGAGGCGATCCGGCGCGTCGCCGATGCCCCGCACCTGCTGCTCAACGCACCCGTCATCGCCAGCCGGCTGGGTCTGGGGGAAATTGCCGGGCTCGACCTGCTCGAACTGTTCGCCTTCGTCCATCCGGCGCGGTTCACGGTGCCGACGCCGGGCGGACTGGCGGCGGCGCTGGGGATCGACCCGCCGCTGCGCGACAGCGATGCGGGGTTCCTCCACCGCGCCGCGACGGCGCTGCTCGATACCGCCGACGATCCGGCGTGGCCGGCACGGCATGGCGCCTGGGGAATCTTGCAGGCGCTGGGCCGGCAGCGCTGGCCCTGGGCGGCGTTGCTGGCGCGGCGCCTGCGCCAGCCGGTGCCGCCGGAACGGTCGCTGTTCACCGCCCTGCCGAAATGGGAGGAAGCCGCTGCCCGCCCGGCGCCGCGTCCGGTGACACTGTCGGCCGGCGCCGTCGATGCCCGGCTCGACGCGATGCTGGGGGCGGGCGCCGAGCGCCGCGCCGGGCAGCGCGCCTATGCCGAGGCGGTGACGGCGGCGTTCCAGCCGCGCCGCATCGCCGGGGCGCCGAACATGGTGCTGGCCGAAGCCGGGACCGGCATCGGCAAGACCCTGGGCTATCTGGCGCCCGCCAATGGCTGGGCGATGGCCGCCGATGGCGCGGTGTGGTTGTCCACCTTCACCAAGGCGTTGCAGCGCCAGCTCGACCAGGAATCGGTGCGCGCCTATCCCGACGCAGCGGAAAAGCGCCACAAGGTCGTGGTGCGCAAGGGGCGGGAAAATTACCTCTGCCTGCTCAACCTGGAAGATGCGGTGCAGGGCGGGTTCGCCAACCGGGCGCAGGTGTTCGCGCAACTGGCCGCGCGCTGGGCGGAATATAGCCGCGATGGCGACATGGTCGGCGGCGACCTGCCGGGCTGGCTGCCGGCGCTGTTCGGGCGGTCGAGTTTTTCCGGGCTGACCGACCGGCGCGGCGAATGTATCCACGCCGGCTGCCCGCATTACCGCATCTGCTACATCGAACGCGCGACACGGGCGTCGGCGGCGGCGGACCTCGTCATCGCCAACCACGCGCTGGTCATGGTCAACGCGGTGCGTGGGCGCGCCGAGGGCATGGCGATGACGCGGCTGGTGTTCGACGAGGGGCATCATCTGTTCGACGCTGCCGACGCGACCTTTGCCGTCGAATTGACCGGGCGCGAGGCGGTGGAACTGCGCCAGTGGCTGCTGGGGCCGGAACGGACCAACCGCGAGGGCGGGCGCTCGGCGGGGCGGCGGCGGGGGCTGGCGGCGCGGCTGGCGGAACTTGCCGGCTATGATGATGAAGGCGCGGCGGCGATCGACAAGGTGGTCGCCGCGGCGCGCGTGCTGCCGGGCGAAGGCTGGTTGGGGCGCATCCTGTCGGCGACGCCGGATGGGGCGATCGAAACGCTGCTTGCCGCAGTGCGGGCGCAGGTGCTGGCACGGTCGGACGGCAAGGCCGCCGATGCCGGCTATGGGCTGGAAACGGAGATTGCGGCGGTGCTGCCCGCGGTGATCGACGCGGCGGCAGCGGCGTCGACCGAACTGGCGCGGCTGGCAACGCCGATGGCGGTGCTCGAATCGCGGTTGCAGGCGATGCTCGACGACCCGCCCGACTGGCTCGATGGCGGCGGCCGGGCGCGGGTGGAGGGTGCCGCCGCCGGGTTGCGGCTGCGCGCGGCGCTGCTGGCGGCGTGGCTGGGCCTGCTGGCGCGGCTGGGCGGGGCGGCGGACCCCGACTTTGTCGACTGGTTCGCCGTGGCGCGGATCGATGGGCGCGAACTCGACATCGGCATCCACCGCCACTGGCTCGACCCGATGCGGCCCTTCGCCAAGGCGGTGCTGGAACCGGCGCATGGCGTTCTCGTCACTTCGGCGACGCTGCGGACACCGGTGGTGGCAGAAGGCGACGACGGCTGGGCCGGGGCGGAAGCGCGGACCGGGGCGCGCCAGCTGGCGTTGCCGGCGACGCATTTCGCCGTTGCCAGTCCGTTCGATTACACCCGCAATGCCCGCGTGCTCATCGTTACCGACGTCCGGCGCGGCGACATGTCGGGCCTGGCCCATGCCTATCGCAGCCTGATCGAAGCGGCAGAGGGGGGCACCTTGGGGTTGTTCACGGCGATTTCGCGGCTGCGCGCAGTCCATGCCCGCATCGCCGATCCGTTGGCGCGGGCGGGGCTGCCGCTTTACGCCCAGCATGTCGATCCGATCGAGACCGGAACGCTGGTCGACATCTTCCGTGCCGAACCGCGCGCCTCGCTGCTCGGCACCGACGCCCTTCGTGACGGAGTCGATGTGCCGGGGGCTTCGCTGCGGCTGGTGGTGATGGAGGGTGTGCCCTGGCCGCGGCCGACGGTGCTGCACGCGGCGCGGCGCGCCATGAACGGCGGCACCGCCCATGACGATGCCGTGGCGATGGGACGGTTGGCACAGGCCTTCGGGCGGCTGATCCGCCGCGCCGATGACCGCGGCTGCTTTGTGCTGATCGGGCCGGCGGTTCCCTCGCGGCTGCTCGGCGCCTTCCCGCCGGGCACGCCGGTGGACCGGGTCGGGCTCGAGGATGCGGTGGCGGCGGTTGCTGCCGCCCATCGTCGCCTCCCACTCGCACACGAAAGCCGGCCGCCCGACGCCGGCGCGGGGGACTTGCCGCCGGAGGGCGGGGCAGGGCATGGTCGCGCGATGACCGGTCCTGAGGAGCGCGGGTGAAGACGCTGACGTTATTGCGGCATGCCAAATCCGGCTATGACGACCCGTTGCTGCGCGATTTCGACCGGCCGCTCAACGATCGCGGCCGCCGCGCTGCCGCCACCATCGGCGGCTGGCTGCGGCGGTCGCTGGCGGCTGGAACGATCGCCGATTTCGACCATGTCGCGGCATCGCCGGCGGTGCGCTGCCGCCAGACCATCGAGGGTGTCGAATCCGGCATGAAGGCGCGGCTGGCGCCGCTGTACGAGACACGCATCTATCTGGCGTCGTCGGCGACGCTGGTGGAACTCGTCGCCGGTTTTGCCGATCATCACCACCACGCGCTGCTCGTCGGGCACAATCCGGGGCTGGAGGACCTGCTGCTCGAACTGGTGCCGCCGGGCAGCGACCTGCGCGGCGAGGCGGAGACGAAATATCCGACTGCGACGCTGGCGCGGCTCGAAATCGCCATCGATCGCTGGGCACAGGTCGATGGCGGACGCGCGGTGCTGACCCATTTCATCAGGCCGCGCGATCTCGACCCGTCGCTCGGGCCGGACGATTGAACGGGTCGGCGGGGAACGGCACCGCCGCCGCGCTGGCCGTCCTGTCGGCGCCCGGCACGCGCGCGCGGCGCTACAGGCCCAACACCGTCTTTGCGATGATGTTCTTCTGCACTTCGTTGGAACCGCCGAAGATCGTCCAGGCGCGGCTGTTGAGATAGGTCGGCATCGCCATCTGCGCCGGTTTCGATCCGATCGGTTCGGGACTTTCATTGCCATAGAGCGGACGTTCGGTGGCAAGCTGCAGGCCATCGAGGCTGAAGGTTTCGACGACCAGTTCGTCGATATGCTGGCGCAGGTTGGACGCGACAAGCTTGACCATCGAAGTCTGCGGGCCGGGCGATCGGCCCTGCGCCAGTTCACCCAGGATGCGCAACTCGGTCATTTCGAGCGCTTCGGCCTCCATCCGCAGTTTCGCCAGCCGGCGCCCATAGTCGGCGTCGGCGCCGAGCGCGCCGCCGTGGCCCGACGGCTGGTCACCCGCCAACCGTTCGAGCCGGTCGAGCTCGGCAAGCAGTCGCGGCGCCGCGCAGGAACCGCCACGCTCGTTCTCGAGCAGATATTTGGCGATCGTCCAGCCCTGGCCCTCGGCGCCGATGCGGTTTTCGACCAGCGCCTCGACATCGTCGAGGAAGACCTGGTTGACCTCATGGTCGCCGGCCATGCCGATGATCGGGCGGATGGTGACGCCGGGCTGGTGCATGTCGATGAGCAGGAAGGAGATGCCGGCCTGGGGCTTCACATCCGGGTCGGTGCGGGCGAGGCAGAACATCCAGTCGGCATAATGGGCGTGGGTCGTCCAGATCTTGGTGCCGTTGACGCGGTAACGGTTCCCGTCGCGCACGGCGCGGGTTTTCAGGCTGGCAAGGTCGCTGCCCGACCCGGGTTCGGAATAGCCCTGGCACCACAGCTCCTCACCGGTGAGGATGCGATCGAGGAAGCGCGCCTTTTGCGCCGGCGTGCCGAATCGCGCGATGACCGGGCCGACCAGCTTCAACCCCAGCACCGAAAGCGACGGCGCATCGGCAAGCGCGCATTCCTTTTCGAAGATATAGCGCTGCACCGGCGTCCAGCCGGTGCCGCCGACGTCCACCGGCCATTGATAGGCGAGCCAGCCCCTGGCGTGGAGAATGCGCTGCCATTCCAGGCCGATTTCGGGTTCGACGAACACCGACGGCGTGCCGTTCATGCCGTCGCGCAACCGTTGCGGCAGTTCGGCGGCGAGGAAATCGCGGACCTCGTCGCGAAAGGCCAGGTCGGCGGCGGAAAAGCGGATGTCCATGCGGGTCCCGATCAAGCAGCCTGGCGGTAATCGTCGATCGCGGCATTGGCATCGCCGAAGGTCAGCGCCAGCACGCGGATACGCTTCAGGCCATGGCCGATGACCAGTTCGTCGGTGACGCCCATGCCGCCGTGCAACTGGACAGCGGTATGGGCGACGGCCAGCGCGGCCTCCGCCACATAGGCCTTGGCGCCGGCGGCAGCGCGGGCGAAATCGGCATCGGGTGCCAGCGCGGCGCGGAAGACCTGCGACCGCGCCTGTTCGACCAGCACATAGGCGTCGGTCATTCGATGCTGGATGACCTGGAAGGCGCCGAGCGGCTGGCCGAACTGCGTGCGCGTCTTCACATAGGCGAGCGTCGTGTCGAACAGCAGCGTCATGATGCCGAGCATTTCGGCCGCCGCCGCCAGCCGCGCCATGGCGACAACGGGCCACAGTTTCGCCACCCCGCCGGCAAGGCGGGCATCGGCGGCGACCGTCACCTGGCGCAGGGTGATCTCGGCGGCGACCGAGCCGTCGGCGAGGCGGTAGCGGCGCCGGTCGACCCCCGGTGCAGCGGCGGGAGCGAGCCAGAAGCCGATGCCATCGGCCGTCTGTGCCGAGACGATCAGGGTGTCGGCGGCGCCGCCGGCCAGAACCGCGATCTTGGTGCCGTCGATCAGCACATCGGCGCCGACGGCCCTTGCCGTGGCACCGACATGCGCGAGGTTGTGGCGGGCGTCGCGTTCGGCATGGGCGAGGGCGACGAGGCGGTCCCCGGCGATCAGCGGCGCCAGAACGTCTGCCTGCTGGGCGGGCGTGCCGGCCGCGTCGAGCAAAGCCGCGGCGATGGCCGCTTCGAGCACCGGCTCGGCAATAAGGCCGCGGCCGAGCGCCTCCATGGCCAGCATCAGTTCCACACGGCCGGCGCCAAGCCCGCCATGGGCGGCCGAAACCGGCAGCGCCAGCACGCCGGTCGCTGCCAGCCGCGCCCAGTGGGTCGCGGAAAACCCGGTCTCCGCCAGCCGCGCGGCGCGGCGCGCGGTCAGGTCGGTGCCATAGCTGTCGCTGACGAAACGCTCGACAGCCGCCTTGAGCAGCGCCTGGTCCTCGGTCGGATCGAAATTCATGCGAGCTCCGTCGGCATTTGCCGCGAGAACTCGGCAAGGTCGAAATAATCGCGCCATACGGCAATCTTGCCGTTGCCGATCTCGAACACGCCCATGACGCGGATGACGATGGTTGTTTCACCAAGGCGGAAGCGATCGGTGCGCTCGGTCATCACCACCGGGCCGTTGGCGGCGATATGGTGAATTTCGAACGCGGCCTCGGTCACTGGAAAGGCAGCATAAAAGGCCTTGAAGGCGGCCAGGCCCGCGACCGGCGCCATCGGAACATTGTGATAGAGCAGGTTCTCGGCAAGGTGGGCGTGGATGGCGTCCCAATCCAGCCGATCCCAGGCGGCACAGAAATCGGTGACGATCGCCAGGGGCGTGACGGGGCTTTCCATGGCCGGCAGGTTGGCGGCCGGGACGCCGCCCCGCCACTGGGCTTTGTCGCAGGGGCGGGGCGCGCCGCCACGGAACCCGCGCGATATCCGGCCGTTGATCGGCAAACCAGACATTGAAGGAACGTCATCATGGGCAAGGGTTGTATTCTCTGGGCCGTCGGTATCCCTCTTCCGATCATCATCCTGTTGTACGTGTTCAACGTCCTGTAACCGCCTTCGCATGTCGGCGCCATTGCAGTGCCAAACCGCCCGGCGTAAGACGCCCTTGGACTCGGCCAGCGCAAACCCGGCGTAGGGGCGGCATTGTTCCCATCGGAACGTCGCCACGACCCCTGCGGATAGAGGTGCTGGCCGTCACGACATGGGGAGATGCGTGATGGACCTGACCGCCGATCTGGCTGCTGTCTCGGTAACAACGGTCGACGATGTGCGCGGCGCCGCGGAGGCGCTCCATGCGATTGCAATGCGTTGCGGCGGACTGCGCGCCGCGGTTTGCGACAATATCGCGTCGAAGGCGACGATGCTCGATGCCGAAGGCAATGTCATCGCCGCGGACGTGTTCGGCTGGACCGGCGAAGGCGAGCGGTGGTGGGCCGATTCGCGTCTGGCGCTGTCGTCGCCGCTGCCGCGGGCTTGTCGGTATGAATCAGAGCCGTTCTGGGCAAATGCCAGTGGCTTTCGCACCCGCCAGCCCAACCGCTATCTCGATCAGATCGGCCTCGACAATTTCGAGCGGCGGTCGCTGACGCGCGGCGCCATCGTGGTGCCGATCCACCAGCCGTTCGGCCAGATCGGCATCGTCACCTACAATTGCAAGGACAAGGAACGCGACGATCTCAGCGCCGAATTCGCCGAATTTGGCGATTATCTGGGGATTCTCGCCTATCGCTTCGTCTCCGGTTACACCAAGGCGCATCGCACGCGCCACTGGTTGCCGGGCGACACGCAACTGACCAAGCGCGAAGTCGAATGCCTGCGGTGGGCAAGCATCGGCAAGACCGACAAGGAAATCAGCCTCATCCTGTCGCGCAGCCATGCAACGGTGCGCTTCCACATCCAGAACGCCGGTGAAAAGCTCGACGCGGTGAACCGGTCGCAGACGATCTTCAAGGCGGCGCAGCTGGGATATCTGGGCGCGGCCGCATAGGGGCGCCGCGCGGCGCATGTCGGGCCCGAACCTTCGCCGCTAGATCTCGATCAGCCCGTCCGGAAGTTCGTTCACGTCATCGGCAAGCCGCGGGAAATGCGTGGCGAGGACGTCGCCGGCCAGGGCCACGGCTGCAACCACGCCGTCTGCCGGTCGACCGGCCTTGATGCCGGCGGTCAGCGCGGCGATCGTCGTGCCCCAATGGTCGGCCGGCACCCGGGCGTAGATCCCGGTATCGGCGATGACTTCGGCGATATGCTCGGGCTCGTCGATGTAGATGAGGACACCGGTGCGTCCAGCCGTCCGTTCGAGGCTGCGCGCCTTGAATTGCGTTAGCGCCGCACGGTGCACGCGGTCGCGGCGCAGGCCGCCGGGAGTCAGGGTGCGGCCGAGGCCGGTGAACCAGAGCAGCGCCAGCACCGCGCCGAAGACCAGCACCTGCAGGATGACCAATGCCTCGAGGCTGCGGGTTTCGAGTGCCGGTCCCTCGCTCCAGTCCCCGAACAGCGCCGACGGCGACCATCCGGCGACAAGCGCCGCCATCGGCACGGCGAGCGCCAGCAAGGTGGCCACCGACAGGACGGTGGCCGGGTAGCGATGAGATTCGGTCGACACGATGACGACGATCTCGCCCGCCGTCGTCGCTTCGGCATCGGCGATGGCCGTGGCCACGCGGGCGCGGTCGGTATCGGTGAACAACATTACCAGCTGCCCGACGATCCGCCGCCGCCAAAGCCGCCGCCGCCGCCTCCGAAGCCGCCGCCTCCGCCGCCCCAGCCGCCACCACCACCGCCGCCGCCCCAGCCGCCCATGCCCGGGCCCCAGAGGATGACGGGGCCGCTGCCGCGCCCACGCCGCTGCCGCGCGACGCTGATGACGACCCAGATGACGATGATGATGATCCAGATCACGGCGCCGAAGCCCGAGCCCGAGCGCTGCCGTCCGGCGCCCTGGCGTTCGCTCGCCGCCGCCGCGACCGCCGCCTGCTGGCGTTGGTCGGCGGGCAGTTGCAACAGGTTGATGATGGCATCGGTGCCGCCGACGACGCCTGCGGCCATGTCGCCGGCGCGGAACGACGGGATGATATCGCGGCGGATGATCTGCGAGGTCAGCGCGTCGGTCAGCACGCCTTCGAGGCCATAGCCGACTTCGATCCGCACCTTGCGTTCATTGGGGGCGACGATGAGCAGGGCGCCGTTGTTGGTGCCTTTCTGGCCGATGCCCCAGCTGCGGCCGAGCTGATAGCCATATTCGTCGATTTCATAGCCCTGGAGATCGGGAACCGTCGCCACGACCAGCTGGATGGTCGTGGCCTTTTCCAGCGCCGCCAGCCGGGCGTCGAGGCTGGCGCGGGTTTCAGGAGCCAGGATGCCGGCCGCATCGGTGACACGGCCATCGAGCTTGGGAAAGCTGGGCGCCGACCACGCCGGACCGGCGAGCGAAAGGACAAGCACAAGCGCCGCCAGGACAAAGGCGACCAGGCTCAGCCGGCTGGTGGTGCGGTCGTGCCGCCCGGGACTCATGTCAACTCCTGGCCCCGGCGGCCACGGCCGCCGGGTCTGGGTGGGGATCGTCAGAAGGCGACGGTCGGCGCGGTGTTGGCGTTGGTCGTCGTTGCCTTGAACGGCGGGATCGGCTCGCTGCCATAGATCACCTTGGCGGCGACGATCGACGGGAATGTGCGGATCTCGGTGTTATAGGACTGCACGGCCTCGTTATAGTCGCGGCGTGCCACCGTGATACGGTTTTCCGTGCCTTCGAGCTGCGACTGCAGCTGCAGGAAATTCTCGTTCGACTTCAGTTCGGGATATTTTTCGACCGTGACCAGCAGGCGGCCGAGCGCGCTGCCGACCTGCCCCTGCGCCTGTTCGAACGCGGCCATCTGCGCCGGGTCGCTCAGCTTGGACGGGTCGACGGTGACCTGGGTGGCGCTGGCGCGTGCCCGGGTGACGCTTTCGAGCACATCCTTTTCCTGCGCCGCGAAACCCTTCACGGTCGAAACCAGGTTCGGAATCAGGTCGGCGCGGCGCTGATACTGGTTTTCGACGTCGCCCCACTTGGCCTTGACGTTTTCTTCCTTGGTCGGGATCGAATTGACGCCGCAGGCCGACAGGCCGACTGCCAGTCCGGCGATGATGCCGATCCGCGCCAGGTTGCTTGCAATCCGCTGCATTGTTTCAAATCCTCACAACCGATGCCAACCGTCCCACCTGCCAAACAGGCTTTCACGGCCGTCGCGGTCCATGGCATGATGCCGGAACGCGACCGCGACATAGATAGTGCGACTGGCCGATTTTCAATAGGGTGCGGACCTGCAACGGAGAAATGCCGATGATTCAGGAGTTCAAGACGTTCATCGCACGCGGCAATGTGCTCGACCTAGCCGTCGCGGTGGTCATCGGCGCAGCGTTCGGCAAGATCGTTTCCTCCCTGACCGACGACATCATCATGCCGGTCATCGGCGCGATCACCGGCGGCGTGGATTTTTCCAGCTATTTCATCACCCTTGGCAGCATTCCCGCCACTTATGCCGGGTCGCCGAATGATTATGCGGCATTGAAGGCAGCCGGCGTGCCGATGATCGGCTTTGGCAGTTTCGTCACCGCGGTCATCAACTTCCTCATCATCGCCTTCGTGATCTTCCTCATCGTCCGCGCCGCCAATCGCGTCATCCGGCCCGCCGAGGCGCCCGCGCCGGCCGGCCCGACGCCGACCGAAGCGCTGCTCGCGGAGATCCGTGACGAACTGCGCGCCGGCCGGCCTTGATCACGCTGGCGCTCCTGCTCGCGGCCGCGACCCCGGCACCGCCGGCCGTGTCGCTGTACGGTGACCGGTTCTACCGGGGCCCGGCCGACGTCTTCACCACCGACCAGCCCCGCTTGCCCCGTGCGATCGCGCCCGAAAGCCTGAAGATCGTCGGGCGGTGGGAACTTTGCGCCGACCGCGACTACAAGGGCCAGTGTATGGAGATCGACCGCGATTATCCGGTCGCGGCGGGGCTTGGACAGGGCTTCAGCGTGCGTTCGTTGCGGCAATTGGCGACCGGCGACGGGGTCGCCCGGCCGACACCGAGCGTCACGCCCGGCGGCCCCAGCCTGGGCGGCGTCGCGTCGCGCTATTGGGCGGCGCCGACCTATGGCAATGAACGGGTGCTCGCTTGCCCGCGCGGCAAGGCGAACTTGAACTGCGCCCATGACACGGCCGAGGAACTGTGCCGGCGCGCCGGCTATCGTGTCGTGCGCTATTGGCAATTGCAGACCGTCGATGCGCGTGTTTATCTTGCCGACATCCTGTGCACCCGGAGTGACGAGAAATGACCAGGCGTGTCGTGTTGATCACTATCGGGCTGCTGGCGCTGTCGGCGTGTGCGAAGGAGGTGGCATTGGTCAAGGGTGACCTGCCGGCGCTCGGCGGCAGCCTGGAAGGCGGGCCGTGGCTGGTCGAGGATCTGAACGGCGGCGGCGTCCCCGACGGCGTGCGGGTCGATGCCACGTTCGAGCCGGGCGACCAGAACACCAGCGTCGTCTACGGCGCCGGCGGCTGCAATCGCTATCGCGGCAGCTGGCAGCAGACCGGTGCCACGGTCAAGTTCGGGCCGCTGGCGGGCACCATGATGATGTGCGAACCGGCCAAGATGGATACCGAGCGCAAGTTCCTGCAGACGATGGAAGCGGTGCGGACGGTCAGCTTCGACAGCACCGGCGCCGCCTTGCTGAAAGCCCCCGACGGGCGGACGATCAGGCTTCGCCGCGAGGCGAAATAGCGCGTCGCCGGCAGCGGTCGCCGGCAGGGCGATGACAATGATTCAACCTGATCGAGAGCCGCTCTGGTCCGCCGGATAGGCGCGGACCGTTGTCGGCACCAGCACCAGCGCTGCACCGGGGAGCAGGCCGGGCGGCAGATCGCCGATGCTCGCTTCGACGATGCTGCCATCGGGAAGGGCGGTTTCGAGTGCGGCCGCGGCGCCGGTGCGCTGCAGGCGGCGCAGGGTCACGGCCAGGCCCGGCCCATCCGCGCTGCCAATGCGGAACTCGTGCGGGCGGATGAAGCCCGTTGCCGGGCCATCGGCGATCGGTGGTGCCGTGTTGGGCAGGACGACGCCGCCGATGTCGATCCCGCCTTCGCGCGCCGTGCAATCGATCCGGTTGGCGCCGCCGAGGAAGTCGCAGACAAAGGCCGTCGCCGGGCGGTTCCAGACATTTTCGGGTGTGTCGATCTGCTCGATAGCGCCTCTGTTCATCACCACGACGCGGTCGGCGAGGTCGAGCGCCTCCTCCTGGTCATGGGTGACGAACACCGACGTCAGCCCCATGCGGTCATGCACATCGCGCAGCCACCGCCGCAGGTCCTTGCGGACCTTGGCATCGAGGGCACCGAACGGTTCATCGAGCAACAGGATGCGCGGTTCGACGGCCAGCGCGCGCGCCAGGGCGACGCGCTGGCGCTGGCCACCCGAAAGCTGCGACGGATAGCGGTCGCCCAGATGCGACAGCTGCACAAGGTCGAGCAGTTCGGTAACGCGCGCCGCGATCGCCGCCGCCGCCGGCCGGCTGGCGCGTGGCCGTACCGACAGGCCGAAACCGATATTGTCCGCCACCGTCATGTGGCGGAACAGGGCGTAATGCTGGAAAACGAAGCCGACCCGGCGGTCGCGGGCACCGGTGCCGGCCATGTCCTCCCCGGCGATGGCGATGCTGCCGCTGTCGGGGAATTCCAGCCCGGCGAGGACGCGCAGCAGCGTCGTCTTTCCCGACCCCGATGGTCCGAGCAGCGCCAGGAATTCGCCATCGGCCGCATCGAGGCTGACATTGTCGAGCGCGGTGAAGGCGCCGAACTGCTTGACGACATTGCGGGCTGAAACGCTCAAAGTGCTTTCCCTGCCAATTGCCCGGCATAGCGCCATTCGAGCAGCGTCTTGACCACCAGTGTCACCAGCGCAAGCCCGGCGAGCAGCGAGGCGACGGCAAAGGCGGCGACGAAATTATACTCGTTGTAGAGGATCTCGATGTGCAGCGGCAGGGTATTGGTGCGGCCGCGGATATGGCCTGACACGACCGATACAGCGCCGAATTCGCCCATGGCGCGGGCATTGCACAGCAGCACCCCATACAGCAGTCCCCAGCGGATGTTCGGCAGCGTCACCTTGAGGAAAGTGGTGATCGGCGAGGCGCCGAGCGACAGCGCGGCCTCCTCCTCATCGCGGCCCTGTTCCTCCATCAACGGGATGAGCTCACGCGCGACAAAGGGGAAGGTGACGAACAGCGTGGCAAGGACGATGCCGGGAACTGCGAAGATGATCGGCAGGCCCTGGTCGCGAAACCATGGCCCGAACCAGCCATCGACGCCGAACACCAGCACAAAGATCAGCCCCGACACGACCGGCGAGACCGAAAACGGCAGGTCGATGAAGGTGATCAGCAGCGAACGGCCGCGGAAGTCGAACTTGGCGATCGCCCAGCTGGCGGCGAGGCCGAACACGATGTTGATCGGAACCGCGATGGCGGCAATTGTCAGCGTGAGGCGCAGCGCGGCGCGGGCATCGGGGTCGACGATCGCGCGGGCATAGGTGTCGGCGCCCTTTCGAAACGCCTCGGCGAAGACCACCGCCAGCGGCAGCGCCAGGTTGAGCAGCAGGAACAGCAACGCCGCGCCGATGAGCAGCCAGCGCAGCCAGCGCGGCTCGGTGGTCGATCCCGGTGTCATGCCAGCGTCCGCCGGCGCTGCCAGTTTTGCAGCAAATTGGTGAACAAAAGCAGGATGAAGCTGGCGACGAGCATCGTCACAGCGATGGCGGTCGCGCCGGCGATATTATGTTGTTCGAGCTGGACGACGATCAGCAGCGGCGCGATTTCGGTTCGATACGGCATGTTGCCGGCGATGAAGATCACCGAGCCATATTCGCCGACGCCGCGCGCGAAGGCGAGCGCGAAGCCGGTCAGCAGCGCCGGGCCCAGCGCCGGCAGGATGACCCGGGCGAACGTCTGCCAGCGCGTGGCGCCCAGGCTGGCGGCGGCTTCCTCCACGTCCAGCCCAAGGTCGGCGAGCACCGGTTCGACCGTGCGGACGACGAACGGCAGGCCAACGAAGACCAGCGCGATCACGACGCCGAGCGGTGTGAAGGCAACATCGATGCCCCATGGTGCGAGCACGCCGCCGATCCAGCCATTAGGGGCATACAGCGCCGTCAGCGCGATGCCCGCCACGGCGGTCGGCAGGGCAAATGGCAGGTCGACGAGCGCCGACACCAGCCGGCGGCCCGGAAAGCGATAGCGGACCAGAACCCATGCCGTCAGCAGGCCGAAGACGGCGTTGATAAGGGCCGCGATGGCCGCCGCACCGAAACTGAGCCGATAGGCCTGCAGGGCGCGATCCGACAAAGCGACGGCGACGAACCCCTGCCAGCCGAGACCGGCGGCGCGGATGAACACGGCCGACAGCGGGATCAGCACGATGACCGACAACAGGGTCAGGGTGATGCCGAAGGTCACCCCGAAACCGGGGATGATCGACGGCCGCACGTTGAGGATGCCGGTGCGCATGGCGCTGACTTGCCGGGTCGCCGGCGATACCGCAACCGTTCCGACCGCGATGGCCGTCACCCGCGTCGGCCCGTCGGCGCGTCAGTGTGGCGCTGAGGCATAGATCTGGTCGAACTGGCCATTGTCGGAAAAGAAGATTTTCTGGGCCTTGGTCCAGCCGCCGAAGTTGCGATCGATGTCGAACAGCCGGATGTCGGGGAACTGCGCCGCATAGCGCGCCGCGACCTCGGGGTCGCGCGGGCGATAGCCGTTGCGCGCGATCATCTCCTGTGCCGTCGGCGTGTAGAGATATTGCAGATAGGCTTCGGCAACGGCGCGGGTGCCGCGGCGATCGACGACCTTGTCGACAACGGCGACCGGGGGCTCGGCGCGGATCGAGATGGAGGGAACGACGATTTCGAACCGGTCGGCGCCAAGTTCGCGCGTCGCCAATATGGCTTCATTTTCCCAGGTCAGCAGCACATCGCCGATACCGCGCTCGGCAAAGGTCGTGGTCGCGCCGCGGGCGCCGGAATCGAGCACCGGCACACGGCCCAGCAGCTTTGCGACATAGTCGCGGGCGCCGCGCGCCGACCCGGTGGTTTTCTGGCCATAGCCCCAGGCAGCCAGGAAGATCCAGCGTGCGCCGCCGCCGGTCTTGGGGTTGGCCATGACGACCTTGACGCCGGGCTTTACCAGGTCGTTCCAGTCCTTGATGCCCTTCGGATTGCCCTTGCGGACAAGAAACACGATTGTCGACCAATAGGGCGTCGACTTGTACGGCAGCCGCGCCTGCCAGCCGGGATCGACCAGCTTGCCGCGGCGGGCGATCTCGTCGATGTCGCCGGACAGGGCGAGGGTGACGACATCGGCGTCGAGCCCGTCGATGACCGACCGCGCCTGTTTGCCCGACCCGCCATGCGACTGGTTGATGGTGACGCTGGTCCCGGTCCTGGCCTTCCATTCGGCGGCGAAGGCGGTGTTGACGGCGCGATAGAGCTCGCGCGTGGGATCATAGCTGGCATTGAGGATGGTGACCGGCTGCGCGACGCCGGCAGCCGCAGGCAGCAACGCCAGCGCGGCGGCAAGGATCAGGCGACGGATCAAATTGTCAAAACCCCAACGGACATGGCCCCACGCTATTCCCACCCGCCGAATAGGCAATCACGGATTTGTTGGCATTGCTAAAGCCAGCCTTCGGGCGTCCGTTCGGGAACGTTCCGGAACGGCCGTCGTTCCGGTCAGGCCGCTTCGCGGTCAATCGACAGATCGGCGAGGCTGGTGTGGTCGAGAATGGCGGCGGTGTTGTCGCGAACGACCAGCATCGTCTTGCGGATGACGCAGGTGCTTTCCTCGAAACAATCGGCGCAACGCTGATAGGCTGTCATCGAAACGCAGGGCACCAGCGCCAGTGGCCCTTCGATCAGCCGGATGA
Source organism: Polymorphobacter fuscus (assembly GCF_011927825.1). Lineage (NCBI taxonomy): Bacteria > Pseudomonadati > Pseudomonadota > Alphaproteobacteria > Sphingomonadales > Sphingosinicellaceae > Sandarakinorhabdus > Sandarakinorhabdus fusca. The sequence continues at coordinate 1,940,133 of NZ_JAATJI010000001.1, read as the reverse complement.
TGTCGCCAAAGCTGATCTGGCTGGCCGGTCGCGCGAGCCGATAGCCGCCGGCCTTGCCGCGATAGCTTTCGACCAGGCCGCCGTTCTTCAAGTCGAGAAGGATGATCTCGAGGAACTTTCGCGGCAATTTCTGGTGGGCCGCAATGACCGAAATCGGCACAGGCGCGATGCCACCAGAGCGGGCGATGAAGATGAGCGCGCGCAACGCGTAACGGGACCGTTGGGTGAGCATGGCTGGCGCGCTCTATGCACGCGGGGGGTCGCGACGGCAAGCTTTCGGCACTTCGGCGACACGCTCGGTCACAAATCCCGGAACTTGGCGCAACGGCCCAATTTATTGGAAAATTTTCGTAGATTGACATGGCGTGTTAGTCTCGCACATCAGACAAGTCTCTGAAAACACGCCAATTTCCTGAAGCCGCAACGGTTGGCACGAAGCCTGCATTGCTGTTGGCATGGAGGCCTGGATGGTCCGGGCGCTCCACCAAACAGGAGCAATGCCATGTTCACCACCGCCCCCACCGCTTTCGGCCGCACCTTCGTCGCCACGCTCGGCACCGCCCTTTTCGCCGGCGTCTGCCTGTTCGGCGCCACCGCTCCGGCCGCTGCCGCGCCTGCTGACGCCCATGCCCGGACCATCGCCTATGGCGACCTCAACCTTGCCAGCGACAGTGGCCGCAAGACGCTCGATGCGCGCATTCGCCAGGCGGCCCGCGCCGTGTGTGAAACGGGCGGCAATGATGTGCGCTCGCTCGACGCCGAATCGCGCTGCATCCACGTTGCCATCGGCGAAGCCCGTGCCAAGGTCTACACCGCCAGCGCCAGCGCCAATTGATCGGCGCGCCGTGCCACCCGCCGGCGGCAGTGTCCCATGATGGACGCTGCCGCCGGTCGCGTGTCAGCCGGTCGTGTCAGCCGGTTGTGCGGTTGATGATCCGGCCGTCGGGCAGATAGACTTTTTCCGCCGTCACATATTCGCCCTTGGGCGTGCAGATACCGCCGGGGTCGCGCTGACGCATCTTGGCGCAGAATTCGGTGTCGGGGCGCTGGTTCTGCGCCGCCACCGGGACAGCCAGCGTGGCGATGCCCAAGGCGAGCAGCAGCGACGACAAGAGGCGGGCGGTGGTCATTATGGTTCCAGAGCTCCTGTAGCTGGAGCAGGCGTGGTGATACACGACTGCGCCTGACACCGACATGAATAGCATTCGCGGCACGGCCTTGCCAGAAGGCGTGACAGGCGTCGTCGTCATGGCTAGTCCAGACAGGATGCCAGCGTCTCCTCTTTCGGCCCGGTTGCATGTCGACACCGCGGCGATCGTCGCCAACTGGCGGCGCTTCGCTGTCGCCAGCGGGCCCGCGGACTGCGGTGCCGCGATCAAGGCGGATGGCTATGGTCTCGGCGCCAGGCCGGTACTGGCGGCGTTGGCGGCGGCGGGCTGCCGCGACGCCTTTGTTGCGCATTGGGACGAAGTGGCAGCGCTCGGCCCGTTGCCGGAGGGCGTGCGCGTCGCAGTGCTGCACGGCGCCGCGCCTGCCGAAATCGGCATGGCGATGACATTGCCGGCGCGGCCGGTGCTGGTCACCGCTGCCCAGGTGGCAGCGTGGCGGGCCACCGGGCGCCCCTGCGACATCATGGTCGATACCGGGATGAACCGGCTCGGCCTGTCGCCGGCAGAGGCGGTGTCGGGGCTTCTCGACGGCCTTGCCGTCGACACGCTGCACAGCCACCTCGCCTGCACCGAAGAGCCCCTGCATCCGCTCAACGCCGCCCAGCGCGCTGTCTTTGCCGATGTCGCCGCACGGGTCCCGGCGCGGCGATACGCCCTTGCCAATTCGGGTGGTGTCTGCCTCGGTCCAGACTATGTCTTCGGGCTGACGCGCCCCGGAATCGGGCTCTATGGCGGCGGTGCTGCGCCCGGGGGCGCTCGTCTCGACCCCGTCGTGCAGCTCTCGGCGCCGGTGTTGCAGGTTCGCGATGTGCCGCCGGGCGGCGGCGTCGGCTATGGGGCCAGCTTCGTCGCGGCGCGGCCGACGCGCGTTGCCGTCGTCGGCCTGGGCTATGCGGACGGCTATCCGCGCAGCGCCGCGGGCTTCGGTGTCGTGGACGGGGTCGTCTGTCCGCTGATCGGCCGGGTGTCGATGGACCTGACGACCTTCGATGTCACCGATGCCCCGGCGGCGCGCGAAGGCAGCTGGATCGACGTCGGTTTCGACCTTGCCGCCATGGCCGCGGCGAGTGGCCGATCGCAATATGAGTTGCTTACCGGGCTTGGGCGTCGCTATGCCCGGACGTATAGATGACCGGCCTGGCCACCACCCTTGCGCACGCGCTGATCGCCCTTGGCGGGGTCGTGGTGGCGTTGTTTGCCAGCATCGGGCGGCTGACGCGCTTTGCCGGCACGGCAATCGGCCGGCTGGTGCGGCCGCCCTGGTATCCGGTGCAGCTGTTCGAACAGATGCTGGTGATCGGCTATTTCTCCCTGCCCGTCGTCGGACTTACGGCGTTGTTCACCGGGTCGGCGCTGGCGCAGCAGATCTATATCGGCGGCAGCCGCTTCAACGCATCCTCGACGGTGCCGGCGGTGACGGTCATCGGCATCGTGCGCGAACTGGGGCCGGTGCTCGGCGGGCTGATGGTTGCCGGCCGGGTTGCCAGCGCGATGGCGGCGGAACTCGGCACGATGCGGGTCACCGAACAGATCGACGCACTGACGACGTTGCGCACAGATCCCTATCGATACCTTGTCGGCCCCCGGATCGTCGCGGCCGTGCTGGTCATGCCGATCCTCGTGCTGGTGTCCAATGCGCTGGGCGTGATGGGCGGATGGCTGCTGGCGACCGGCCGGCTGGGGTTCAATTCGGCATCCTATCTCAATACCACCGCATCGTTCCTGAAGGCCGACGACGTCTGGTCATCGATGGTCAAGGCCGCGGTGTTCGGCTTTTTCATCGCGCTGATGGGCTGCTACCATGGTTATCATTCATCGGGCGGTGCCGCGGGCGTCGGCCGGGCAACGACCAATGCCGTGGTATCGGCATTCATTCTCATTTTGTTGTCGAACCTAATCATCACCGTGATCGTTTTCGGTTCATGACACCGAAGATCCAACTTTCCGATGTCCACAAGCGCTTCGGGCCCAAGGTCGTCCTGAACGGAGTCGACCTGTCGGTCGCACCCGCCGAATCGATGGTCATCATCGGCGGGTCCGGCACCGGCAAGTCGGTGACGATCAAGTGCATCCTTGGGTTGCTGCGACCCGATTCCGGCAGCATCAAGGTCGATGGCGTCGATGTCGCCGGCCTGTCGGGGCGGGCGCTGGCGGCGCATCAGGCACGATTCGGCATGTTGTTCCAGGGCGGGGCGCTGTTCGATTCGCTCCCCGTGTGGCGCAACGTCAGCTTCGCCCTGTCGGGCGGGGCCGCCGATCGGCGCGCCGCCGCGATCGACAATCTGGCACGGGTGGGACTTGGCGCCGACATCGCCGACCTGCGGCCGTCGGAATTGTCCGGCGGCATGCAGAAGCGCGTCGCGCTGGCGCGGGCAATCGCGGTGCGCCCCGAAATCCTGTTCTTTGACGAGCCGACGACCGGCCTTGACCCGATCATGGCCGATGTCATCAACGATCTGATCCGCAATCTGGTCACCGACCTCAAGATTACCGCGCTGACCATCACCCATGACATGTCGAGCGTGCGCAAGATCGCCGACAGCGTCGCGATGCTGTATGAAGGGCGGATCATCTGGCACGGGCCCAGGGATGGCATCGATTCGGCCGGCAACCCTTATGTCGACCAGTTCGTCCATGGTCGTGCCGAAGGCCCGATCCGCATGCAGGTGCGGCGGCTGTGACGGCGCGGACGCCCCAAGGCAGCGCCGGTGCCGATGCGCTGGCGCAGTTGCTGGCACAGTCGGCTGCCGGCGACGCAGCGGCGTTTCGTGACTTTTACGATCGGACATCGGCGAAGCTATTCGGGATCATCCTGCGTATCTTGGTCGAACGCGGCGAAGCCGAGGATGTTCTGCAGGAGGTTTTTGTGACGATCTGGCGAAAGGCGGCCGAATTCGACGCGTCGCGCGCCAGCCCGATCACCTGGGCAGCCACGATCGCCCGCAACCGCGCCATCGACCGGCTGCGCGCGCGCGGCAGCCGCCCGTCGGTGCCCATCGACGATGCCATGCAGGTCCGTGACGAGCGTCCCGATGCGCCGGCCCTGATCGATAGCGCCGGCGATGTCGCGCGGGTTCAGGCTGCGCTCGATGCGCTCGAACCCCGCCACGCCGCGGCGATCCGCAGCTGTTATTTCGAAGGCATGACCTATGAGGTGCTCGCGGCACGCGAGGGTGTTCCCGTCGGCACGCTGAAAAGCTGGGTGCGGCGTGGCATGATCCGCATGAAACAGGGCCTGGGAGTTGGCCCGTCATGACCGGCGACGATCCGATGGACGGCCTTGGCGCCGACGAGATGCTGGCGATGGACTTCGCGCTGGGCACGCTCGGCCGCGCCGACCGCCAGGCAGCGATACTGCGCATGCGATCCGACCCCGGTTTTCGGGCCCTGGTGGAGGCGTGGCAGGCGGCCTTGTCCCCGCTCGATGCCGAAACACCTGCCGTCGCACCGCCGGCTGACGTGTGGACCGCGATCGCTGCCGAACTGACTCCAGTGGCGACACCGGTGCCGGCGCGGGTCGAAGCCTCGGGCCTTTGGCACAGCCTCGCCTTTTGGCGCAGCCTGGCGCTGGCCGCCACGGCCGCGGCGGCAATCGCTGCGCTGCAGATCGGGCCCGCGCCGCAGCCGCCGGGCGCGCCGCCGCAGTTGCTGGTCGCCGCGCTTGCAGGTGCCGATGGCACGCCCCTGCTGTCTGCCGCTTATGATCCGTTGCGCGGCGCGGTGGTGCTGACGCCGGCGACACAACGCGACGATGCCGGAAAGTCGCCTGAGCTCTGGGTGATCGAAGGCGAGAAGCCGCCGCGATCGCTGGGTGTCATCGATATCCGTGGCCCCAACGCCCATGTGGTGTCGTCCCGCCAGATCGCCGGGCTGGCGGCGGGGTCGGTGCTCGCCATCTCCATCGAGCCTTTGGGCGGATCACCGACCGGCCAGCCGACCGGTCCGGTCGTGGCGACGGGGAAACTGTCCGCGATCTGACAGGCGAACGTTGCGATGGGGGCACATTGCCGCAAGCGACGATTGGGCCTGCAACCGCACCGCGGCGGTTCGCGTAGATGGCATGTCCCACAGGATGGGGCCGCCAGTTTCTACCGGGAGATCCTATGACCAATTCCAAGCTGATCGGGACCGCGCTGTTCGCCATCGCGGCCGCCGGCCTGTCCGCCGCGCCGACGGCAGCGCAGATGGCAGCTGCCCCGGCCATGGCCGGCAAGTCCGTGATGGTCGGCGGCGCCGCCATGCTGCCGACACGCGACATCATCGACAACGCCGTCAATTCCAAGGACCACACGACGCTGGTCGCCGCCGTGAAGGCGGCGGGGCTGGTCGACACGTTGAAGGGCGCGGGGCCGTTCACCGTGTTTGCGCCGACCAACGCGGCGTTCGCCAAGCTGCCGGCCGGCACGGTCGATACGCTGCTGCAGCCTGCCAACAAGGCAACGCTGACCGCGGTGCTGACCTATCATGTCGTAGCCGGCAAGATGAACGCCAAGGACATCGCTGCTGCCATCAAGTCCGGTGGCGGCAAGGCAACCCTGACCACGGTTCAGGGCGCGCCGCTGACGGCGTCGATGATGGGCAAGACGCTGGTGCTGACCGATGCCAAGGGCGGTACGTCGCGCGTCACCATCGGCGACGTCAACCAGTCGAACGGCGTCATCCACGTCGTCGATACGGTGCTGCTGCCGCAGTAAACCAGTCGCACCGACTGTCGTCATTCGTGGCGTAGCCTGAACGGGCCCCTCTGACCGGGGGCCCGTTTTGCGTTTGCGGTCAGGCGGCCGCCATGGCGGCACTTTCTTCCTCGGCCTGCTGCAACGCCCACATGTCGGCATAGGCGCCGCCGGCGGCGAGAAGGGCATCGTGGCGGCCGCGTTCGATGATTCGGCCGGCGGCGAGCACCAGAATCTCGTCGGCGTCGGTGATTGTCGACAGCCGATGGGCGATGACGATCGTGGTGCGGCTTTGCGAAACCGTGCCGAGCGCCGACTGGATGTCGGCTTCGGTCGCCGAATCGAGTGCGCTTGTCGCCTCGTCGAGGATGAGGATGGCCGGGTCCTTGAGGATCGTCCGCGCGATGGCGACCCGCTGTTTTTCGCCGCCGGACAATTTGAGCCCGCGTTCACCGACCTGCGTGGCATAGCCATCGGGCAGGGACAGGATGAACTCGTGGATCGCTGCGCCCTTCGCCGCCGCCTCGATTTCGGCCTGCGACGCATCCGGGCGACCATAGGCGATGTTATAGCCGATCGTGTCGTTGAACAGCACGGTGTCCTGGGGAACGATGCCGATGGCACGGCGCAGGCTGTCCTGCTTCACCTGGGCGATATTCTGGCCGTCGATGGTCACGGCGCCGCCGGTGATATCGTAAAAACGGTAGAGGATCCGGCTGAGCGTCGACTTGCCGGCGCCGGAATGGCCGACGATGGCGAGCTTGGCGCCGGGCGGCACATCGAACGAGACGTCGTGGAGGATCTGCCGGCGCGGTTCATAAGCGAAATCGACATGCGCAAAGCGGACATGGCCGCCCGTGATGGCAAGGTCGGCAGCGCCGGGGGCATCGGCGATTTCGGCCGGGGTATCGATCAGGCCGAACATCGCTTCCATATCGATCAGGCCCTGCTTGATCTCGCGATAGACCATGCCGAGCATGTCGAGCGGGCGGAACAGCTGGGCGAGCAGCGTGTTGACCAGGACGACATCGCCGATGGTGAAACGCCCCTGGTGCCAGCCCCAGACCGTATAGCCCATGGCACCGGCCATCATCAGGTTGGTGATGATCGACTGGCCGATATTGAGCCAGGCCAGCGACACTTCATTCTTGGTCGCGGCGTCGGTGTAGCGCTTGATGGCGAGACCGTAGTTGCGATTCTCATGCGCTTCGGCGTTGAAATATTTGACCGTTTCATAATTCAGCAGCGAGTCCACGGCGCGCGCCACCGCCTTGTTGTCCGAATCGACCATGTCGCGGCGCAGTTTCGACCGCCAGTCGGTGACCTTCTGCGTATAGGCGATATAGGCAACGACCATCACCAGCACGGCCGCGACCATCGCGGGCCCCAGCTTGATCCAGAAGATGACGCAAACGGCGGTCAGTTCGAATACGGTCGGAAAGATGTTGAACAGGATGAAGTAGAGCATCGTGTCGATGCTCTTGGTGCCGCGCTCGACGATGCGCGTCAGCGATCCGGTGCGGCGCTCCAGATGGAAGCGCAGCGAAAGCTGATGAATATGGCGGAACACATCCTGGCTGAGGCGTCTTGCCGCAGTCTGGCCGACCTTTTCGAAGATGGCATTGCGCAGATTGTCGAACAATACGCCGCCGAACCGCGCCAGGGCATAAGCACCGACAAGGGCTATGGCGATCTGTATGCCGTCCGGAACGCCGGCCGCCATGCGATCGATCGCGCCCTTGAAGGCAAAGGGCATCACGAGGCTGGTCGATTTGGCCAGCAATACCAGCAGCATCGCAATGACGACGCGGGTCCGCAGCGCCGTTTCGCCAACGGGCCAGAGATAGGGCATGAACCGCTTCAGCGTTGCCCAATCGGCGGTCTTTGCCGGAGCGCCCGGTGCAGGCAGGGCGGACATATATTGCATTCGCCCTATGTGGCGAAGCGCAGGACCGGGCGCAACCATCGCCGATCGCACAGACAATTAGGCCCCTGCTCCGGGGGCATGGAGCAGGGGCCATTATGCGCTCGTCACGCAGCGAGTGGCGATGATCAGCCGCCGGTTAACAGGGGGCAAACACCGGCGACGGGCACCACCCGCAAACGTCTTATGGTGGTCGGCAGCTTGACGGGGCATGAACGATTGCAAGAATTCACGATCGGCATCTCTTGCGACCCCGATGCCGTCACCCCATCAGCGGGTCACCGGGCGCCGGGGATCGCGAAAGCCGAAATCCGCCTTCGACAAGTCGGCATTGTAGCGGATGTTGGACAGGATCGTCGTCGTGCGCCCACCCTGCGCGTCGAAGCTGGTCCATCCGGTCAGGGCGAGGCCCGCAGGCGCCGCCTTATCCGTCCGAAAGGCGATGGCGAGCGATCCGAATTCCGGGCGCTTTGCGTCGCGGGCATCGACGATGACGCCGGTGTCGGTGACCTGGGCAATCCTGGCGACACCCGACAGGTCGGGTTCCGAGGCGAGCAGGATGCCGAGCGGCGTCGATTTGACCGGCCATTGCGAAACCTGGTTGACGCCGTAATCGACGAACGTCAGCGTCCGGCCATTGCCGACGATGAGCAGCTTTGCCGTGTCATATTGGAAGCGGATGCGGCCGGGGCGGGCCAGGATCATCTTGCCGGTCAGCACTTTGCCATCGGCGCCGGTCTGGGTGAAATCCGCCGACAGGCTGGTGGTGGCCTTCAACGACGCCGCGACATCGGACAGCGTGGCGGCACTGGCCGGGGCGCCAAGGGCGAGCGCGAGGAGGGGCAGGTGACGGATCGTGATCATGCCTGCCTCATTGCGCGTCGCCGCGTTGCAGCGCAATGAACGTGCCGGCGTGCCGAGATGGCATCCGATGCGGTTCTGGAACGTTGTGATGCCATCGGCATCACAAATAGGAGATTGATGTGTCAAAGATTCTGCATGCAGCCGTTGCAGCCGCGGTTCTGGCCGGCGGCCTCGCCACCCCGGTGGTCGCCAAGGACAACAACCGTCAGCGCTACGAATATAATGGCCGCACCTACAACAGCCTAGCGGCGTGCCGCGAGAAGAAGCGCAAATCGACCAAGGACGGGACGATCGTCGGTGCCGCTGCAGCCGGTATCGGCGCTGCGGTCCTGGGCGCGAACCTGGGCGAATCGGCGCTGATCGCCGGCGGCGGCGCGCTGGTCGGCAACCAGCTGGGCAAAACGAAGAAGTGCTGAGGCGTCAGTCACCGCCGGCCACCATCGTGCCGCTTTCGGGCATGTGGAATTCGGCGGTGACGGCCCGGGTTTCGGGCAGGATGTAGACGATGCCGCCCGCATCGGCGAATGTCGGGCGGACGAAATCGACAAAGAACCGCGTCGCAACGCCGATGCAGCCGAGCGAAGCACGGCGCGCCGCGGCCGATGGGCTTTGCAGCCGTTCGGCGCGGCTTTTCCTGGAAGGGCCGGGCTTGCGATCCGATGCCCGGTGCAAGGCGATGGCGGCGTCGTAATCGACCCATAATGTATCCTGGCCGGCAGCATTGACCCCCATCTGCGCGACGAAGCGACCCGCGGGCGTGGTGCGTTCGGCGGGTTTGATCGCCGCCAGCTTGCGCGTGCCGATGCCCGGCACCGAATCATCACCGCGGGCGGAGCCGAGCAGCACGGGCACGTCGGCACGAAGCTTGCCGCCGGCATCGAACAGCATCAGCCTGGCACCGACCTTATCGACGACGATGAAGGGCAGTGCGCCATTGTCGTGCGTGGCGACGATCCAGGCGGAAACGCGTGCAGCATCGCCCGGATCGGCTTGCGGGATCGGACTCGCGAACGCGGGTGTGGCGAACAGGGCAATAACGACTATGGCAAAGCGTCGATACGCTGCCGGGCAGAGTGTATACATTCCGGATATGTATACTAACCAAACGTAAATGACATATTATCTGCAGGCTGCGGCAATAGGGCGCGACTTCAGCTCGGCTATGAGCGCCGAATCTGCGATCGATTGCGTCGTTTGATACGGTGCTCAGCGCCGGCTGCGGGGATTGGTTTCGAACAGGCTCGCGAGCTGGTCGATGATCGTGCCACCGAGCTGTTCGGCGTCCATGATCGTTACCGCCTTGGCATAATAGCGCGTCACGTCATGGCCGATCCCGATGGCGATCAGCTCCACCGGCGACTTGGCCTCGATATATTTGATGACCTGGCGCAGATGACGCTCCAGATAGTTTCCGGTGTTGACCGACAGCGTCGAATCATCGACCGGCGCACCGTCTGAAATCACCATCAGGATACGCCGATCCTCGCGCCGGGCCATCAGTCGGTCGTGCGCCCATAGCAGCGCTTCGCCGTCGATATTCTCCTTCAGCAGGCCTTCGCGCATCATCAGCCCCAGGTTCTTGCGCGCCCGGCGCCACGGCGCATCGGCCTGTTTATAGACGATGTGGCGCAGGTCGTTGAGCCGGCCAGGCTTGACCGGGCGATTGTCGGCCAGCCATTTCTCGCGCGACTGGCCGCCCTTCCAGGCGCGGGTGGTGAAGCCCAGGATCTCGGTCTTGACGGCGCAGCGTTCGAGGGTGCGGGCCAGGATATCGGCGCAGATCGCGGCGATCGAGATTGGCCGGCCGCGCATCGAGCCGGAATTGTCGATCAGCAGCGTCACCACCGTATCGCGAAATTCGGTGTCGCGCTCGACCTTGTAGCTCATCGCATAGGCGGGATTGGTGACGATCCGCACCAGCCGCGCCGCATCGAGCAAGCCTTCTTCCTGGTCGAAATCCCAGCTGCGGTTCTGCTGCGCCATCAGCCGGCGCTGCAGGCGGTTGGCGAGCTTGGTGACCGCGCTCTGCAAGGGGACAAGCTGCTGGTCGAGATAGGCACGCAGCCGGGTCAGTTCCTCGGCATCGCACAGGTCCTCGGCGCCGATGATCTCGTCATGGGCGTGGGTATAGGCCTTGTAGTCGAAATCGGGCGGCAGGTCCGACATCGGCAGGTTCGGCCGCCACGGCGTCATCCCCTCCTGGCCTTCCTCGCCCATCTCGGCCTCGGACACCATATCGGTGTCCATCTCGGTCTCGCGGGTTTCGGTCGATTCGCTGTCGTCCTGCGATTCCTCGGCGCGGGTTTCGGTTGACTGGTCCTGGCCGCCGGCGTCCTGTTCCTGCTCCTCGCCCTCTTCGCCCGGGGCTTCCTCGTCCTGCTGTTCGTCGCTGTCTTCGGCCTGTTCGGGCTCGGCATCGGGATCGGCGCCGAGGCCGAGGTCGGAGAGCACGCGCCGCATGACCTGGGCAAAGGCCGCCTGGTCGCCCTGCGCCGCGACAAGGTCGTCGAGATGTTCGCCGGCAGCGGCCTCGATTTCGGGGCGGATGAGATCGACAGCGGCTTCGGCGATGCGCGGTGGCGGCGCGCCGGTCAGCCGTTCGCGGACCAGCAGGCCGAGCGCGGTCGCCATCGGCACCTCTTCGGCGGTGCGGGCGCGCACGATCGGGTCGGCCCGGACGCGCATTTCGGTCATGCGGTCGAGATTGCGGGCGACGCCGACCATATCGGCGCTGCCGATCGCTTCGACACGCGCCTGCTCGACGGCGTTCCAGATGTCCCGCGCCACGCCGGCGTCGGGCTGGTCGATATTGTGCAGCTTGGCATCATGGTGCAGGCGGCGCAGGGCGAAACTGTCGGCCCAGCCGCGGACTTCGGCGACCTGTTCGGCGGGCATGGCGCGCCCGGGCTGCGGCACCCGCGCTTGGTCCCCGAAGCACGATGGCTTGTCGGCGGTGAACGCCAGCTCGACGTCCGGCGCATGGCCGAGCGCGCGCAGCGTCGCGGCCACGGCCTGGCGAAAATCTTCGATGGGGTTGTCGGGCTGGGCCATGGTCGTTCGGCGCTATTTGCGTCCCTTGACGGCAACCGATTCCGGCAGTTCCTCGCCGAACACGCGCTGATAATATTCCGCGACGATGCCACGTTCCGCCTCGTCGCACTTGTTGAGGAACGACAGCCGGAACGCAAAGCCGACGTTGCCGAAGATGGTCGCGTTCTGCGCCCAGGTGATGACGGTGCGCGGGCTCATCACCGTGCTGATGTCGCCGCCGATGAAGCCGGCGCGGGTCATGTCGGCGACCTTGACCATATTGGCGACCTGCTTGCGGCCGGCGTCGGTATCGAAGTCCTTGACCTTGGCGACGACGATCGCGGTTTCGGTGTGGTGGGGCAGATAGTTGAGGGTGGTGACGATGTTCCAGCGATCCATCTGGCCCTGGTTGATCTGCTGGGTGCCGTGATAGAGCCCCGTCGTGTCGCCCAGCCCGACGGTGTTGGCAGTAGCGAACAGCCGGAAATACGGGTTGGGGCGGATCACCCGGTTCTGGTCGAGCAGCGTCAGCTTGCCCTCCACCTCGAGCACGCGCTGGATGACGAACATCACGTCCGGGCGACCAGCGTCATATTCGTCGAACACCAGCGCCGTCGGGGTCTGCAGCGCCCAGGGCAGCAGGCCTTCGCGGAATTCGGTGACCTGCTGGCCGTCGCGCAGCACGATGGCGTCCTTGCCGATCAGGTCGATGCGGCTGATGTGGCTGTCGAGGTTGATGCGGATGCACGGCCAGTTCAGCCGCGCCGCCACCTGCTCGATATGTGTCGACTTGCCGGTGCCGTGATAGCCCTGGATCATCACCCGGCGGTTGAAGGTGAAGCCGGCGAGGATCGCGAGCGTCGTGTCGGGATCGAAGACATAGCTCGGGTCGAGATCGGGGACGCGCTCGTCCTTCATCGAAAAGGCGGGGACCGCCATGTCGATATCGACGCCGAAGACTTCGCGGGCATCGACGGTCGTGTCGGGTGCCATCATGGCGGTATGTTGGGAATCGGGCAGGGCTGACACGGGACTCAGGACTCCGTCTTGAATGCGGATGCGGACTTCAGGTGCGTATAGGCGTTGACGACGGCCTGCAACTTCCCTTCCATCGACCGGTCCCCCTCATTGCTGTCAGGGTGATATCGCCGCACCAGGCGTTTGTACGCCCGGCGCACGTCATCCGCGCTGGCGCCGTCGCCCAGCCCGAGCGCTGCCAGCGCCTGCGCATCACCGAACGCCGCCCAGCGTTTCTTTGGCGGTGCTTGCTTTGTATCGGCGCCGAACAGGTCATGGGCGTCGCCGAAACTGAAGGCCATTCGGCCCTTCGGCGTCGCTGCCTGTTCCCAGCCGGCAAGCGGCGACTGCGCCTCGTAGATCTCGTCGGGCGAAAGCCCGTCGAAGAAGTTGTAGCCGGCGTTGAAGGCGCGGACATGATCGAGGCACAGGAACTGCCAGCCGCCTTCGCTGCCGGGCACGCGGTTCGACCGGGGGGCGCGGAATTCGCCGGGGTTGGTGCAGCCGGGGTGGTCGCACAGCGCGGCATCGGGGCGCTCGATACGCCCGTGCAAGCGGCTGCTGCGCTTCGGCGCTTCGGGAGGAACGTCGGAAATGTCGATGGGTCCTTGGGCTTCGCCGCCGCTGTCGGTATAGACGGCGGCTGATCCGGAAAAGGTGCGATATGGGTGTTGTGGCCGACGAAATCGAGACGCGGCTGCGTGCCGCACTCCAGCCGACCGACCTGTCGATCATCGACGACAGCGATTCGCACCGGGGCCATGCCGGCCATAGCGGCGCCGGTGAAAGTCACTTTACCGTGGTGTTGACCGCCGCGGCGTTCGCGGGCCAGTCGCGCGTGGCGCGGCAGCGGCTGGTTTATGCCGCGCTCGGCGACCTGATCGCACCGGACCGGGTCCATGCCCTGGTGATCAAGGCAAGCGCGCCGGCGGCGTAGCATTTCGCTGAGATTTCGACCCGTCGACCATTTTGGCCCAAGGAAGGTCCGGGCCGGCCGGCACGATCCCAGACGGGTTGAGATCGCGATGGCTGGCGTAATAGTGCGTCATAATATGGTCGAGATGGACCGTCGCAGCGATCGCCGGGACCGCCAGCATGCGTTCGAGATAGCGTTCGAGGGCCGGATAGTCGGCAATCCGGCGGACATTGCATTTGAAATGGCCGACGTAGACGGCGTCGAACCGGACAAGGGTCGTGAAAAGCCGGATGTCGGCTTCGGTCATCGCCGGACCCACGAGCCAGTCCTGCGTTGCCAGATGCCGGTCGAGCCGGTCGAGCATCGCGAAAAGCTGCGTCACGGCGTCGTCATAGGCGGCTTGCGTCGTGGCAAAACCGGCCTTGTAGACACCATTGTTGACGGCCTGGTAGATCTCGGCGTTGATCGCGTCGATTGTTGCCCGCGCCGCCTCCGGGTAGAAATCGCCGGGAAGGGCGCCGATTCCATCCCAGGCGCTGGCCAGCATGCGGATGATTTCAGCTGATTCATTGCTGACGATCGTTTCGGTTTCGCGGTCCCAGAGCACCGGTACGGTGACCTTGCCGGAATAGCCGGGACGGGCGCGCGCATAGAGTTGCCACAGATAGTCCAGGCCATAGAGGCCGTCGCCGCTGCCACCCGCGTCCGTGGCGAAGGTCCAGCCATTCTCGCGCATCACCGGGCTGACCACGGAAACGCCGATGCTGTCCTCCAATCCCTTCAAGGCGCGCACGACCAGTGCCCGATGGGCCCATGGACAGGCGTAGCTGACATAAAGGTGATATCGGCCGGCCGCGGCCGGATAAGCGCGGTGGCCTTCAGGAGCCTCGGCACCGTCGGCCGTCACCCAATCGCGAAAACCGGCATCCTGCCGCGCGAAATTGCCGTCCTTGCTGGCCTCCGTCGCCTCGCCCGGCTGCCAGTGTCCGTCGACCATAATGCCCATGTCACCATCCTTGTTTCGTCAGGAACGCACGATGGTCGGCGGCGGTCCGTCGTCCGGCGCAGGCGCCAGACGACATGGGCACAAGGGGCGTCAGTCCGTCCCTGCCGTGCCGCCCTTGGGCGTTTCGGCAGCACCCGCCACGACTTGCAGGGGGCGCCGCTCGACCGGCTTCAGTCTGTCGGCCTTCAGTGCGGCGTTGAGTGCCGGCAGGTCGCTATCGAGCACCGTCTTCAGCGTGCCGAGCTGGGCATCGAGCTGGCCACGCAGTTCACCATAGACGAGGCCGGCCTGGTCTGTCGGTGCCGCGTCCGCACTTTCGACATTGCTGATCAGCGCGGCGAGCTTGTTGTTGAGCTTGATCGGGTAGTTGAGGGGGTCCTGGCTGCTGCGGTTGCGGACCTGGTAGATTTCCGATTCGATCGCGTCGAGCTTGGCGACGAACTGGGCAATCGCCTCCTTCGTCGCCGGCGTCCTGGCCTGGTTGCTGCGCTCGTCGGTCTGCTGCTTGATGCCGCGGATCAACAGCACGGCATCATTGGCTTGCGACACGCTGGCGGTGATCTGGCGCGCGAGGACAAAGCGCTTCTCGAGGTCGGCAGGGCTGGCGCCCTTGACGCGGGGGTCCGCGCCGATTTCGAAAGGCTGTTCCTGCACGGCACCGTCGACCGTCAGGCGCGCCAGATAACGCCCGGGCAACGCTGCAACACCGCGGTTGCGTCCGCTCCACAGGATCATGCCGGGAAATTCGGTGAACCCGGGGTAGTTCATCGACCATGAGAAGCGGTTGAGCCCCGCCTTCATCGCTGCCGTCGGCGGACCCTTGGGGGCGCCGTCGAAATCGTCATCGTCACCGCCGCCTTCCTTGGCCTTGGGATCCTCGAGCTTGCCGGCAAACCGCTGGATGGACTGGCCGTCGGGGGCAAAGATCTCGATGCTGAGCTGCTTTGCGGCCTTGGGCAGGAAATAGTCGATGGCAACGCCCGAATCAACGCCGCGCACAGCGCGTGCCGGGGTGAAGAGCTTGACGCGATTGTTGTTGGCGCCCTCCAGCTGCCGCAGCACGTCGATATTCTCCATCACCCAGAAGGAGCGGCCATGGGTGGCGATGACGAGATCTTGGCCGGCAACGGCCAGGTCCGCGACCTGGACCGCCGGCAGGTTGCGCTGCAGCTTGTGCCAGTTGCCGCCGTCGTCGGTGGAAACCCAGACGCCGCGCTCGGTGCCCAGATAGAGCAGGCCCGGCCGCACGGTGTCGGCGCGGATGCTGCGCGCGATCTCGTCGGCGGGGATGCCGGTGGTGATCGGCGTCCAGCTGCGGCCGTAATCGCTGGTCTTCAGCACATAGGGCCGGAAGTCGCCGAGCAGGAAGCGATGCGCGGTCAGATAGGCCGTTCCCGGCTGGTGGGGCGAATCCTCGATGGTCGTGATCTTGGCAAATTCGGGCAGCCCTGCCGGGGTCACATTGGTCCAGTTCGTGCCGCCGTCGCGGGTGATCTGGACCATGCCGTCATCGGATCCCGACCAGATCAGGCCCGGTTCGCGCCGCGAAGGCGCCAAGGCGAAGATCGTCGCATAGGTTTCGACGCCAGTCTGGTCGCGGGTGATCGGACCGCCCGACGGCCCGAGGGTCGCAGGGTCATGGCGGGTCAGGTCGGGACTGATCTTCTCCCAGCTCTGGCCCTCGTTGCGGCTGCGCCAGACATGCTGTGAGGCAACATAGAGCGTTGCCGGGTCGCGCGGATCGAAGACGATCGGGAAGGTCCATTGGAAGCGTTCCGCGACGTCGGCTGCCGACCAGCCCATCGGGTTGTCGGGCCGCACCGCGATGGCGCGCTGCCGTCCGGTGCTATGGTCGTAGCGGGTGAGCAAGCCGCCATAGCTGCCGGCATAGAAGATGTCCGGATTGCGCGGATCGTTGACGACATAGCCGCTTTCGCCGCCGCCGACGGCAATGCCGAACTGCCCGCCGAGCACATTGGCGTGCTTCCAGCCGCGCGACGGCACGCAGATGGTGCTGTTGTCCTGCTGCCCGCCGCAGGCAAACCACGGGTAATGGCTGGAAACCGAGACCCGGTACATCTGCGCGGTCGGGAAATTCTGCCGTGTCCAGCTGGTGCCGCCGTTGACGCTGACATTGGCGCCGCCGTCATTGGCCTGGATCATCCGCTGGTTGTCGTCGGCGGCGATCCACAGGTCGTGATTGTCGCCGTGCGGGACCTTGATCTTGGTCGGGAAGGTCTTGCCGCCGTCGTCCGAGCGCTGGAAGTTGACGTTGAGCGAATAGACGCGATCCTTGATCTTGGGATCGGCAACGACGCGCGTGTAGTAAAAGGCGCGCTGGCGCAGGTCGCGCGACTCGCTGCGGCGCGTCCAGCTCTCCCCGCCATCGTCGGAGACGAACATGCCGCCGTCGGCATGCTCGACGATCGCATAGACGCGCGACGAATCGACCGGCGAGACGCTGACGCCGATCTTGCCGATGAGGCCGGTCTGCGGCATCCCCTTGGCGCGGGTCAGTTCCGTCCAGGTGGCGCCGCCGTCCTGGCTGCGGAACAGCCCGCTGCCGGGGCCGCCCGAGCTCATGCCCCAGGGTTTGCGCCAGGCTTCCCAAAGCGCCGCATAGAGCGTGTCGGGCTTTTTCGGATCGATCGAGATGTCGACGGCGCCGGTGCGCGCGTCGCGGTACAGGATCTTCTTCCAGTTGCTGCCGCCGTCGACGGTCTTGTAGACCCCGCGCGCTTCGCCTTCCGCGCCGTAGCTGCCGAAACCGCCGACATAGGCGGTGTTGCAGTCGGTGGGGTGGATGCGGATTCGCGAGAAATTCTGCACATCGGCGAGGCCGATGTTCTTCCAGCTCTTGCCGGCGTCGGTCGATTTCCAGACGCCGTTGCCCGGCAGGACATTGCCGCGCAACTGGGTTTCACCGGTGGTGAAATAGACGACGTCGGGGTTGGCTTCGCAGACCGCGACACCGCCCAGTGCCGCCGTATTGACCTTGCCATCGGTGACCGGCGACCAGGTCGTGCCGGCATCGACGGTTTTCCACAGGCCGCCACCGACAGCTGCAAAATAATATTCGAGCGGGCGCTTGACGCTGCCTGCGGCGGAGATCGATCGACCGCCGCGATCGGGGCCGATATTGCGCCATTTCAGCCCGGTGAAGAACGCTTCCACGCCAGCCGGCGCCTTGGTCGCGGCATCGTCGGCAAGGGCCGGTGCCGATGCGAGGCCGAACACCAGCAGATAGACGACCCGAGAATTCCTGCTTTGCATGCCGTTTCCCCCAAAACCCATGGGCACATTACCCGGTTGAAATGTCATTGCAATATTCCGACTTGAAATTTTATTTCGCGCTGCCGTTACTTTCTCGGCGCCTGCGACCCGGCGGGATTCTGCCCCCGTCGGCTTCGAACGATCCCGGTCAGGGAACGGAGTAGACGCGGCGCATGACGGTCTTCAGGACGAAGCTCGAGTTGATTCGCGACACCACCGATATCTGTGACAATTTGGTCAGGATCGGCTGATAATGGTCGAGGTCGAGGACCACCACGCGGAGCAGATAGTCGAACTCGCCGGTTATCTGGAAACAGTCGGTGACTTCGCGCAGGTTGTTGATGCTCGTTTCGAACGCCGTCAACGCCTCGTCGGTCTGCCGGTCGAGGGTAATCGAAATCAGCGCCTCCACCGATCCGATGAGCCGCTTTTCATCGAGCCGCGCAGCATAGCCCAGGATGTAACCTTCGCTTTCCAGTTGTCGCACGCGGCGCAGCGTCGGGGTCAGTGAAAGTCCGATCTCATCGGCAAGATCACGCCAGCTGATCCGGCCGTCATCGGTCAAGCGTTTGAGAATATTCATGTCGAACGAGTCGAGTTTGGCGGTCATAACGCTTGCTCCGGTGCGCGTCGGATTTGGCTCCCAGCAACCTGTGCTGTCTTTTCGCTGAACGGACATTACACTGCCATATCTACCTTACTTTGGTCGTATCTGCCAGTGCGTTTACAGTGGATAGAGCAAACACCCTAATTTTTCACCATCGCGTAGCGAATTTTAGAGTTGCAATGCCGGGCCGATTGCGGTTTCATGACAATCGAAAGCATGCGGCGAAAGATCGCGTGAATGGGGCGTGTTCGGTGGCGGGCGGGCTGCGCCGGACGACTGGGGGTGGCAGGCGGTGGGAACCGTCTTGCCGAGCACGAGGGCAAGGTCATGATCAAGGTAGCTTTGCATCGCTCTCGCGGTGCGCGAATTCTGCTGAGTGTTTCGCTGCTGGCGACATCGGCGGCGCTCCATGCCCAGGACGTGAGCGCGCCGGCCACGGCGGGGAGCGCGCCGGCCGAAGCCGAGGTTCAGGCGCCGACGAACGATTCCGATATCGTCGTCACGGCGCTCAAGCGGTCGACCGGCATCCAGCGCACGCCGCTGTCCATTTCGGCTGTCGGTGCCGACACCTTGTTCAAACAGAATATCACCGATTCGCAATCGCTTGGCCGCGTCTCCCCCAGCCTCGTCATCAACGAGAGCGCCAATGGCGGCAGCCGCGTCATCATCCGCAACCTCTATGCGACGGGCGAGCCGCTGGTCGGGCTCTATTATGACGATGTTCCGCTGAGTGGCACCGGCGGCGTTTCGAACGACGCCGGCGGCACCCAGCCGAGCATCCGCCTGTTCGACGTGGAGCGCGTCGAGGTGCTGCGCGGGCCGCAGGGCACGCTGTATGGCGCCAGTTCGATGGGCGGTACCATCCGCCTGATCTTCGCCAAGCCCAAGCTGGACCGGTATGAAGGTTCGGTCGATGGCCAGTTGAGCACGGCGGCCGAGAGCGACGGCTCGCTCGGCCGGCAGATCAACGGCATGATCAACATCCCGATCGTCGACGGCAAGTTCGCGATCCGCGCCGTCGGCTATTTCGACCGCACGGCCGGCTTCGTCGACAACAGCCTGCTCAACCTGACCAATATCAACTCGAACAGAAGCTATGGCGGCCGCCTCACCGCGCGCATCCAGCCGGTCGACAATGTCACTCTCGACCTGATGGCGGTCTATCAGGATCGCGAGGGCGCCAGCTCGAGCTGGAACATCACCCAATATCAGCTAACCGGGCAGAAGTTCAACCAGGCGCTCTTCATCCAGCAACCGCAGGAAGACCGGATGAAGCTGTTCTCCGGAACGCTCAACTGGGACATGGGTTTTGCCACACTGACGGCGGCAGGCTCCTATTCGGACCGGTTCCTCGGGTACAAGTTCGACTATACGCCTTATTTCGCGCGCTATCAGAGCGTCAACCAGACCGGCGGCATCGTCGCCCCCTTCACCGGCAATCCGACGACGATCCCGGGCTATGCGACCTTCGCCCGGGACTGCAACTCGGGCTATATCCTGGGGACGACCTGCAACGGCGCCGGCTACCAGACTTTGGTCAACAGCTATGGCAACATGTCCACCTATCAGCCGCAGACCAACAAGACCTCGACTGCGGAAATCCGCCTCGCCGATGACCGCTACGCGTTCAAATGGACGGTCGGATTCTATCACAGCAACCGCAAGAACTTCACCGAATCCATCCTGAACCCGACCGACCCCGTGACCGGCCTGCAGGCCTTTCCGATCGGCTTTCCGACCGGCAACACCTTCACTGTGGGGGTGAACGACACCGGGCTCTACCGGACCATCGACGACACGCTGGCGCAGACCGCGGGCTTCGGCGAAGCCACCTGGGACATCAACGATGCGCTGAGCGTGACCGGTGGCATGCGCTATTTCAAATACACCAAGGAGACGACGGCCGCCGTCATCATCCCCAGCTACATTGCCGGTAACAGCCGGCAGGACGCACTGACCACCGGCGGCGATGAAACCGGCACGCTGTTCAAGTTCGCTGCGGACTACAAGCTGAACAGCGATGTGATGTTCTATGGTTCGGCGTCGCAGGGCTATCGGCCGGGCGGCGTCAACCAGACCCTGGGCCTGCCGAGCTATGCCGCGGTCTACACCTCCGATTCGGTGTGGAGCTATGAAGTCGGTGCCAAGACCTCGTGGTTCGACCGCAAGGTCGTCGTCAACCTCGCGGCGTTCCGCATGGACTGGCAGAACATGCAGATTTCGGCGAGCTTCAACAACGCCTTCGGGTTCATCACCAACAGTTCGAGCCCGGCGCGAATCCAGGGTATCGAGCTGGACACGTCCTTCTACCCGGTCGACCGACTGACGATGCGGCTTTCGGGCAGTTATATCGATGCCAAGCTGCGCGGCGACCAGGCGCTGCCGGATGGCATCACCCAGTGCCCGATCCCGTTCGTGCCCGGCACCACCGGTTGCGCCACGGTCGCGGCCGGGCGCGCCGGCGATCCGATCCCCTTCTCGCCGAAGTGGACCGTTCAGGCATCGGCCGATTACGCCACGCCTGTCGGCAACGACATGCAGATCATCTATCACGCCGACGCCAGCTATCGCGGTGAATCGCTGACCACCTACAACCTGCCGCTCTATGCCAATGCCTATCCGAACGGCCCGGGTGGCACGCCGGGCGGCGCAGCGCTTTACACGCTCCCCGGTTTCACCACCGTCGGCCTGCGGTTCGGTCTGGAAAAGGACGAGGGACGCTGGGGCGTCTATCTGTTCGCCAACAATCTGTTCAACACCGTCGGGTTGACCGCGCTGACCAACGGCCAGGCGAGCGCCACCGCGCTGGGCTGGCGCTACAATGGATCGGTCGTCCGGGCCAATTACGGGGTGACCACGGCACCGCGGATCATCGGCATCCAGGCGATGGCGAGGTTCCAGTGAGCAGGCGAATGCCGGGCGGGCTGGGGACGAACGTGCCGCATCGCGGCATTGTCGCGGCGCTGCTGTTGGGTGGTCTTCTGAATGCCAGCGCGGCCAATGCCAAGGATGTCGTCATCCATGCCGGCAAACTGATCGACGGCATGTCGGCGACGCCGCGGCAGCAGGTTTCGATCCTCATCCGCGACGACCGCATAACCGCAGTCCAGAACGGCTTCGTGACGCCGGCGGGCGCCGAGGTGATCGATCTTTCCACCAAGACCGTCTTGCCCGGCTTCATCGACTGTCACGACCATATCGCCTCGACCGGCAGCCGCAAGCCGCTCAACCGCTTCGTCCTGACCGAAGGCGATGCCACCATCAACGCCGCGATCAATGCCCGCAAGCAGATCGAGACCGGTTTCACCACGGTGCGCGACCTCGGTTCCAGCGAGGTGACGGCGCCGGCGATCATGCGCGCGATCGCGGCCGGGCAATTGGTTGGCCCGCGCTTCTGGACCGCGCTGCAGGCACTGGGACCGACGGGCGGGCACAGCGACCGCCAGAATGGCCTGGCGCCGACCGTGAGCATCGCCGGCCGCGACGGTGCATTGATCGATGGGCCCGAGGACGCACGGCAGAAGGTGCGCGCCCATCGCCGCAACGGCGCCACGGTCATCAAGATCATGCCGTCGGGCGGCGTCGGTTCGATCGGCGATGATCCCAATCACATGGTGATGACCGACGCGGAAATGGTCGCCGCGATCGAGACCGCGCACGAGCTCGGGCTCAAGGTGGCCGCCCATGCGCACGGCAAGAAGGCGATCGACCATGCCATCCTGGCAGGCGTCGATTCGATCGAGCACGGCACCTATGCCGATGCCGAAAGCTATGCCCTGATGAAGAAGCACGGCACATTCCTGGTGCCGACGTTGCTGGTCGCCGACGCCATTTACCAGAATGCGATCAAGTCGCCGGAAACGCTGCCGCCGACCGTCGCCGAAAAGGCGATTGCCGTGACTCCGACGATGATCGGCAATGCCGGGCGCGCCTACAAGGCGGGCGTCAAGATCGCCTTTGGTACCGACCAGTCGGCAAGTTCGGATCGCAACAAGGCGGAGGAGTTTGCCCTGCTCGTCAAGGCTGGTCTCACGCCGATGGACGCGATCTTCACCTCGACGCGAAATGCTGCCGAACTGATCGGCACGCCGCAGGATATCGGATCGGTCCAGGCCGGCCGCTATGCCGATATCGTTGCGGTGGATGGCGATCCGCTGGCCGACATCACGGTGCTGCAGCGCGTCGATTTCGTGATGAAGGGCGGCGAAGTGCTCAAGACCGGCGGGAAGATGGCACGATGAGCGGGCGCCCCATGCTGGCGATGCTGCTGGCCGCCGCGGCCGTGCTGGCGGCCCCGCAGGCCCGCGCCAAGGATGTCGTCATCCACGCCGGCACCATGATCGACGGCACCGCCGCGCAGCCGCGGCGGCAGGTTTCGATCATCATCAAGGATGAACGCATCGTCGGCGTGCAGAACGGCTTTGTATCGCCGGCGGGCGCCGAAGTGATCGATCTGTCGGCAAAGACGGTGCTGCCCGGCTTCATCGACGTGCATGATCATATCTCGATGGGCCCGGACTGGAGCGTCCTCGGCCGTTTCACCCACAATGAATCGGACGCGGTCATCACCGCGATGCGCAATGCCCGGCGCGATATCGAGCAGGGCTTCACCGCGGTGCGCGACTGCGGATCGGGGGCGATCGAGGCGCCGGCGCTGATCCGGGCGATTGCCGCAAAGCAGATCATCGGCCCGCGCATCTGGTCGGCGATGGAGCCGCTGTCGGCAACCGGCGGCCATTCCGACCCGCAGAACGGCATGCGACCGGAAATCCATTTCGAAGGGCGTGAACTGTCGGTCATCGATGGCGCCGAAACCGCCCGTAAAATGGTGCGCCAGCATCACCGGGACGGTGCCAAGCTGATCAAGATCATGCCGTCGGGCGGCGTCGGTTCGATCGGCGACGATCCCAACCACATGACGATGACCGATGACGAGATGCGCGCCGTGACGGAAACGGCGCACGAAATCGGCTTGAAGGTCGCAGCGCATGTGCACGGCAACAAGGCGATCAACCATGCGGTGGAGGCCGGCGTCGATTCGATCGACCACGGCACCTATGCCGACGCCACCAGCTACAAATTGATGAAGCAGCACGGCACCTATCTGGTGCCGACCTTGCTGGTCGCCGACTGGATCTATCAGACCGCGACGAAGACCCCCGAAAAACTGCCCCCGACTGTCGCCGAAAAGGCGATTGCGGTGACGCCGACGATGATCGGCAATGCCGGCCGCGCCTATAAGGCCGGGGTCAAGATCGCGCTCGGCACCGATTTCACCGGCCTTGGCGATCGCAACAAGGCGGAGGAGTTCGCGCTGCTGGTCAAGGCGGGGCTGACGCCGATGGACGCGATCCTGGCCGGAACGCGCAACGCGGCCGATCTGATCGGTGTTCCGCAGGACATCGGGTCGATCCAGCCCGGCCGCTATGCCGATATCGTTGCGGTCGACGGCGATCCGCTCGCCGACATCGCAGTGCTGCAGCGCGTCGGCTTTGTGATGAAGGGCGGCGACGTGCTCAAGCGCGATGGTGTGATGCAGCGGATGAACTGAACCGGGTTGCGTCGATGGGCCAGCGGCCGATCGCGCCCGGATTTCGCAAGGCGCGCCGCAATCGCTGCGACGGACTGAGGCATTTTCCAGGGGGCCATATATGGGCGCGCGCTTTTCGGTTCAGGCCAGTGTTCTGGCCGCCACGATGCTTTCCACCGGGCCGATCTTGGCGCAGGCGGTGGCGCCCGGGGCACCCGTCACGCCCTCCGGCGTGGCGCCGCTGACCCAGCCGCAGGATGCCGAATATGGCCGGCTGATCCAGCAGCATCTGGTCGACAAGCGCTTTACCACCGAACTTGTCGACCATCTGCCGGCATCCGATACCGTCCCGACACCGCTGAAATTCTTCGGGCGTATCCCGGGCACTCCCGGTGAACTGACCTACGCCGCCGATATCCACCGCTATTATCGCGAGCTGGCGCGCACGTCGAAGCGGGTCAAGCTGATGACGCTCGGGACCACCGAGGAAGGGCGCGAACTCGTCGTGCTGGCCATTGCCGACGAGGCAACGCTGGCGAAACTCGACGACTACAAGGCGCAGCTGGCAGCGCTGGGGGATCCGCGGCGGACCGACGCTGCCAAGGCCGCCGAGATCATCAAGACCGCCAAGCCGATCTACTGGGTGACCAGCGGCATCCATTCGCCCGAAACCGGCGGGCCGGAGATGCTGATCGAACTGGCCTATCGCCTCGCCGTCGAGGAGACGCCGTTCATCCGCAACATCCGCGACAACATGATCACCTTCATCACCCCCGTCGTCGAGGTCGATGGGCGCGAGAAGATCGTCGACACCTATTATTACGGCAAGAAAACCGGCAAGCCCAAGCCGCCGCTGGTCTATTGGGGCAAATATGTCGCCCATGACAACAACCGCGACGGGCTCGGCCAGTTTCTGAAGCTCACCCAGAACATCACCAAGGGCATGCTCGACTGGCATCCGACAGTGCTGCACGACCTCCACGAGGCACAGTCGTACCTGTACGTGTCGACCGGGACCGGGCCCTATAATCCGTCGCTCGACCCAATCCAGTCGAACGAATGGTGGCTGCTCGCCGAAACCGAGGTCATGGAAATGACCAAGCGCAATGTGCCGGGCGTGTGGACCTATGGTTTCTACGACGGCTGGGTGCCCAATTATCTGTTCTGGATCGCCCATACTCACAACAGCTTCGGCCGCTTCTATGAAGTGCAAAGCTATGGCCCGGATGTTCAGAAGAACCTGAAGCTGGCGCCGACCGTCACCAGCCGCGAATGGTTCCGCCCGAACCCGCCGCTGCCGTCCATCGACTGGGGTCCGCGCAACAATACCAACATCCAGCAATCGGCGCTGCTGTTCGCGCTCAACCGCGTCGCCACCGACCATAGCCTGTATCTCGAGAATTACTGGACCAAGAGCCGCAACGCGATCGAGAACGGGCGCACCGGGGCCATCAACGCCTATGTCATCCCGGCCCGCCAGCATGCCCCGCACAACGCCACCGACATGCTCAACATGCTGCGCCAGCAGGGCATCGAGATCGGCACCGCCACACAGGGCTTTACGGCCGGCGGCGTCCAGGTCGCCGCTGGCGATTATGTGATCCGCGCCGACCAGCCGTACCGGACGCTGCTCGACATGTATCTGAGCGTTCAGAACTACCCGACGGCCAACCCGCGTCCCTATGACGATACGGGGTGGACGATGCAGTATATGCACAATGTCGACATGAAGACGATCAAGGACCCGGCGGTCTTTGCCCAGGCGCTGACGCCGGTCACGGCCGATATTGCGCCGCCCGGCGGCGTGTCGGGAACCGGATCGACCATCGTCTTCAACCACAATGGCGACAATGCGCTCGTCTCGCTGCGCTTTCGTCTGAAGGACGTGAAGATGCTCGCCGCCGAAGCGCCGTTCGAAGCGGATGGCCGGCGCTATGCCGCGGGCAGCTTCATTCTGCCCAATGCCGATCGCGCCGCCGTGGCACGCGTCGCGGAGGCGCTCGGCGTTGCTGGCGAAGCCGTCGCGGCCATGCCGAACGTGGCGAGCCATGTGCTGACGACGCCGCGCATCGGTTATGTTCACAGCTGGCTGCGCACGCAGGACGAAGGCTGGTGGCGCGCCGCGCTCGATACCTATGGCATTCCCTATGATTATTTCGCCGACACGACGCTGAAGCAGCGCAACCTGCGCGCCAAATATGATGTGCTGATCTATCCGACGGTTGCGGTCGGCGCGCGCGAGCAGTTCGTCGGCGTGCCGATGAACGGCAAGGATGCCATTCCGTACAAGAAGACCGCGCTTACGCCCAACCTCGGCAAGCTTGATTCCGCCGACGATATCCGCGGTGGCATCGGCGGCGCCGGGCTGGAAGCGATCCGCAGCTTCGTCCAGCAGGGCGGGACGCTGCTCGCCGATGGATCGACGGTGGAAATGCTCGCGGCGTTCGGCGCGACACCTGGGGTGACCGTCAACGCGCCGTCGGACCTGTACAACAAGGGCGCCATCATGCGCGGCATGATCACCGACCAGGCCAGCCCGATCGTCTATGGCTATGCGGGCAAGCAGCTGCCGGTGTATTTCTCGCAGGCGCCGGTGATGACGATCGCGCGCGGCGGCGGCGGCATGGGCTATTTCGACCCCAATGGCCCCGGCGCCCGGCTGGCGCAGAATGTCACGCCGAACGCGGTTCCGACGCCGCTGTCACCCTGGCTGCCATCCGAGACCAGCGCCCCGGCGACGGCAACCGTCGATTCGTCGAGCCCGTTCGGGTCCGCCCAGCCGGCGTCGCGTTCCAGCGGGTCCGAGCCGACCCAGTTTCCGCGCGTGATCATGGCGTTCCCGGACAAATCGAGCGACATCTTGCTGAGCGGCATGTTGAGCGGCGGTGACGCGCTGGCGAAAAAGCCGCTGGTCGTCGATGTCCCCGACGGGCGTGGCCATATCGTGCTGTTCGCGCTGCGGCCATTCTGGCGCTGGCAGACCCAGGGCAGCTATATGCTGGGCTTCAACACGATCCTCAACTGGGATCGCCTCGACGCCGGAAAGCCGGCGCCGAAGTGATCGCGGCGGTCACCAGCCCGCTCAGCGGGCCGGTGACGCCGGGCCGAGCACCCGGTCCACGTCGGCCAGGGCGGCATCGACCTGCTGCCGCAAGGCGGTGTACCGGTCCACGGCATCGCGGCCCACCTTCTGGTCGCTGGCACCCGTCTCGCTGTAGAGATAGGTGACATGGGTTTGCAGACCCGGCGCGCTGTAGCGGATCGGCGGGGTGATCAGCCGGGCAGCGACGGGGGCAAGCGCCCGGGCCTTCGCTTCATCGGGCGATCGCTTCAGCTCCGCCTGTGCCTGGCGGACGCGTGCTACCGCCAGATTGGTGTCGTGGACCAGCTTGAGCACGCGCATGTTGTGATCGAACTGCGCAACGAGATCGGCGTCCGTCACGCCGCTGGCCAGCACGCGCGGATCTTCGACGATTTTCAGTGGCTGGCGCGCGGTGAAGGATCCCGACGTCATCACCACGGTATAGGCTCCGGGGGGCGCCACCGGGCCCGCTGGCCAGCGCGGCCGGGTCGGGTCCGCGGTGCCCGGCTGGACGCCGCCGGGAGCGGCTTCGCCGGGCTTGGGGCTTGTCGGCGGCAGTGCGCTGGGTTGGGGTGCCGCCGGGGCCTGTGCCGGCGCGCCGGCGTAGCGCAGATCCCAGATGAAGCGGTGCACCCCGGGTGTTGCGTCGAGCCTGGTGGGATAGGTCGGCCGGTATCGGCCGCCATCATCGTCACCCCCGCCGCTGCCAGCGGGCGGCGTTGCCGGTGCATCGCTCGAAAACGTCCGGACGACATTGCCGGCGGCGTCGAGGATCGTCAGCGTGACCGGCGCTTGCGTGGCAGCGGCAACGAAATAATCGATTTGCGCGCCGGGCAGGATATATTCGGGGCCCTGCCTGGGGTCATAGCCCTTGTCGCCCGACGCGTTGACGCGCACGGCGACCGCCGGCGTGTACAGGCGATGGTCGGTCGCGCGGGCCGGCTGTGACGGCAACTGGCGCAGCACGCCGAGGTTGTCGAGAATCCAGAAGCCGCGGCCCTGGGTCGACAGGATCAGGTCGCCATGCGCCAGCCTGATGTCGGTGACCGGTACCGCCGGCAGGTTGAGCTGGAACGGCTGCCAGCGAGCGCCGCGATCGAAGGAAATGTGCATGCCGAATTCGGTGCCGGCGTACAGCAGGCCGGGGCGATCCGGATCTTCGCGGATAACGCGCGTGGGCTCGTCGGCGGCAATGCCGTTGCGACCGTTGGTCAGGCGGACCCAGTTTTTGCCATAGTCATCCGTGCGATAGAGATAGGGCGCATAATCGCCGAGCAGATAGCGATAGACGGCGATATAGGCGGTGCCCGGGGCGCGCACGCCGGGTTCGATGTTCTGCACGCGGCCCCCCGGCGGCAGGTCCTTCGGGGTCACATTCTGCCAGCTCTTGCCGGCGTCCTGCGTCACATGCACCAGGCCGTCGTTCGATCCGCTCCAGATCACACCGGGCTTCAATGTGCTTTCGCGGATGGCATAGACGGTGGAATAAACCTCCTCGCCAGTGGCATCGCGGGTGATCGGTTCGCCCGAGGCAAGTTGCTTGTCGGGGGGATTGAGGGTCAGGTCGGGGCTGATGACGTCCCAGCTGACGCCGCCGTCGGTCGAGCGATGGACGTACTGCGAGCCGTAATAAAGGGTGTTGGGTTCGGTCGGGTGCACCTCCATCGGCGCGACGCGCTGGAAGCGATAGCGAAGATCCTTGGGGTCGCTGCCGTAAAGCGATTCGCTGCCGACCCAATATTGCTGTTCATTGCCGTTGGTGCGCAGGTCGACGCGGCTGAACTGCCCCTTGCACCCCCCCCAGACGACCATCGGGTCGCCGCGCTTGGGAATGATCGGCCCGGTTTCGCAGCCCGGCCCGATCCGATAGTCCTGCTGGTCGCCAAGCGCCTGCGACGGCACGATGACGGTCGTGTTGTCCTGCTGGGCGCCGTAGAGGCGATAGGGATATTGGTCGTCGACGGCGACCTGATACATTTCGGCTGTCGGCTGGTTCGATTGCACGCTCCATGTCGCGCCGCCATCAAGCGAGACATTGGCGCCGCCGTCGTTTGCCTGGACGATCAGCCGCGAATCGCGCGGGTTGATCCAGACATCGTGGTTGTCGCCGTGCGGCGTGGCCTGGGTCTTGAACGTCTTGCCGCCATCGACCGACCGGAACCAGCTTTCGTTGCCGACGAACACCAGGTCGGCATTGTTGGGATCGACGCCGAGCGTGGTGTAATAGAAGGGCCGGGTGACGAGCCGGTTCTCGCCATTGACCAGCGTCCATTTCGCGCCGCCGTCGTCCGACCGATACAGGCCATGGCCGGGCTTCGCCTCGATCAGCGCGTAAAGCCGGTCGGGCGCGGCGGCGCTGACGCCGATGTTGGCGCGGCCGAACAACCCCGTCGGCAGGCCGCCGGCCATCTTTGCCCAGCTGTCCCCGCCATCGGTGGATTTGTAGAGGCCGCCATCGGTGCTGCCGGAAATGATCGTCCAGGGGTGGCGAAGGCCATGCCACATGGCGGCATAAAGCACGTTTGGCTTGCCTGGCTGCATCTCGACATCGGCGGCGCCGAGCGAATCATTGAGGAACAGCACCTTCTTCCAGGTCTTGCCGCCATCGCGGGTGCGATAGACGCCGCGGTCGCTGCTGTTCTTGAACGGGTCGCCGGTGGCAGCGATGAACACTTCGTCGGGATTGTCGGGGTTGATGCGGATGGTGGCGATTTGCCCGACGTCGCGCAGGCCGATGAAGCGCCAGGTCTTGGCGCCATCGACCGACTTGTAGACGCCGCGCCCCGTCGAAACATTGCTGCGGATCTTGGAGGAGCCGGTGCCGGCGTAGATGACATCGGGATTGCTGTCCGCCACCGCGACGGCACCCATCGCACCGACAGGGATCTGGCCATCGGTGGTGTTGGTCCAGCTGTGGCCGGCATCGGTCGTCTTCCATACGCCGCCGCCAACCGTGCCCATGTAGAAGGTGCGGGGCTGCGACGGCACGCCGGTCACGGCGGTCACGCGCCCGCCGCGCCAGGGGCCGACGTTGCGGTAATGCAGGCCCGACCATTGCGATGGATCCTGCGCCCGCGCAGCAAGGCCCTGACCGGTCGTTGCCAGAAGCGCAGCGACAAGCAGGCGTGAAAAAGTGGCTGTCATGGTCCGTCCCCGATGGCCCCGCGGTCCGATACACATTGCATCCGCGGGTCGTAATCATCGAAGACGATGCGGCCGGTCAAGGCAAGGCCTTGATTGGAAAGCCGACAAGATGGATTAGCGGCTCATCGTCGATGGACGATCGGACGCAGGGATCGCATATTGCGACGCAGCAGTGGTCGATCACGGGCTGCGGGCGCTTGATGAAGGACCATGATTGTTGACTCAGCGCCTGCGTATCGCGGCATCCCTGGCCGCGATGGTTCTTGCGATCGCCCCTGCCTCGGCGCGGGCGGATGACGACGATGAACTGGTGATCACCGCCGCCGAGATGGAAGATCGTGTCCGCCCGCCACGCCTTACCGCCGACGAAGCCTTTCTGATCGAGCGGCAGCCGCGCAACGTGGCGGAGATGCTGCGCTTCCTGCCCGGCGTCTCCGCCAAGACCAATTCTCGCGGCGAAACCATCGCACGGGTTCGCGGCGCCGAGGAACGCCAGACACAGGTGTTCCTCGACGGCGCACCGCTTGCCGTGCCGTGGGACGGACGGATCGATCTGGGCGTGCTCCCCGCCGGGCTGGTGCGATCGGTCGAGGTCGCCAAGGGGGCGGTGCCGATAGAATATGGGACCAACGCCGTGGCAGGTGCGATCGACCTGCGCACCGGCGATGACGCGACCGGGGTGCACGGCATGGCACAGGTCGGATCGGATGGCTTTGCCACCGGATCGGTGGTCGGCGGCGCCGCGGTCGGGTCGTTCCACATGATGTTCGCCGCATCGGGTGTGACCCGTGACGCCGAGCCGGTGGCGGACCGTGCCGCACTGCCGTTCAGCCAGGCGGCGGACGGCGGACGGACCAATACCGATCTCGATTCGGTCAGCCTGTTCGGCGCGCTGGGCTATGCGGGACCGGTCGTGGCGGCCCGTGCCAGCTTGCTGCGGGTGACCACGCGCCGTGGCATCGCGCCCGAGTCCGATCGCGATCCCGCGGTCGCGGCGCCGCGCTATTGGCGGTATCCCGATATCGATCTGACCCAGCTGACCCTGAATGCCAGCGCCGATATCGGCGAGGCGACAACCCTGCGCGCCGTTGGCTGGCGACAATGGTTCAGCCAGTCGATCGATGCCTACAGCAACGCCAGCTACACCGTCCGCCGGACGCGGCAGGATGACGAAGACGATACGCTGGGCGCGCGGCTGGTGCTCGCCACGGCAATCGCGCCGTTCGACCTGCGCCTGACGAGCAGCGCCCAGACGTCGCGCCACGCCCAGGTCGACACCAATCTGCAAACCGGGGTCGCCGGGCCGCGCCTGGTCTACCGGCAGAACCTGTTCACGGTAGGGGCCGAAGTCGATGCGCCCCTCGGGCCGGTGAAGGCGACGGCGGGCGTCGCCTATGACCGCGCCACCACGCCGCTTACCGGCGACAAGCCGGCCCAGCCCGCAACCGATGCGGTTGCCTTTTCGCTGGCGGTGCAGGGGGACGTCGCCCGGGACACGACGCTCACGCTTTCGGGTGGGCGCCGCACGCGCTTTCCGTCAGCGCGCGAGTTGTTCGGCGAGGCGCTGGGCCGTTTCCTGATCAACCCCGACTTGCGACCGGAAACGGCATGGCTCGCCGACATCGAACTGGCGTGGCAAGGAGCGACCGCCAATCTGGTGGTGAATCCCTTTTACCAGCGCGGCGCGGGCACGATCGGGCAGCGGGTCGTCCGGGTCAACGGCGTGTCGTTGCGTAAGCGTTACAACCAGTCCGGAACGCGCACCTATGGCGTCGATGCGCAGGCGAATGTGGCACTGATGGCCGGGCTCGATGCCGAGATCTTCGGCACGGTGATGAGCGCGCGCGCCGATCCGGGCGACGCGGCATTCCGCCGTTTGTTGCAGCGGCCAGCCTATGAGGTCGGCGGGGCGCTGCGATACCGTCCGTTCGACGCGCTGCTGCTGCGCGGCGAATATCGGCGGGTCGGTCCGGCCGTCGATCTCGACGCTGCCGGCAACCGCGCCGAGCTGGCGGCGGGCGATGAAGTCAATCTGCGGGCCCAGTGGCGCGTGGCGCGCATCGGCAGTTCGGCCGTATCGGTCACCATGGCCGTCGACAATCTCGGCAATGACGTGATCACGCCGCAGCTCGGCCTGCCGTCGCCGGGGCGCATGGTGCGCTTCGGCGTTCGCATCGATTGACGCAGCCGACGGGCTGCTTAACTCTCGGCCTTCTTCTTCGCCGGCGGCTTCTTCTTGGCGGCCGGCTTTTTGGCCGCGGCCTTCTTGACCGGCTTCTTGCCCTTGGATGGCATGGCCGCACGGGCGTCGATCAGGGCCGCCGCGTCGTCGAGGCTGATGGTCATGCCGTCTTCGGTCTTGGGCACAGTGGCGTTGGTGGCGCCATCGGTGATGTACTGGCCGAAGCGGCCGGCCATCAGCTTCATCACCGCCCCCGACACCGGATGCGCACCGATTTCGCGCAACGGCGCCTGGACGCCGCGGGCGCGCGGCCCGGCGGCTGCAGCTTCGGCGAGCTTGACAACGGCGGCGTTCATGCCGGTCTCGAAAACCTCGGCAGTCGAGGTCAGCCGGGCGTATTTGCCATTATGGGCCAGATAGGGGCCATAGCGACCGATGCTGGCCGTGATCGGTTCGCCGCTTTCCGGATGGGTGCCGATGGTGCGGGGCAGAGACAGCAGGCGCAAAGCCAGGTCGAAGTCGTCCGGCCCGGTGACCGGTGCATCCTTGGGGATGGAGGCGCGCGGCGGCTTTTCCCCTTCCCCGCGCTGGACATAGGCGCCGAAGCGGCCCGACCGCAGGGTCACGGGCTCGCCGCTGTCGGGATCGGTGCCGAGCAGGACGGGGCCGCTGTTTTCCTGCGCACCGCCATCGCCGGCGAACTGCCGCGTGTAGCGGCATTCCGGATAGTTGGAGCAGGCAACAAAGGCGCCGAACTTGCCGGTTTTCAGGCTCAGCCGGCCGGTGCCGCAGGTCGGGCACAGCCGCGGGTCGCTGCCATCACCCTTGTCCGGGAACAGCATCGGCGCCAGATATTCATCGATGGCGACGGTCACATCGGAGGGACGAAGCTCCAGAATTTCCTTGGTCTTGGGGGAAAAGTCCGACCAGAAATCGCGCAGTACCGTCAAATAGTCGAGATCGCCGGCGGAGACATCGTCGAGCCGGGTTTCGAGGTCGGCGGTGAAGTCATAGCCGACGTATTTTTCGAAATAGCGCTCAAGGAAAGCGGTGACGAGCCGGCCCTTTTCCTCCGCCCAGAAACGGTTCTTCTCCACCCGGACATAGGCGCGATCCCGCAGCGTCTGCAGGATCGAGGCATAGGTCGACGGCCGGCCGATGCCGAGCTCCTCGAGCCGCTTGACCAGCGAGGCTTCGGAAAAGCGCGGCGGCGGCTCGGTGAAATGCTGTTTCGACGTCACATCGCTGGTCGTCGTGCTTTCGCCCTTGGTCAGGCGCGGCAGGCGGCGGCCTTCGTCGTCATCGGCATCCGACGCGATATCCTCGCTGGTCTCGGTATAGACGGCGAGGAAGCCGGGGGTGATGATGACCTGGCCGGTGGCGCGCAGCCCGGTGCGACCGCCGGCATCGAGCAGGTCGATGCTGCTGCGCTCCATCTTCGCACTCGCCATCTGGCTGGCGACGGTGCGCTTCCAGACGAGGGCATACAGCTTTTCGGCATCGCCGGCCGGCGCTTTCGACGGGCGATAGCCGAGATCGGTCGGGCGGATCGCCTCGTGCGCTTCCTGGGCGTTCTTGGCCTTGGTGGCATAATGGCGCGGCTTGTCGGGCAGCACATCGGGGCCGCTGCCATAATCCTGCGCGATGACGTCGCGGACGGCGGCGATGGCTTCGCCGGCGATCTGGACGCCGTCGGTGCGCATATAGGTGATGCGGCCTTCCTCATACAGGCCCTGCGCCACGCGCATCGTGTGGCTGGCGGTAAAGCCGAGCTTGCGTGCCGCCTCCTGCTGCAGGGTCGAGGTGGTGAACGGCGGATAGGGGTTGCGAGTCGCCGGCTTGGTATCGACGGCATGGACGGTGAAAACACCGCTGCGCACATCGGCGACGGCACGGGCGGCGGCGGCCGCGTCGGGAATGTCGAAGCGGTCGAGCTTCTTGCCCTGCCAAAGGCTGAGCCGGGCCGGAAAGGCCTGGCCGGCGGCCGACACCATCGCGGCGTCGATCGTCCAATATTCGCGCGGGCGATGGGCCTCGATCTCGCTTTCGCGCTGGCAGATCAGCCGCAGCGCTACCGACTGGACACGGCCGGCGCTCTTGGCGCCGGGCAGCTTGCGCCACAGCACCGGCGACAAGGTGAAACCGACGAGATAGTCGAGCGCCCGGCGGGCGCGATAGGCATCGATCAGCGCCGAATCGAGTTCGCGCGGGTGTTTCATCGCCGCCAGGATCGCGGTCTTGGTGATTTCGTTGAAGGTCACGCGGCTCGCCCCGGCCTTCGGCAACGCCTTCTTGCCCTTCAGCCATTCGAGCAGATGCCAGGAGATCGCTTCGCCTTCGCGATCGGGATCGGTGGCGAGGATGACATGGTCGGCGCGCTTGGCAGCGTCGGAAATCGCCTTCAACTGCTTGGCGCGATCGCCCGAAACCTCCCAGAGCATCGCGAAATCATGGTCGGGATCGACCGAGCCGTCCTTGGGCGGCAAGTCGCGGATATGGCCGAAGCTGGCCAGAACCTCATAGTTCGACCCCAGATATTTGTTGATCGTCTTGGCCTTGGCAGGCGATTCCACGATCACGAGATCCATGCGGGTCTGTCTTTCGATATGCCGTCGAGGCAGCGGCGCGGCCCCTACGCTCTATATGGGGTGTGGCGCAAGGGGCGGGAAGCCGTTTCCGTTTTCTGAAAGGTCAGCACATCAGCCGATAACCGACCCCGGGGTCGTTGCGGATCAGCGTCGGCGCAGCCGGATCGGCCTCCAGCTTGCGGCGCAGGCCGCGCACGGTGACACGCAGATATTCGACATCGCCGACATGCGCTTCCCCCCACACCGATGCCAGCAACTGGCTATGGGTGATGACACGGCCCGGGTGGCGCGCAAGCTCCGCCAGCAGCGCAAGTTCCTTGCGCGTCAGCGGTACCAGCACATTGTCGCGCGTGACCTCCCGCCGCAGCAGGTCGATGCTGATCGGACCGCAGGTCAACGGGCCGGGGGCGGTGCCGCCGCGGTGGCGCAGCGCCGTGCGGACGCGGGCGAGCAGTTCCTGGGTGTCGAACGGCTTGACGATATAGTCATCGGCGCCGAGATCGAGCGCCGCCACCTTTTCCCCGGTATCGTCGCGCGCCGTCAGCACGACGACGGCGCGGTCCATCGCCACCAGCAGCGGCACCAGTTCCAGCCCGTCGCGATCGGGCAGGCCGAGATCGAGCAGCACCAGCTCGCATCCCGGCCGGCGGGCGAGCGCCAGGCCTTCGGCGGCCGTTTCCGCCTCGTCGGCGCGGTGGCCGGCGCGCTCCAGCGCGCCACGCACAAGCCGGCGGATGGCGGGCTCGTCGTCGATGATGAGCAGTGGCGCGGTCATGCGGTCATATCCTCGGATCGGGCGCGGCGGACCTTGGCATCGGGCCAGGTGACGGTGAACACCGCGCCCGGCCCATCGCCGCGGTTGGCGGCGCCGACGGTCAGCCCCATGGCTTCGGCAAAGCCCTTGACGATGGCGAGGCCCAGGCCGGTACCGCCGCTGCGGTCATCGCCTTCCCCGCGCGCAAAGCGGTCGAACAGCACGGCCTCGCGTCCGGCCGGCAGGCCGGGGCCCGAATCGATAACGGACAGCGTCACGCCGGCAGCGGTTCGGCGCCCGGCGATGGTGATGGCGCTGCCGTCCGGCGCGAATTTGGCGGCGTTGCCAACAAGGTTGATGAGGATATGGTTGAGCAGTCGCGGGTCCGCATCCACCAGCGGCAGCGATGGCGGCACGTCGAGCACCAGCCGGTGGCGGCCAAGGTCGGACTTGAGGTCATGAACGGCGGCGCCGATGGCATCGACGAGGTCGGTGGCCTCCAGCGTCTGTGCCAGTGCGCCGCTGTCGATTCGGGTCATTTCGACCAGGTCGTCGAAGACCCGGCGCAACTGACGCGCCTCGGCGGTCAAGATGGCCGCGTCGGCGCCGCCCTGGCCAGCCGCAAGGGCTTCGGCCGCCGCGACAACGGCGGTGAGCGGTGTCTTGAGATCATGGCCGATCGAAGCGAGCAGGGTGATCCGCAGCGAATCGCGCTGCTTGAGCGCGCCCAGCTGGCGCGCGTCGGCTTCCAGCCGGATGCGTTCCCACGCCAATGCCGCCTGACCGACCAGGGTGGTGAACAGCAGCCGGCGGTCCCCCGGCACCGGGTCGCCGCGTTCGGGCCGGGCAACGCCGAGGATGGCGAGGACGCCGAGCGCGGTCGCCAGCGGATGAAATTGCCAGTCGCTGGCGGTCAGGGTGGCCGTGTCGGCGCCAGCGGGCTC
Organism: Polymorphobacter fuscus; assembly: GCF_011927825.1. Classification (NCBI taxonomy): domain Bacteria; kingdom Pseudomonadati; phylum Pseudomonadota; class Alphaproteobacteria; order Sphingomonadales; family Sphingosinicellaceae; genus Sandarakinorhabdus; species Sandarakinorhabdus fusca. The sequence continues at coordinate 1,903,430 of NZ_JAATJI010000001.1, read as the reverse complement.
GCCGCGCTCGAGCGCCCATTCCGCCGCTGCCATGTCGATGGGGCCGAGCGCCGGATCGGCCGGAACCGCGGCGATGGCGGCGAGCCCCACCCCGTGCCGGCACAGCAGCACCGTCTGCACGCCCAGCAGCCGGCCGACCTCCTCGCAGATGGCGAGCGCGGTGCCGCTGTCATCGGCGGTGGCGGCAAGCCGCTGTCCGAACGCTGCCAACGCGGCATTCTCGCTGGCGGAACGCGCCCCGACATTGGCCTCGCGCTTGAGCCGTCCCGCCAGCTGCGAAGCGACAAAGGCAACGCCGGTCAGCACGATGACGGTGACGACATTGGCGGGATCGGCGATGGTAAAGGTGTAGAGCGGCGGCAGGAAACAGAAGTTGTAGGCGAGCGCCGCGGCGATGCTGGCCACGAGCGAAGGCCGCAGCCCGAACAGGGTCGCCGACGCCACCACCGGCACCAGGTAAAGCAGATCGATGGCGTTGACGCCGATGACGCGGACCAGCAGCTGCGCGACCAGCGTCGTCGCCGCGACCATTGCGACGGCCAATGCGGTGTGGCGCCAGGGCCAATCGCCATGCCCGGTGTGCACATCGGCGGCGGGCACCGCGTCGATCGGCACGACATGGACCGAGACGCCATCGAGCCCGCGGACCAGCGTATCGACGATGGAGCGGTGGCGCAGCGCGAACCACCAGGGCCGCCGCATCTTGCCGATGACGAGGGTGGTGACGCGCGCTTCGCGCAGCCAGGCGTGCAGGCCCGCCGCGACATCGGCAGCCGGCACCACGGCGATGCTGGCGCCCAGCGTCGCCGCCAGCTTGAGCGCTGCGGCGATCCGGTCCTGTGCCGTTGGCGGCAGCGCGGCGTGTCGCGGTGTCTCGACGACCAGCGCTGTCCATGGTGCCGACAGCGCGTCGGCGAGGCGCTTGGCAGTGCGAACGAGGATATCGGCGCCTGGCTGGTCGCCGATGGCGACGACGATGCGTTCGCCCGCCGCCCATTGCCCGGCGGCGCCGATGCTGCGGACATGGTCGAGCATCTGGCGATCGACGGTTTCGGCGGCGCGGCGCAGCGCCATTTCGCGCAATGCCGACAGGTTCGATTTGGAAAAGAAATGCCCGAGCGCCCGGCTGGCTTCCTCGGGAATGTAGATCTTGCCGGCCTTCAGCCGCGCGATCAGCTCGTCGGGGGGCAGGTCGACCAGTTCGATCTCGGCATCGTCGAGCACCGCATCGGGCACTGTCTCGCGCACGCGCACCTGGGTGAAGCTGGCGACGATGTCGTTGAGGCTTTCGACGTGCTGGATGTTGACGGTGGTCAACACGTCGATGCCGGCGTCGCGCAGCTCCTCGATGTCCTGCCAGCGTTTGGGGTGGCGGCTGCCCGGCGCGTTGGAATGCGCCAGTTCGTCGACCAGCGCGACATCGGGCGCGCGGGCGAGCAGTGCGTCGATATCGAGCTCGGTCAGCGTGTGCGGGCCATGGCGGATGGTCCGGCGGGGCAGCACTTCGAAGGGCGCGACCAGCGCCTCGGTGTCGGCGCGGCCATGGGTTTCGACGATCCCGATGACCACGTCGCGGCCGGCGGCGGCCAGCTCGGCCCCTTCGCGCAGCATCTCGAAGGTCTTGCCGACGCCCGGCGAGGCGCCGAGCAGGATCTTCAGCTGGCCGCGGCTTTCCCGGCGCGCGGTGCGCAGCAATGCGTCTGGCGAAGGGCGGGCCTCGGTCACGCTGGCAGGGTAGCGGAACTTTTCCCCGTCATGCCAGCGGTCACCGCCTTGCCAGCGCATCGAGGGCGCGGTTGAGCGCCAGCACGTTGACGCGGGGTTCGCCGAGCAGTCCGAGCAGCGGCGTTTGCACTTGCGTTTCGACCAGCGTCGCGACTGCGGCGGCCGGCAGGCCGCGGGCGCCGGCGACACGGGCGACCTGCAGCCGGGCCGTATCGGGACTGATATCGGGGTCGAGCCCCGAGCCCGATGTCGTCACCATGTCGGCGGGAATGGCGCCGGCAACGCCTTCGTCGCGCAATGCTCCGATGGCGGTGCCGATGCGGTCGGCAAGGTCCTTCGACCCCGGCGCCAGATTGGAGCCCGACGAGGCACTGGCGTCATAGCCCTTGCCGGCGGCCGACGGGCGCGGATGGAAATAGCGCGGGCTGGTGAAATCCTGCCCGATCAGCGCGGATCCGACGACGCGGTTGCCGTCACGGACAAGGCTGCCCCCGGCCTGCGCCGGCAGTGCCACTGTGGCGATACCGGTGACCAGCAGCGGATAGGCGACGCCGGTGAGCAGGGTGAAGCCGGCGAGCATGACGACGGCAGGGCGGAGAGCGGAACGAAGTTCGGTGAACATGTCGATATCCTCAGGCGAGACCCAGGCCAGTGACGGCCATGTCGATGATCTTGATGCCGATGAACGGTGCGATCAGCCCGCCGACACCATAGATGGCGAGGTTGCGCGCCAGCAGGTCGCCGGCGGGAGCAGGGCGATATTTGACGCCCTTCAGCGCCAGCGGCACCAGCGCCGGGATGATCAGCGCGTTGAAGATGATCGCCGACAGGATGGCGCTTTCGGGCGATCCCAGCCGCATGACATCGAGCGCGCCGAGCCCAGGGTAAAGCACGATGAAGATCGCCGGCAGGATGGCGAAATATTTCGCGACATCGTTGGAGATCGAAAAGGTCGTCAGCGCGCCGCGGGTCATCAGCAATTGTTTGCCCAGCCCGACGATCTCGATCAGCTTGGTCGGGTCGCTGTCGAGATCGACCATGTTGCCGGCCTCGCGCGCGGCCTGGGTGCCGGTGTTCATCGCCACGCCGACGTCCGATTGCGCCAGCGCCGGAGCGTCGTTGGTGCCGTCACCGCACATGGCGACCAGCTTGCCGCCCGCCTGTTCCTGGCGGATCAGCGCCAGCTTGTCCTCGGGCGTTGCCTCGGCAAGAAAGTCGTCGACGCCGCTTTCGGCCGCGATGCTGGCGGCGGTCAGCGGATTGTCGCCAGTGATCATCACAGTGCGGATGCCCATGCGGCGCAGCTCGCCGAAGCGTTCGCGGATGCCGGCCTTGATGATGTCCTTCAACTGGACGACGCCGAGCAGGCGTGCGCCGTCGGCCACCGCCAGCGGCGTGCCGCCGGCGCGGGCGATGTCGTCGGCAATGCGCTTGAGGGCGGCGGCCGCCGCGGGGTCGACGCGGGCGCCAAGACGCTTGATGACGGCATCGACGGCGCCCTTCACCAACTCGCGGTCGGCGATGCGAACGCCCGACACCCGGGTCTGGGCGGTGAAGGCGATCGGCTCCGCCCCTGCCGGCAGCGCGTCGCCGGCGCCCGCCAGCACGACGATCGAGCGGCCTTCCGGCGTTTCGTCGGCAAGGCTGGCGAGGCGGGCGGCGGCGGTAAGTTCGGCTTCGGAAACGCCGGGCACCGGCAGGAACGCCGTCGCCTGGCGGTCGCCCAGTGTGATCGTCCCGGTCTTGTCGAGCAGCAGGGTGTCGATATCGCCGGCGGCTTCCACGGCGCGGCCCGATTTGGCGAGCACGTTGAAGCGCACCAGCCGGTCCATGCCGGCGATGCCGATCGCCGACAGCAGCGCCGAGATGGTGGTGGGGATCAGCGTCACAAACAGCGCCACCAGCACCGGCACGGCAATCGCGCCCCCGGCATAGGCGGCAAAGCTGGGCAACGTCGCGACGGCGATCAGGAAGATCAGCGTCAGCCCGGCCAGCAAGATCGTCAGGGCGATCTCGTTCGGCGTCTTCTGCCGCGACGCGCCTTCGACGAGCGCGATCATGCGGTCGAGGAAGCCTTCGCCCGCCGCCGCCGTGACGCGCACGGTGATCTGGTCGGAAATGACGCGGGTGCCCGCCGTCACCGCCGAGCGGTCGCCACCGGCTTCGCGGATAACGGGCGCCGACTCCCCGGTGATCGCGGCTTCGTTGACGCTGGCGACGCCGGCGACGACTTCGCCATCGGCGGGGATCAGGTCGCCGGTTTCGACCAGCACCAGGTCGCCGACCTGCAGCTGGCTGGCCGGGACATTGGTCCAGGCCTTGGCGAGGGCGCCGTCGGAGCCGGCGAGCCGCTTGGCCGACAGTTCGGCCTTGGTGGCCCGCAGCGACGCCGCCTGCGCCTTGCCGCGGCCTTCGGCCAGCGCCTCGGCGAAATTGCCGAACAACACGGTCAGCCACAGCCAGAACACCAGCTGGCCTTCGAACCCCGGTTGGCCGGTGCCGGTGGCCAGGCCCTTGATCCACAGAAGCGTGGACAGGGCGGCGACCAGCGCCACGACGAACATCACCGGGTTGCGGATCAGCAGGCGCGGATCGAGCTTGACGAAGCTGTCCCTGACCGCCGCCGACATCAGCGGCGCGGTGAACAGCGATTGGGGAGCGTTGGACATCGAATCTTGTCCTTCAGAGTGTCTTGGCCGCAGCGACCTGGAACTGGTCGGCGATCGGCCCGAGTGCCAGGCTCGGCAGGAAGGTGAGGCCGCCGACAATGACGATGACGGCGATGAGAAGCCCGATCCACAGCGGCCCGGTGGTCGGGAAGGACCCGGGGCCTGCGGGCACATGGCGCTTGGCAGCGAGCGAGCCGGCGATGGCGAGAACCGGCAGCAGCACGCCAAAGCGGCCGACGAACATCGCAAGCGCCAACATGCTGTTGTAGAAGGGCGTGTTGCCGGTCAGCCCGCCAAAGGCGCTGCCATTGTTGGCCGCCGCACTGGTGAAGGCATAGAGCATCTCCGAAAAGCCGTGCGGCCCCTTGGCGAGCGGCCCCGCAAGCCCCGCCGGCACGACCGCCGCGACGGCGGCCAGGCCAAGGATGGCCAGCGGCGGAATGACGATGGCGATGACGGACAGCTTCATTTCGCGCGCTTCGATCTTCTTGCCGACATATTCCGGCGTGCGGCCGACCATCAGCCCGGCGATGAAGACCGCCAGAATTGCATAGACGAGGATCGCGTACAGCCCTGAGCCGACGCCGCCGATGATGAGTTCCCCCAACTGCATGTTGAAGAGCGGCACCAGCCCGCCCAGCGGCATGAAGCTGTCGTGCATGGCGATGACGGCGCCGGTGGAGGTCGCGGTGGTAACGGTGGCATAGAGCGCCGAGGCGGCGGCGCCGAAGCGCCCTTCCTTGCCCTCCATGTTCGCGCCGGCGAGGCCCATCGCCTGGTGGATCGGGTTGCCGCCGGCTTCGGCCCAATAGGCAACCCCGGCGCCGATCGTCAGCATCAGGACCATGGCGGTCAGCAGCGCCCAGCCCTGGCGGGTGGCGCCGACGGCCTTGCCGAAAGTCCAGGTCAGGCCGGCACCGATGAAAACGATGCTGAGCAATTGCAGCATATCGACGAGCGCCGAGGGGTTTTCGAAAGGATGCGACGAATTGGCATTGAAGAAGCCACCGCCGTTGGTGCCGAGCTGCTTGATCGCCAGCTGCGACGCCACCGGACCCAGGGCGATGACCTGTTTGCCACCTTCCAGCGTTGTCGCCGTTACCGAGGCGGCGAGCGTCTGCGGCACGCCGGCTGCGACATAGGCCAGCGCCAGGGCGATGCTGAGCGGCAGCAAAAGGTAGAGGGTGATCCGAGTCAGGTCCGCCCAGAAATTGCCGATGCCGGCCGCATTGCGCCGCGCGAAGCCACGGATGAAGGCGAAGGCGACGGCAATGCCGGTTGCGGCCGACAGGAAGTTCTGCACCGTCAGCCCCGCCATCTGCGACAGGTGCGACAAGGTGGTTTCACCGCCGTAATTCTGCCAATTGGTGTTGGTGACGAAGCTGACCGCGGTGTTGAGCGCCAGCAGCGTTTCGACCCCGCCGAAGCCTTGCGGGTTGAGTGGCAGCACGCCCTGCAATTTCAGCACCGCGAACAGCAGGACAATGCCGGCCAGGTTGAACGCCATCACGCTGGCGGCATAGCCGACCCAGCTCTGGTCGCGCGCGGGATCGACGCCGGCAAGACGGTAGAAGCCGCGTTCGACAGGCGCGAGGACCGTGCGCAATGGCATGTCCTCACCCAGGTACAGACGGTACAGCCATGCGCCCGCGGGCCTTGCGAGCGCCACGAGCAGAAAAATGAAGATAAGGATCAGGCCCCAGCCGGCAAAAGTCATGGCAGCGGACCTTCAGAAGCGATCGGGGCGCGCCAGCACGGCGAGCAGGTAAAGGAGGATCGCGGCCGCCACGATGGCGCCGAGAGACGTGTCGAATGTCATGGTGTTCGCCTTCTGGATAAGACGCGCCATTGAGCACTTCCCGCCGTCAAGGCGCTGTACGCAAAGCAATGTCGTTGCATAAGGCGCACGTAAAATTCCGGCTGCGGCGGCTTGGTCAAAGTTGGCTGAGCGCTGTCGGGCGGGCTCGCGGACGCGCACTGGCGGGTCGCCTGTCGATGGTACAGACTCGCTCTTGCAGGGCGCGCCCGGTACAAAACGTCACACAGGGCGACTGTGCCCGCCAGCTTCCGACATCCAATTCCGAGCGCTGAAGCAGCTATCCTGCATGCCGAAGCTGCCGTTTTATTGCCCGAATACAAGGCGGTAAATTGCGCTCGTCGCTTCGGCGCTGCCGAGGCCGACCGCCGGAAGGCGTATGCTTTACGGCCGTGGAAGCACTAATTTGCATTGCGACTTTGGGTTAAGGTTCTTTCAAGGTGACTTGATTGATACTTTTTGTTAATTAGCGATTCACACATTCGCACCGATGTGGCCGCATGGAGGGATGCGGTCCGCATGGGTGATGCAAAGGAGGGGGTTTCGGGGGATCTAACATCGACAAATGCACTGGCGATACTGCCAAGGTAGCAATCTATTGCGCATAGGGGTCAAAATGGGGTCGAAAGTTTCACTTGCCATCATCGGCAGAAATGAAATCGTTCGGGAGGGGTTAAGTCGCATTCTTGTCGACCAGGGGTTCGACATCGTGGCGACCAGCGTCGATGCCGATGCGTTGCGTGACATGGCGATCGGCCGGCTCGCACTCGATCTCATCATCATTGATGCGCCGTCGAAGGCGGAAGGCCATGCTGCCTGCCGATCGCTGCGCACCGATTTTCCCACGGCGCGGATCGTGTTGCTGGGGGAGGACTTCAGTGTCCAGACCACGTCCGAAACCATGTCGGTCGGGGCCGACGGCTATCTTGCCAAGCATATTTCCTGCGAGCCGCTGGCCCGGTCGCTGCAGCTGGTCGCATCGGGCGAAAAGGTGGTGCCATCGCAGACCGTCCTCGCGATGATCGCGGCCGACTGGAGCCGGCCGAGCGGCGGAATGTCGTCGCTGACGATGCCGAGCGACGTGCGGCTGTCCGAGCGGGAGCGCGGCGTCCTGCGTTGCCTGACGCGGGGTGATGCCAACAAGCAGATATCGCGCGAACTGGACATCACAGAGGCGACGGTCAAGGTCCATGTCAAGGCGATCATGCGCAAGCTGGGCGTGCTTAACCGCACCCAGGCGGCAATTCTTGCCGTGACGCGCGGCCTGGTCGAATCGCCCGTCGTGCAATCGGTGACGCGGTCCGCGGCGCAGGCCGCACGCGCCTGCTGAAAGGCTCAGCTGGCCGTCATAGCTTGACGGCCAGGAACACCGTTTCGCCGCGGATCAGATTGTGGCTGGCGCTGTCCGGCCCGCCGGCAACAAACTCCCGACATTCGAACTTCTGCGCGCGGATCCGCTGTCGGACGTCCGCACCGAACCAGCGCAGATGGTCCCATTGGCCGAAATGGCGTTCGCGTTCGGCGGGCGTCCCGATGACATCGTTTTCGTAGGTTTCGCGCCACGCCTCGATGACCGGCATCATGATGACGATCGCGCCGCCCGGTCGCAGCACCCGCCACATTTCGGCGAGCGCACGCTGGTCATCGACATGTTCCAGCACATGCGAGCAGATGATGCGGTCGAGCGAGGCGTCGGGCAAGGCCAGCGCTTCGATATTGAGGATGCGGTCGGCCCGACCCGGTTCCAGATCGGCGGTTTCGTTGCACGTCGGCCCCTGATCGGCGACCATCTTGACGATGATGGCGTCGGGCGCGAAATGCAGCACATCCTTGCCGTGGAAATCGACGAAGCCGCGCGCCATGGACAGCGCCAGCAGGCGATGGCGTTCCAGGGCACCGCATGATGGGCAACGCGCGTCCAGCCGCAGCCGCAACCCGGTCGATTCGAACTTGCCGTGGAAGCCGCAACACGGACAATCGGCTTCCGGACGCTTTTCATGCGCAACCAGCGCGGCCTTCAGGAACATCCGGTCGCTGGGGTTCAGCAGCGCCTGGACCATCCGGACGTTTTCCATGATCTTGACCATATACCCACCCCTGTTTGCTGGACGGCAGCACTGGACGCCGGCTGCACGAACGTTACGGCAACCATGAATAATGATTTAATGCTGCGCTGCATCGCTGCTCTTAGGGTTTACCGCTTTCGAGACACGGCGCGTCAGGCAGCAATGCGCATCAGGCCCTTTTCCCACAGGCTGTCGTCGATGGCGCGGTCATTGCGACCGCGCAGATGCTCGGCCACGACGCCGACCGTGCCCCGCGGCCCGGCAATGGTCGTCAGCAGTGACAAGGCGGCACGTCGCACCATCGGCGTGTCGCGCCGCAGCCGCCACAACAGGCCCGCGAGTCCGGCGCGGATGATCCGGGCGTGCGCTGCCGAGCCATTGTACATCCGGCCGAGTTCGGTGCGGGTCGCGCCTTCCATGGCGCCGGAAAATCCGTGCTTGCCGCCGAACATCCGGCGGCAGATCGTGCGCTCCACGCTGTGCAGCGGGCGTTCGGGCAGTATGGCCGCCGCGTCGGCCAGGTCGGCGACCACGACCGGCCACAGGCCGTGGCGGGCATGGACGCAGGCACGCTGCAACAGCGCGGCGCGGCGGACGTGATCGGCATCGGCGCCGTCGAACATGGTCTCGAACGCGCGGCGTGAAACCCGGGCGGCGTTGGCCTGGAAGATCATGCGGTCATATTGCTGCCAGACTTCGTCCGCACCCGTCGCGGCGTGGCGCACCGTCGACGGGCCACGGACCCCGTCATGCTTGCGCTGATCGAACACGACCGTGTCGACATAGGCACCGCTGCATTCGAGCGCCAGCCGCACGAACATCTCATAATCCTGCGATCGCAGGAACGATTCATCGAACGCCCCGACCCGCGCATAGCTGGCGCGTCGGACGAGCGCGCCGTTCTGCATGACAAAAGCGTCCTCCAGAACATGGCGCGCCAGCGTGCCCGTCGCCAGGTCCGGCCAGTAACCGGGCCCCATCGCGACGCGATTGCCCGCCGAATCGGCCCGAAAGCGTTCGTGACGACCGAATACGAAGTCGGCACCGCTGCTTTGCAACGCGGCCACCAGCCGAGGGACGGCGCCGGCGCGCAGCAGGTCGTCGTCGTCGCAGATCCAGACATAATCGCCATCGGTCATCGCCAGCGCCCGGTTCAGCGCCGCCGACTTGCCGGCATTGTCCTGACGGACATAGCGCACGCGCGGGCCCAGGCTGTGAACCACGGCGCTGGTTGCGTCGGTCGAACCGTCGTCGACCACCAGAATTTCGTCGGTGTCGTCGGCCTGGGCCAGGATTGCCTGTAGCGATTCGGCGATCAGCGCCGATCGATTGAACGTCGGCATGATGAACGAGATGCGCGTCATGGCGTGTGCCCGGTTGCTTTCGACGTCGTTAACGGCTGCGGCGATTACCGCGATTAGGGTTGTCGCCGTCAACCGGAGCATCATGGCGCAAAAGAGTTATAAACGAAAGTTTTGTCTAATAATAATGAACTGAACGTAAATTGATCGTATAAGCGTCGGAACGACATCAGGGGTGAAGTCGCAGTCTCATGAAAGAACGACTGGCAAGGGGGGCCGCCTGGCTGGGTGCGACGCGCGTGATCGTCAACCTGATCGGGTTCGTCAGCACCATCGTCCTCAGCCGGCTGTTGTTTCCGGCCGATTTCGGGCTGGTGGCGATCGCGGTTGCCGTCCAGGCCATCGTGGGATCGGTGACGGAATTGTCGACGGCGTCGGCCCTTATTCGCCACGACGACCCTCAGGATGCGCATTTCGACAGCGTCTTCACACTGAATATTCTCAGGGCCGGTTTCATCTGTCTGCTGTTGTTCGGCTCGGCGCACGCCGCAGCGTCGCTCTACAACGATGAACGGCTCGTCGACATCCTGTACGTGCTTGGCCTGTCGGCGCTGATCGGTGGGTTTTTCAATCCCAAAACGGCGCTTTTCGCCCGCGAGCTTCGCTTCGCGCAGGAGTTTGTTCTCGCCGTTCCACAAAAGCTCGTCGGGCTCGTGGTGGCGCTTGCCATTGCGCTTCTCTACCAGAGCTATTGGGCGTTAATCATCGGCGGCGTGGCGGCGCAGTTTGCCGGCTTGCTGACGTCGTATCTGTTATTGCCTTATCGTCCGCGCTTCAGCCTTGTCCACGGCCGCGAGTTCATGGGATTTTCGGTCTGGATCGGCCTTGAACGTGCCGTCGGCGCGCTGAATCAGCGGGCGGCGCCGCTGCTGATCGGCTATGCCCTCGGCAACGCGCAACTCGGCTATTTCGCCTTTGGGGACAATCTCGCCGGACTGCCGACACGCGAAGCGACGGCGCCGGTGTCGGGCGTGTTCCTGCCGGCGTTTTCGAAGGTGAAAAGCGACAAGGCGGTGTTGCGCGACACCTATCAGCGCGCCCAGGCGCTGTTGTGCGCAATCGCCTTGCCGGTCGGGTTCGGCTTTGCCGCCATCGCCCACCCGTTGATCCTGCTCGCGGTCGGCGACAAATGGCTGCCGTCAGTGATCGTGGTCCAGGTGCTGGCCGGGGTCTTTGCCATCGATATGCTTTGGGCCGGGATCTGGCCGGTGGCGCTGGCGCTGGGCGAGACCCAGCTGCTGTTCCGGCGCGAAGTGATCAACACGTCGATCCGGCTGCCGCTGATCATCGCCGGGCTGTCCTTCGGTGCGCTTGTCGGCGTGCTGGTGGCGCGAACCGTCAGCAGCATCGTCATCTTCGTGCTCAACATGGTCCTGGTCAGGACGCTGCTCGATCTGCCGGTTCGCCGCCAGCTCGCGGCCAATGGCCGGACGATCGGCGCAACCGCCGTCATGGTCATGGGGCTGGCGCTGCTGCAGCAGAGCATCGACTTCTTTCGCCCCGGCGCGGTGTCGATCGTCAGCCTTGCCCTGCTGACCCTGGTCGGCGCCGTCCTGTACGGCGCCACGGTCCTTGCACTGTGGATCCGCGCCGGACGTCCCGCAGGTCCGGAAGAAACGATTCTGTCGCTGCTGAACAGGGTGCTGCAGTCGCAACGTGTAACGGCGATGTCGCAGGCCGTATTCGGTAGTCATCGCTAGGCCGCGGAATGGGGGGCATTTTGAAACTGGCTGTCGTCATTCCGTTCTACCAGCGCCAACCCGGCCTGCTGGGCACGGCGGTGGCGTCGATCGCGGCGCAGCGGCTGCGCGATGATGTGACGATCACGGTCATCATCGTCGATGATGGGTCGCCGGTCAGCGCGGCATCCGAAGCGTTGCCGGACCTGCCCGGGGCAGGCGGGGTGCGGATCATCGCGCGGAGCAATGGCGGGGTCGCATCGGCGCGCAACGCCGGGCTCGACGCGGTCGCGGCCGATACCGACTATGTCGCGTTCCTCGATTCGGATGATCGCTGGCTGCCTGATCATTTGCAGAACGGCGTCGACCTCTTGCGTCAAGGCGCCAGCTTCTACTTCGACAATGGCTATGACACCCAGGGTCGCGATCGCTTCACACGGACGCCCTTCATCCGCGACCATATGGGCTATGCGCCCGAACAACCCCCTTGCGGCCGTGTGTTCGAGGGACGACGGCTGTTTGCGGCGCTGGTGACCGAATGCGTGCCGCACACGTCGCAGGTCATCTATGATTTTCAGGCGCTGGGGCATCACCGCTTCGACGAAAGCCTGCGGATTGCCGGTGAAGACCATCTGTTCTGGCTGACGTTGACACGATCGGCCGCGCTGGTGGGCTATCACACCGGCCTGATGGGCGCGCGCGGCTTCGGCATCTCCATCAATCGCGACGCTTTCGGCTGGGACAAACCCGAAAGCCTGGAGCGCCTGGTCGACGAGATCGGCCTGTACACCAAGATTCGCCGCAACTTTGCGTCGACCGCCGACCAGCGCGCCGCGATCGATGCCAAGCTGGCGCAGGATCACGACCATTTCGTGTTTCTCGCCCTGCGAAACTGCACGCGCAATCCCGGTGCAGTGGCGCGCGCCGTCGGGCGGGCGTCGCGGATCGATGCGGCGCTCTGGCGCCGGGCGCCGGCCTCGCTTCTGCGGTTGCGCACGCATCGCGCCAGCTTCCGGACCGTCTGATGGAGCACGCGGGGGCCTGTCCGAAGGTTGCGGTCATCATCCCCTTCTACCAGGCCACGCATGGCCTGCTCGCAGCGGCCGTCGGCTCCGTCGCGGCCCAGCGGGTCGCCCCCGGAACCGCCATCGACATCATCGTCATCGACGATGGCTCACCGGTCAGCGCGGCGTCGGAAACCCTGGCTGACCTGCCACCGCACTGCCGGCTGCGGGTGATTGCACAGCGCAATGCCGGCGTCGCCGCGGCGCGCAATGCCGGGCTCGACGCGGTATCGTCCGACACACGCTTTGTGGCGTTCCTCGATTCCGACGACATCTGGCTCGATGGTCATCTGGCCGCCGGCCTTGCGGCACTGACCGGCGGCGCCGACCTTTATTTCGACAATACCGACAATTGCGACGGCACCGACCAGCTCAGCTCGTCGAAATATCTGCGGGAGCGGCACGGCCGCCTCGACCCCCGCTCGCCGATTGTCGGCACCATTGAAGGGCGTGCGGCCTTCGACACGATTTTGTCGGAACATATGCCGCAGACGTCGCAGGTGATGTACGACTTCCACCACCATGCCGCCACGCGTTTCGAGGAAGCGCTGAAGCTGGCGAGTGAAGATTACCTGTTCTGGTTGTGCCTCGCCAACCGGTCGCGGCGGCTGAGTTATTGCACCGGCATCATGGGTCGTCGCGGACGCGGCGTCTCGATCTACCGGTCGACCATGTCATGGGACGAGCCGCGGCGGATCGCGCGGGTCGTCGACCAGATCAACATGCGCCGCATCGTCGCCGCGCGGTTCCGGCTCGATGCGCAGCAGGTCAAGCGCGTCGACGACGAGATCGCCGAGCTTTGCGACCATGTGACGTTCCTGGCGGTGCGCAACAGCTATCGCCATCCCCTGACCATTGTTGCCGAACTGCGCCGCCTGACGGGAATGTATCCAGGCTTCTGGCGGCGCGTGCCGGCGGCTATTGTGGGATTGCCGACGATCCGGTCGCGGCTGCTGCAGGGTTGAAGGTGGGGGGATGACGACAGGGCGAATCTGGCGGGCACGGCGGCTGCACCGGGTGACGTTGGCCGCCATCGCCCTGGCGGGGTGGGGCCTGCCATCGGCCGCGGTCGCCCAGTCGGTGCCGCCCGGGCAGGGGGTCGGTGACAGGCCGCGGCCGGGGTTCGATCCGATCGGGGTCGATGTCGGCGGCTTTCAACTCTATCCCAGCCTGCAGGCGGATGTGCGGGCGACCGACAATTTTCGTGCCAGCAACAGCAACCGGCAGGGGGATATCTACCTGGTTGCCACGCCGGCCGCGCGGCTGACCAGCAACTGGTCCCGCCACGCGCTGTCGGCGCAGACCTTTTTCAGCCGCAGCTTTCATGATCGACTGAAGACCGAGGACGTCAGCCAATATGGCGTGTCGGCGCTCGGCACACTCGACATATCGCGCGAGGCACGGATCAGCATCAACGCCGGGGCCGACCGCAAGACCGAGCCGCGCGACAGCCTCGCCAGTTTCCAGGGCACGCCGAGTCCGGTCAGCTACGATATCTACCGTGTCGGCATCTCCGGGGCGCAGGCGTTCAATCGCTTCATTCTCAATGCAAGCGCGGGTGTTGAAAAGCGCGCGTTCAACGATGTCGCGGCCGCCGACGGGACCATCATCGACCAGAGTTTTCGCAATGTCCGCACTGTCACCGCCAGCGCCAGTGCCCAGATGGAGTTGCGCAGCGGGGTCAGCGCACTGGTCAGCGGCCAGTTCGACGACAGCCATTATGAAGCCCAACTTGCACCGGGCCAGCTGCGTCGCGATTCGAGCGGCTACACCGTCCTCGCCGGCGTATCGCTCGAACTCAGCACGCTGGTCTTTGGCCAGCTGCAGGTCGGCATCATCAACCGCAGCTACCGCGACTCGCGACTGCGCGACGTCACCGGGCCATCCTATCGCGCCAATCTGTTGTGGAATGTGACGCCGCTGACCTCGTTACGGCTGACCGGCGCGCGCACCGTGGAAGATGCCGCCTCGACCATCTTCGCCGGCAACACCCGCAGCGACGTCGGCCTGGCGGTCGACCATGAGCTGTACCGCTATGTCATCGTTTCGGCGGACAGCAGCTATTCGCGCTTTTCGGCCAATGGCGTGGGGGCGAAGGGCAGTGAGTTCCAGATCGGGGCAGGCGCGCGCTATCTGTTCGGCCGGCGCTGGTCGGTCAGCGGCCGGATCCGCTACGCCCAGCGGCGGTCGGACGACCAGCGGCTTCGATACCACGCGACCATCGGCATGGTTTCGGCGCAGCTGGCGTTCTGATTGCAGCTCAGCGGCGCTTGCAACTGATCGATTGCTGGAATCGGCACCGTTCGCCCGGGGCGGTGAAGGCCACCCAGTCGACCTCCGCGGTAACCGGAGCCGTCGAGGGGACGAAGGTTCCAAGCCAGTTGCTGTTCTTGTCCGTTCCATTCCAGAGCGTAAGAAAAAATTGCCCCGGAGTCGTGGGCCGTGGCGCAGCGGTCACCCTGCGCACCAGCCGGCCGTCGATATACCAGGTCAGCGCTGTCGGGGTCCATTCAAAGGCATAGGTGTGAAAGGCCGCCGATGCATTGCTGCCAACGCTGGCAATCGATTCATGGCCGCCGCGACCCGCGACATAATAGTTGAGCTGCACGTCGCGCGGCGACTTGCCGAGGAACTCGAAGTCGATCTCGTCGTGAATGGGAGTCAGCGGCCGCCCCGAATAGGTGAACATCGCGGTGTTGAGCCCGGCGCCGGCTGCGGTGCGCATCGACACTTCGTAAAGGCCATAGCCATGGCTGCCATGGGTCCGGATTTCGGCACATTTATAGGCACGCAACGGGTTGGGTGCCTTGGTCAGTTTCATCTGCAGGATGCCGTTGCGGATGACCAGATTGGACTTCGCCCAGGTGCAACCATGCCAGTTGCCGTTGACCCAGCCATCGGAGATATACCAGCGGCTGTTGTCGATCCTGTCGAACGGATCGAAGAAGGACGCCGCCTGCCCCAGCGCCGGTGTGGCCGCAAGCAGGACGGCGGTTGCCGCCACAGAATACACGCAGGCAAATACCGGTGCGGTCTTTTGCATGTCATTCTCCCAGGCTGGACTGGCTTCAGTTGGTATAATAGCCTTTGAACTTGCCATAGTAACTATAGATATCTTCGTGTCCGGTGCTGGCATATTTGCGGATATCGACAAGGGTAAGGGCAACGCCGGCGACCTTGGCATCGGCGGCGATGAGCATGTCGAGCGCGGTGTCGACCGTCCGCAGCGAGGTCTTCTGCCAGCGGGCCAGCAGCATGACGGTGTCGGCATGGGCCGCAACGATGCGGGCATCCGCCAGGCCGATGACCGGCGGCGTGTCCATGACGACATATTCGAAACGCGCCCGCAGCGCCGCCAGCAGGTCGCCCAACGCATCGGTGGCGAGAAGGTCGCGCGGGTCCTGGCTATCGGATGACACGCCCAGAATGACCAGATCGGTATCGCGGTCCTTGACGAGCGCCGAGTCGAGCGACGCGTCGCCGGCAATGACATCGAGCAACAGGCCGGGCCGGTCACCGAGCAGGATGTCGCTGGCCGAATGGCGCCGCACGTCGCAATCGACCAGCACCGTGCTGGCGCCCGACAACGCCAGCGTTCGCGCCAGGCAGATCGCGGTGGTGGTCTTGCCTTCGCGCGGAAGCGCGGAAACGACGGCAATGATCTTGGGACGGCGCCGACCGCGCAAGGTCAGGGAGGCACGCAGGCCGCGCAGCGCTTCGGCAAAGATCGACTGGGGATGCGAGACGATATAATCCTGTGCGGCGTCGAGCTGGCGCAGGTTGGGAAGCGTCGAGCCGAGGTCGGGCACGGCGCCGAGGTAGCGCGCGCCGAGTCGGCGTTCGACGTCCTGCTTGGTGCGGATGCCGCCGTCGACAAATTCTGCCAGCGCCACCGCCATCAGGCCGAACACCAGCGCGAACACCGCGCCCATTGCAGCCAGCAGCCGGACATTGGGGGCGCTGGGCACGATCGGGATGAGTGCAGGCGATGCGATCGAAGCGCGCGGCTGGTCGATCCCCGCACGTGCAGCGGCACCGATCGATTTGTTGAGAAAGGCCTGGTAGATCGCACGCGCGGCGATCGCCTTGCGATCGAGTTCCAGATAGCCGACTTGCGCCGCGGCATTGCCGGCCAGCTTCGCCTGCGAGGCGCGCTGGCTGGCCAGCAGAGATTCGACCCCCGATGCCGCGACCTGCACCTCGGCTTGCAGGCTGGACAGGATGCGATCGATTTCCAGCTGGATCTGGCGCTGGATCGACGTGAGTCGCTCCTCCTCCTGCGCGATCGATGGGTGGCGCGATCCGTAGCGTGCCCGCAGTTGCGCCATGTTGCGGCTGCTGTCGGCCTCCTGCGCGCGCAGGGCGCCGATCGTGCCGGAATTGAGCGCCGTTGCGACATCACCGCCGCCGCCGCCATGTTCCAGCTGCCGCCGCGCCGCCGCAAGCCGGCCGCGGCGCTCCGCCAGCGTCGCCTTCGCGCCGGCGAGTTGCTGGTTGAGCACCGAGGTTTCCTGCTCGGCCGTGGTCGCGCCCTGGGCGCTCATCAGCCCATTGGCGATCTTGTACTGCTGGAGCGCAGCATCGGCGCGTTCGGCATCGACGCGGAGTTCGGCAAGGCGGCTGTTGATCTGGACGGTCGACAATTTGTCGGCACTGTCCTTGGCGGCACGAATCGAATCGAGATAGGCCTTGGCAAAGGCATTGGCGATGCGTGCTGCCTGGGTCGCGGACTGTGACGTCGCCGCGATTTCGACGACCGAGGTCCGGCCGGCGCGGCGGACGACCACGGCGCGACGCAACGCTTCGGCGCTGGCGACGAGCCGTGCCTGCGCCTGTTCGGCACTTGTCCCATTTGCTGGAGGCAGGCCGCCGGAGAATTCCGGGTCGTCGGTGAGACCGAGGGCGGTGACGACCGAAGCTGCCATGCGCGGCGAGTCGATGACCACGATCTGCGTGTCGATATAGTCCGAACTCGGCAGGACCTCCGTCGACGGGGAGTTCGTCTGCTGGATGGGGTCTGCGCCTCTCGGCTCGATGAGCACGCTGGCGGTTGCCGAATAATGTTTGGGGGCGAGCGCGATATAGGTCGCCACGGCAGCGATGATGATTGCTGCGACCAGCAGAAAAACCCAGATGCGCCGGCGGAAGATCGCCCAAAGCACGCGCAGGTCCGGGAACAGGCGGCTCGAATCGGCCCCCGCGTCCGATGTGCCGAACGGCACTGCCTTGCCCTGGCCGGCGTTGAAGCCGTCGTGCATCACAGGATCGCCGATCGTCATGGCTTTGCCCCCCCGGCTCGAACAACGGCAACATTTGCGGGCGTTCTAGCCCCTGCGTGGTAAAACCTTTACGATACGTTATTCGCATTCGACTCGGTTGCTTACAAGTCGTTATGCTTGGGTACGGAGAACAATCGCGATCGATTCCGCTGTCACCGACCTGCCTAGTCGCGACATCGGACTCAGTATTTCCCGAAAGGGCGGCAAGTGCTCGGGGTGGGGGCAGGATTTGGATACTGTTGATACGGCCGTTCGACAGCAAGGCCCATGGTTTGACGGTGTCGCACCGCTGCGTTTGAGCGTGGTCGCCGTGCTGTTCGCCTATCAGGGCCTGGAAGTCAGCACGAGCTACGGCCGATTCGCCAACACGCCGATCTGGATCCTGCCGGCGTTGCTGGTGCCGGCATTGTTTGCCATTGCCGGTTTCCTGCTGGCGCGGAGCCTTGATCGGGGTGACTTTCGAGACTTTTGGCGCCGCCGCCTGTTGCGGAGTTGGCCGACTCTTGCCTTTGCGGTGGTGGCAACGGCGCTGGTGATCGGTCCGCTGGCGACCCGGTCGAGCCTCGCGCGCTATTTCAGCGACCGCGACCTGGCGCTCTATTTCCTCAATCTTGTCGCCATTCCTTTCGACCGGCTGCCCGAGGTGTTCACCACCAACCCGGTCGGCAGTGTCAACGATATCCTCAGGGTCGTGCCTTTCGCGCTGGTCGGATCGATCATCCTGGCCGTGTCGTCGCTGCGGCCGCGCTGGGGGACAGCTGTTCCGGCTATAGCGATCGGGGTGGCGACGGCCGTGGCCCTGCTGCTGCCGGTCTTGGCGGCTTCGCTTCCGGCCAACCTGCCGGTGGTTCAGGCCGCCCTTAATGGCTGGCCGCTGACGGCGTTCCTGTGCCTGTTGCTCGGTGCGCTGGCCTGGCGCCAGCGCCGCCGGCTTGTGCTGCACAAGGTGCTGGCGGCCGCGGCGGCAATGCTGTTGCTTGTCGTGGCGGTTGCGGGGCGTCGCGACTGGAACGGTATTGCCGCTTTCCATCTATTGATCGCCTTGCCGCTGACCTATCTGGTGGTGACGCTCGCCCTGGCGCGGCTGCCGTTTGCCGGGCCGGCCGCGGCCGTGCACAAATATCTTGCCGGATTCGTCCTGATGGCCTGGCCGGTGCAGCAGCTGGTCATATCGAGCCGGCTGGTCGGGGAGGGTTTCTTTGCAAGCACCGTGGCCAGTCTGCCGCTGGCGGTGCTGCTTGCCGTTGCCGGTTGGCACGGCGTGCAAAAACCGCTGTTTCGGCGGTCGGGCGGGATCGAAGGCAACAGCGGCCTCGCGATCCGGGCGGCGCGACCGCTCACCCTCGCCGGCATCTGGCAGCGCAGCGCCGAACGCGCGCCGGAACTGGCCATGTGGGTCGCCTTTCTGCTGGCGGCGATGGCAGCGATGGCGATGACCATGGTTGCCTTCAGTCCGGAAAGCGGCGGGGTCTGATCGGGCGCGGCACAGACATGTCGCGCGATCCGTGCTAGCGAAGACGATCGATGCCCCGATTGTTCCGCCCCAAACGCGCAACCAAGCCGCGACTGCCGGCCGGTGAACGCATCTATGCGATCGGCGATGTCCATGGCCGGCTCGATCTCCTTTACGCACTGCTGACCAGAATCAGTGCCGATGTCGCCGCGCGTCCGGCCATGCGCACCCGCTATGTGATCCTGGGCGATATCATCGATCGTGGACCGAAGTCGCGCGACCTGATGGAACTGCTGGCCGGTCTCGATATGCCCAATTTTCTTGTCCTCAAGGGCAATCACGAAGCAGCGCTCCTCGATGTGCGACATGGCGACCATGACGCAGCAAGGCTGTGGGTGACATTCGGCGGGCTGGCGACGCTGGCCAGTTTTGGCGTCGATATCGCGGCGCTCGATCCCGACGATTCGGACGCGATCATCGCGACGGTCCGCCGGGTCATTCCCGACTCGCTGGCACAATGGCTGGAGGCGCTGCCGGTGTCGTTGACGGTCGGCGATTATTTCTTCGTCCACGCCGGTGTGCGACCCGGCGTCCCTATCGCCCGCCAGTCGGAAGACGACCTGCTGTGGATTCGTGATCCGTTTCTGTCCAGCACTGCCGACCATGGTCTGATGATCGTGCATGGGCACAGTATTCACCAGGCCGGGATCGATTTCGCTGCAAACCGGATCGGTGTCGATACCGGCGCCTACCGCACCGGGCGACTATCGGCGGTTGGGCTGGAAGGTGACCAGGTCTGGTCGCTGCACACCGGGGACGATGCCGGCGGCGAACGCCACGGCTGACACGGCGTCAGCAGGCACCGCGGCCAAGGATGACGGCCGGTATGGTGCAGGCGATGATGCGCAGATCGACGGCGGGTGATTTGGCGCGGCTGTAGACGATGTCGCACGCGATGCGGCGACGATAGGTCGTCGCGCTGCGCCCCTGCACCTGCCACAGCCCGGTAATTCCGGGTCGCACCGCGCAATAGGCGCCGATATAGCGGCCATAACGGGCGATTTCGGCGGGCACGATCGGGCGGGGTCCGACGATCGCCATGTCCCCGGCCAGCACATTGAAAAGCTGCGGCAGCTCGTCGAGGCTGGTCTTGCGCAGGAAGCTGCCGGCCCCGATGATGCGCGGGTCGTTCTGCAGCTTGTGATTGCGTTGCCATTCTTCGCGGGCGGCGGGACACGTCGCCAGCAGCGTATCGAGCACTTCGGCGGCATCGGTGCGCATGGTGCGGAACTTCAGGCAGCTGAACAGGGCGCCGTCCCGGCCGATCCGCTGCTGCCGGAACAGCACCGGACCGTTGTTCGATGCCGCAACGGCAAGCGCGCAGATCAGCATGATCGGCGCGAACACCACCAGCGCGGCAATGGCGATGACGATATCGAGCGCGCGACTGACGGGCGCATCGGCAGCTGGCGTGGGTGCGAGGGGGGCGGGCGCCGGCCACGTCGTGGTGCTGCCGTGGAAGATGTTGCCCATGCGCGCGGCAGACGGTTCGAACGACATCGCAGTATCAAAAGATTTCGAGAAATCCTGCAACATCTTCTCTGCCCCCTGTGTCGTCATCGCGGGCGACCCGTGATGGCGCGGAAACGATGCATTGAAATGGCCCCAATTCAATGCTTCGTTAATTGCATCCTTCTCATATGACAGTAAAAGCTACAATATGATCGGATGGAGCTGCCGCTATTGCGCAGTCATTGCCAGTTACCACCTTGTTGATAGTCGAAGCGATCATTAGGTATTATTTCGAGATAATCCGGATGAGGTATCTCATCGGCGCGATTGACTTGACATAAGGGAATCTTTAACCGTTTAGTCCAGTCCGCAGTTCCGGCATTGGTGTTGGGAAGGGGGCTGACCGGGGGAAGACGCCCAGGGAGAATGCACTGTCCGCGCTCCGTCTCGTCGCGAGCGTTCACTTCAATCAGGGAGCGTACCAATGTTGAAGAAACTGCCTATCCTCATGGCTTTAGCGGGCGCGGCGCTGGTTAGCGCTGCGCCGGCCAATGCACTGTCGATCACATGGAACCAGGGAGCTGCTGCCACCAACTTGATGGGCACGACTCTTTTCGAAGACTTCGAAAGCTATGCCGTGGGTGCTTCCTATGGCGGCGGCGCGCAGGTCTTCGCTCCGCCGTCGACCCCCGGCTTTGCCGCCGTTCCGGCTTTCGGGAGTTCGGACAACTATCTGGGGGTGCAGAACAACCTCAACCCCGCAGGCAACGTTGTCTCGTCGGCGACCATCGGGATCCCGGGCATGCAGGTCCTGTCGTTCGTGATCGGGTCGCTCGATACCTACAATCAGGTCATCCTGCACTTCGCGTCGGGTGGCTCGATGCAGCTCGATGGCTATCAGATCGTCGGCCAAGGCCCGAATTTCCTCGACGGGATCAGCGGTGACCAGCTTATCGCTGCGACCAATGGCCGGGTCTTCTTCGACACCCAGGGTCTCGACACGATCACCGGCTTCGAGCTGCGGTCGCTCGGTGCCAATGCGTTCGAGATCGACAACATCTCGATCGCGGCGCCGGAACCGGCGACCTGGGGCATGATGATCCTCGCTGCCGGCATGGCCGGTGTCGCGCTGCGGCGTCGCCGCACGCGTCCGGCGATGGCCTGAGCCTTGGTCCAGAGTTGCGGGCGCGTCCGTAGCGGACGTGTCTGCAACTCTGGATGAGGCAGCCTACGGGTGCCGCCGGCGTTTTGCGCCGGCGGCATTCGTGTCTGGAGTTAGCATCGCCGAAAGCGGCGGATGCGTAGGGCGGGCGTTACCATCGGGCGGGGCGGGCGGCATGTGGAACGGTTTCAATGTTGCAGCCAATGGCGCGGCCGGATCGGCCGTCGCGACAGCGGCTGTCACAACAACGGCTGTCGACGGCGTCGCCGCCAAGGCCGATGGAAGTGTCTCGACCACCGAAAGGCGCGGATCGGCGGCCCAAGTCTGGGCCGACTGGCGATGGGCGCTGCCGCTTGCAATCGGTTTCGGCGTCATGGCGCTGGCAACGTTCCAGGGCATCGCCCGGCAATCCTGGTCGACCGAACAAGGCGCCCATGGGCCCATCGTGCTGGCGCTCGGCGTCTGGCTGATGGTGCGCAGCTGGCCGGCGATGGCGGCGCAGGCCCGGCCCGGTCGACCGCTTTTCGGTGCATTGCTGCTGGTTCCGGCGTTGGTGCTTTATGCCTGCGCCCGCGTGGTCGGCAGCATCGTGATCGAAAGCGGTGCGTTGTATCTCGTGCTGCTGGCGACACTCTATCTTTTCATCGGCGCGCGGGCGATGCGCGTCGGCTGGTTTCCGATCGCCTATCTGTTGTTCCTGCTGCCGCCGCCGGGCAGTTTCGTGGCTGCGGCGACCCAGCCCTTACGGCTCCAGCTTTCCGAACTGGCGGTGTGGGGGCTGTCGAAGTTCGACTATCCGGTGGCGCGATCGGGGTTGAATATTTTCGTCGACCAGTATCGGCTCGGCGTGAAGTCGGCGTGTGGCGGTCTCAACTCCATGATCAGTCTGACGGCGATGGGCTTGTTCTACGCGCATCTGCGGCAGCATCGCGGGTTTGCCTATAATTTGGTCTTCTTCTTCGGCATCATCGCGATGGCCATTCTCGCAAATCTGGTGCGGGTGGCGCTGTTGATTCTCATCACCTATCATCTCGGTCAGGCTGCGGCGGAAGGCTATCTTCATCAATTTGCCGGGCTGACGATGTTTGCGGTGGCGATGGGGGGCGTCTTGCTGCTCGATGAGGTGATGTCGCGAGTCTGGCCGGCGCCGGCGACGGCGGCTGCGGCATGACGGAATTCGGCCCAGCGTTGTCGCGACGCGCGCTTGTTGTCGGTGCCGCCATGGCCTCCACCGCGGCGGTCGCCTATGCCGCGGTGCCGCGGCGATCGGGGAATCGGCTGGTCAAACATCGACTCGAAGACCTGATCGCGCCGCAGATCGCCGATTGGCGCTGGGTGTCAAACAAGGGCGTCGTCACCACCACCGAAACCAGCGACAATGACGGCTATGACCAGCAACTGATGCGAGTCTATGCGGCGCCCGACCTGCCGCGCATCATGTTGCTGATTGCCTATGGCAGCACCCAGGGCGGCAGCCTGCAACTGCACCGTCCCGAAACCTGTTATCCCGGGCAGGGGTTCCGGCTTGCCGATTTCCGCGATCTCGATCTGGCGCTTGGGGTACCTGCGGTTCCGGTCCAGGCGCGGGCGTTTACAGCGCGGCGCGACGATCGCATCGAACGGTTGCTGTACTGGACGCGGGTCGCTGCGGCCTTCCCGCGCAACACGGCGGAGGAATATCGTGCGATCCTGGCCAGCGTCGTGACTGGCACGGTTCCCGACGGCATCTTGGTCCGCGTGTCGACCCTGGGGGATACCGACGCGACGGCCGACCAGGCGCTTGCCAGGTTCGCTGGTGCTATGGTGACAGCGGCGCCACCACTGGCGCGGGCCCTGCTGGTCGGCGGCGCGCCGACAGGCCAGCGTGGCTGAAGCGGCCATGGCCGACGCCGCGATGGCCGCGTCGCATGCGGCGTCCCTGCATCGGACGCGCCGCGGCCCGCTCGTCCTGCTGTTCTATGACGGCTTTGAATGGCGCGCCCGGCCCGGTGCCATCGGCGGGTCGCTGGCGCAGGCGCGGCGCTTTGCACGCTTTGCCTATCGATCGGCGCGGCGTCGGCAGGTACGGACCGGGTTCTACACGGCCTTTGTCGCGTTGCGGACGGCGCTGGAGCGTCACGGCTGCGACGTCCGGGTAAATGATTTCGCCACGGCCGCTGCGATGCCGGACTATCCCATCGGCCTCGCCGGCTACCCGGACGTGCTCGACGCCGTTCGGCTGCCCAACCCGGTGCTGTTCGGCCCGGGTGACTTCGGCCCGCCGGGCGATGCCGTCGCGGTCGCGGCACAGGAGCGCATTCGCTTGCTGATCCAGCCGTCGGACTGGTTCGCCGATTATTACCGCCCCTCGTGCGGCGACAAGATGGTGACCTGGTTCGCCGGCATCGACATCGACCGCTGGCAACCTGCGCCCAAGGCGTCCAAGTCGATCGACGTGCTGATCTACGACAAGATCCGCTGGCACCGCGATACCCAGGTGCCGCAGGTCCGCGACCGGCTATGTGCCCATCTCGATGCGCGCGGCCTGCGCTATCGGATCCTGCGCTATGGCGAACACCATCAGGGCATGTTCGCCGATGGCTTGCGCAATGCGCGCAGCCTTGCCTTTCTGTGCGAGCATGAAACCCAGGGATTGGCGTACCAGGAGGCGCTGGCGGCAGGCGTGCCCGTCTTCGCCTGGGACGAGGAGGAATTCGTCGACCCGCATCTGTCGCGGGACGCCCCCGCCGGGCTCGCCGTCAGCTCGGTGCCCTATTTCGATGGTCGTTGCGGACGGCGGTTTCGCGTGTCCGAACTGGAACCCCAGTTCGACCTGTTCTGGTCACAGCGGGCCAGCTATCGGCCACGCGATTATGTTCGGGATGCGCTGTCGCTGCACCGGTCGGCGCAGGCGTATCTGGCGCTTTATGCCCGGGCCGGGGCGCGCGGTTGACGACCGTCCATCCGGCGCCGGCGCGCCGGCAATGCGCCGCGGTCCGCACTCGGCCCGGCGCGGTCGCGGCGCCGATCGACCCGTTTGCGGTCGGGTGCACGCGCATAAACGACGGTGGCAAGGCAGAACACCGTGACGGCGCTGAACGGGGCGATCATGCCGGTTTCCGTCAGCGAACGCGCATAGGTCACCGCCAGAAAGGCAAGGAAGAAGGCCATCGGCACCGTCGGCCGGGTAAATTGCCGATAGCAGGCAACACCTGCGATGCCGATGCACATTGCCACCAATATGCCCAGGCCGACCCAGCCGAGGTCGACCTGCATTTCGATGAAGGCGTTGTGAAAGTTGAAGCCGGACCGGCTGGCAATGCCGCCCCAGCGCCACAAGCCTTCGGCGCCGAGGTTGCCGTGCCGCCAAAAGGCATAATAGCCGCCGCCCAGCCACGGCCGTTCGCGATTGAGCTGATCGGCATATTCCCACAAATATGTGCGGCCGGTCAGCGTCGCGTCCTTTTTGAGCACATTCTCCCGAAACGCGGCGATTGCGGCTTCGATATCGCTGAGAAAAATGCTGCCGATCACCAAGGCAACGATCAGCAGCAGCAGCACGATCAGACGGCCGCGCTGCGACAGGCGGCCGAGCAGCATCAGCGCCGGAAAGGCGATGAAAGTGATGCCGACGGACGCGACAGCGCCGGCCGAATTGCTGAGAACCAGCAAACCCAGGCCGAGCGGGACGGCGGCGGCCGCGACAAAGCGCGCGATCGACGGTTGCTGGCGGTCGAAGATCACCGCCAGCGCCAGGGCGACCAGAAGATGCGCCGAGAACCCCATCTGGTTTTTCGAATCGAACGGGCCAAGCAGCGGCGTGCCGCCGGCAAGGCTGGCCGGCACCGACGGCAGCGCGATGAGGGCGAGCACCCCATAGCCGATGAACAGGGTCAAGATGGCGTGATCGGCTGCGAGACGGCGACAGACCATGATGGCCGCAATGCAGGTCAGCATGAACTGCAGCGCCGCGCGCATCGTCCGTTCCGGGGCATCGGACCACAGCGTCGAAGCGATCGCGACGAGCGGCAGCACCAGCAATGGCCAGAATTTCAGCAGGTCGCGCGCCGCGGCCAGTGGCCGGAATGCGACCAGCAGCAAGGCTGCGAAGATGAAGACGCCCGCGGCCGGAGTGCCGAAAATGCCGGTTCCGACGATGGCCAGCAGCGCCGCCACGGCAATCGGCGCTTCGAAACGCTGCAATGTGTCGCCTACCGAAAGGCTGTTCCGGCGCGGTCGTTCGAATGAGTCGTCAACGAAGGAACCGCGGCCGCCCGGCATCTGGAAGGAACCCCTTGTGCTGCTGAAACATGCTCGGAATCTGCGCGATGTGCAATGACGCGGACGCCTCGCGCGGCGCTGCCGCGACTGCGCAGAGCGATCCCGCGGCCGCGCCGCTGGTGTGCTGCATCGCCGAGGACCGGGTTTCGTGCGAGCCGGCGTTGCGCATCCTTGTCGCCAGCCTGGCGGAACATTGCCCCGGCACCCGCGCCCATTTGTTCTGCCCCAATGCCAGCCCGGACTTCGTGCAGTGGCTCGCACGGTTTCCAGATGCGATGCTCGCCGATACCCCGCTCGATGGCGTGTGGACCAAATATGACATCAAGCCGCTGGCGCTGCGCACGATGCTGCGGAACGGCTTCGACAATATTCTCTGGATCGATTCCGACATTCTCATCGCCGCCGATTTCCGGCCGTTGTTCGCAGGGCTGTCTGCCGACACCATCGCCGTCACGGAGGAGGCGCTTTGCAGCGGTTACGCCGATCCCGACGGACTGCGGGCCCGGCTGTGGGGCATGACCGTCGGCCGCAGCCTGCCGTTCACGGCCAATACCGGGGTCATTCGGGTCACGTCCCGCCACATCGGCCTGCTTGAAAAGTGGCAGGCGCTGCTCGAAAGTCCGGACTATCGCGCCGCCCAGGCGCTGCCGTGGACCGAACGCGGCCTTCACATGATGGGTGACCAAGAGGTTTTGACCGCCTTGCTGGCGAGTGCCGAGTTTGCCCATTTCCCGATCCGCTTTCTCGCGCGCGGTGACGACATCATCCAGTTCTTCGGGACGTCGGGCTATACGGTGGCCGAACGGCTGGCGCATCTGCGCCACGGCATGCCGCCCTTTGTCCATTCGCAGGGGTTCCGGCCGTGGTGGCCGCGTGACGCTGCCGGCAAATCGGTGCGCAAGCGGTTCCTTGCCGTCTACAACGATCTGTCGCCCTACACTGCGCTTGCCAGGCATTATGCCGGCGAGCTTGCCGACCCGGCATGGCTGGCACCGCAGTCCCGAGTCGCGGCGGCCATGCGACGTCTGGTCGGGGACAGCGCACCGCTTGGCGGGCTGCCGCTGGCGGTGCCGGCCGACATCATGCGCCTCTTGAAGGGCGCCGTGGCGCGGAGTGCTTGACCATGCCGGGTATCGAACAGGCCAGGCTTGCCGCCGCCGTCCAGTCGGGCGGAACGTCGAGCAGCGACATTCACCGGGTGGCGCTTGCCGCAGCTTGCCAGGCGTGCCCGGCGGCGGCGCATGTTCTCGATTTCGGGTCGGGCAGCGGCAGCTTCCTGCCAAGCCTGCGCGCGGCCTTTCCAGCCGCCGCGATTGCCGCTGCCGACATCATGGCGCGTCCGCCGGGCGTTGCCGCCGATGTTGAATGGCATCGGGGCGACCTGAATGCCGACCTGCCGCTAGGCCCTGACATGTTCGACCTGATTGTCGCCATCGAAGTGATCGAGCACCTGGAAAACCCGCGGGCGATGCTGCGCGAGATCCACCGGTTGTTGCGTCCGGGCGGAACTGCCGTGCTGACGACTCCCAACACCGGCAGCTACCGGTCGATCCTCACGATGGCCGCACGCGGCCATCACGCCCAGTTCGACGACAGCAATTATCCGGCGCACATCACCCCGGTCAGCGAAGTCGATTTCGATCGCGCCGGGCGCGAGGCGGGCTTTGATCGCCTGCACTTCTTCTACACCGATGCGGGCACGATTCCCAAGCTGTTGCACACCCGCTGGCAGTCGCTCCCGGTCGTCGGACGCACCCTGGTCGGCCGCCGGTACAGCGACAATTTCGGTGTCGTGTTCAAAAAGCGCTAGGGTTTCGGGTCGCTGGACGGTCGTCCCGGCCAGTGGCAAGCGGCCTAGCCCGGCTCGCCTGCCGCTCTGCCCGGCGCGCGAACGGCATATTCGCGATAGGGCGCCTGGCCGAGCATCGAGGCGATGACACCGGCATGCAGCATGCCGCGCAGCACCGCCGCCGCCGCCCGGTCGGGCCGTGGCAGTGACGCCACCCCCAGGGCGAAACAGGCGAGGGCCTTGGGCAGAGCGGTCATGCCGGCAAGCGGGCCATTGCCCTGCCGCTGAAGCAGCAGATAATGGATCTGGCCGGAGCGAAAGCGGCGCAACGCCAGCCAGCGCAGCCCGGCGCGGGCGATCGGCGTGTCTTCATGCACGATCGCCGCCGGCGCATAGCCGAAGCGCGCGCCGGCACGATGGGCATCGAAAAAGAACATCGTGTCCTCGCCGCCGGTCTCGCCGAGCGCCGTGGCAAAGCGCAGCTTTCGGGCAGCGACAAAGCGCCGGTTGATCAGCACGTTCGCGGTATAGCCGTTCCACGCGGCGTCATTGCCGGCCATGCGGTTGCTGTGGAAATCACCGCGCACCACCCAGCGCGGTGTCGCCGGATCGGGATAGCGCGCCTGGGAGACGCCGAAAACGATATCGGCGTCGCCGCGTGCGGCCAGCAGCGCCGCAACCCATTCGGGCGTCGCGACCTCGTCATCGTCGATGAACGCCAGCCAATCGGCATCGGCGGCATCGAGGCAGGCATTGCGCGCCACCGAGATGTTGCGCGCAGGCGCATGGATGTAGCGAAGGTCGAGCCCGAGCCCCTCTGCCGCGGCGATGATGTCGGCCTTTCGGGTCGCCGTGTCGTCATTGTCGGCAACGAGCGCCCGTAGCTGGATGCCGGGCGGCAACGCCTGCGCCGCCAGCGATGCCAGCGTTTGCGTCAGCGACGCGCGCCGGAAGGTGCAGACGCAGATGTCGATCCGCGTGGTCATGCGTCCACTCCGAAGGGACGCAGCGCTGCCAGCGCCGCCGCTGTCGCCGGCGCGGGTGGCGGCGGCTGTCGCGGCCGGTCGGGACGGAACCGGGCGAGGAACCGGTCGCGTGCGGCCCGGATGGGCATGTGCAGCAGCACGACGGCGGCGGGATCGGCAACCGCGATCCCGGCGGCCGCAGCCAGCCGCCGGTCCTTTAGCGCCTGGACCAGCGCTGCAAAGGCGCGCGCCTTCCGAAAGGCGCGACGCCGCCGCGCCAGCGCCGCGCGAATCTCGGCAGCCCGGCCGACGCCGGCGGCTTCGTGGCGCTCGCCCGCCGCCAGCATGGCCTCGGCATTGGCGAGCGACAGCCGGTGCGACGTCGATCCGGCGTGGCGACGATAGCCATAGCCCGGGGTCGGCTCGAACCAATAGCGCAGGTCGGCGAGCAGCGCCCTGACGATGAGATCGTCGTCCTCGGCAATGCGCAGACGCTCGTCATAGCCGATGTCGGCCGCCCGCAACCGGTCGACGCGGATCAGCGGCTTGAGATAGCCGAGGTTGGGGCCATCACCGTAAATGGCCGTTCGGCGCAGATAGTCGACCGCTGTGATCCAGCCAGGCGGGGTGGCGCGATCGAGGAAGACATCGGCTTGGCCGTCACCGAACACCAGCAAATTGTCGGCGACGATATCGGCATCGACGCGGGTGCCCGCCGCGGTCAACATCTCCAGCCGTGACGCGATCATCACATCGTCGCTGTCCAGAACGGCAAGCCAGCGGCCGCGTGCCAGCTCCAGCGCCCGGTTGCGCGCCGCCGCCGGACCGGCGTTCCGCGCCAACCGATCGACACGGACCCGGGCGTCGCCGGCCTGCAGCCGCATTGCAACGACCAGCGTATCGTCGGTCGATCCGTCATCGACGATGATCACCTCGATTGCCGTCAGCGTCTGTGCCAGCGCCGATTGCACTGCCGATTCCAGATATCGCCCTGCGTTGAACGCCGGGATGACAACGGAAACCAGCGGGCCCAAGGCCGGCGAACCCGGCGCGGCGCCGGCTCCCGAGGCGTCACGCGAAGAGATAACGCACCTGTGCCGGCTTGGGCGCGCCGGGGTGACGGTCGCGCCATTTGTCACGCGCGATGGCGAAGGCCAGGGGCGGAACCTGGTGCGGTCGCAGCAGCGCCTGTGCGAGTGCCGCGGGCAGGCCCTGCGCACGCCGCATGTCGAGAAAGCGCCGGTGCCGGGCCTTGGCGGCGGTCTGATCGCGGTGGCGGCGAATCGCGCGACGTGCCGAATCGTCGAGACCGTCTTCGCCGAGCAACGCCAGGTCTGAAGCGGCAAGGTTGGCGAGGTCGACACCGCGATGACAGCCGCTGAGCGAGCTGGCGCGTTCGACGGCCACATAGCCACAGCGCGCGACAGTCAGGAAAGCCCCGCCGCGCGCGAGAATGCGCGCATAGAGCGCGTAATCTTCTCCCAGTCGCAGCGATTCGTCGTAGCGCAGGCCATGAGCCGCGAGGAAGGAGCGGCGGATGACGGGCTTGACGAAGCCTAGTTCTGCGCGCGGCTGGCCGGCAACGCTGATGTTGCCGAGGACGAATTCCGCCAGCGACAGCCGTCGTGGCGACGCGGTGCCGTGGTCGAGCGTGGCCGGTGCCAGCGCGGCAACCTGATCCTCGGGCACGAAGGCGAGGTTGTCGGCAATCGCATCCCAGCCAGGTGTGGCCAGCAGAGGCGCGAAACGCCCGGGCAGCAAAAAATCGTCCGAATCGAGGATGGCGAGAAGCGGCGCGGTGCTGGCATCGATCGCGACATTGCGCGCTGCCGCGGGCCCGATGTTGCGGGGCTGACAAAGAACGCGCAACCGTCCCGACCCGTCATCGGCGTCGGTGGCAGACTGTGCGGTGCCATCGGTCGAAGCATCGTCGACGACGAGCACTTCGGCGACCTGCGGTTGCGCCAGCGCCGAGGTGACCGCCCGCACGATCGTGGCTTCGGCGTTCCAGGCCGGGATGATGACGCAGATGCCGCTGTGTAGAGTCATCGCCGACCACCGATTCTGAGAGGTCGTTTCGCCGCTGGCATCGCTCGAACGGCATTCACACCGTCGTGGCTTTGGGTTAAACAAATCTTCATCAGTTGCCGGCGGCAACCCGCTCCATCGATTGCGGTCTTGCCGGCAAGCCGCGCGGAATGCGGCCGGAATGGGGGATGAGGATGATGCGAATTCTGCAATCGTTGTTCTTGCTGCTGGTGGCGCTTGCCTTGCCGCTCCACATGGGTGCCACCGCGCAGGCGGCCGAAAGCGTCACGGCGACAACGCCGGCGCCCAATGTGGAATATACGCTCGCCCCCGGTGACAAGGTTCGCATCGTCGTTTTCGGGGAAGACAATCTCAGCGGGGAATATGTCGTGACCAGCGGCGGCAACCTGTCGTTTCCGCTGATCGGCAATGTTGCGGCCACCGACAAGACGGTCGAGACGTTGCAGGTGGCGCTGACCAAGGCCCTGGCCGATGGTTACCTCAATGATCCGCGGGTCAGCATCCAGGTGGTGTCGTTCCGCCCCTTCTACATTCTGGGCGAAGTGGGCCGGCCGGGCGAATATGCCGTGTCCACCGGCCTGACGCTGCAGCAGGCCGTGGCGACCGCTGCCGGCTACACGTACCGGGCCAACACCCGCAAGGTCTTCATCCGGCGCGCCAATGAAACGTCCGAGACTCTGCTCGACCTGCGCCGGACAGGCCCAGTGATCGTCCGTGCCGGTGACACGATCAGGATCCCCGAACGGCATTTCTAGGCTGCCACTGCAACTGGCTGCTGTTCATCCGCAATCGCGGCGGCAAGTGCGTGGCATGCTGCCGGGCCCACGACGACCGCGGATCGCGGCAACTGCGCCACGCGTGCGCGCAGCACTGCAAAATCCGCTGGCTGCAGTCGATCGAGCAGCGCCGGCACATTGTCGGCCGTATCGACCACAAGACCGACGGCGTGGCGCTGCAGCCAGGCGCCGGTTTCGACCTCGCCAAGCGCGATCGGGACGGCGCCATGGGCCAATGCCTCGTAAAGGCGGTTGGGCATCAACCAGGCCGAATTCAGCCCTTCCTCGAAATAATCGATTGCCCAGGCAAAGTGGACGCGGCTGTAAAGCGACGACAGATCGTCGGGGCCATAGGCGCCGCTGACATGAATGCCGGGGACCGTCTTTGCGACTTCGAACAGATCGCCGAGTTCCCTGACCGCAGGCACGCCGGCGAGCACCAGTTCGATTCCGCCGCCCGATCGGCGTACCATTTCGATCAGCATGCGCAGGCTGCGGCGGCAGCGCAGCATGCCGAACCAGCCGATCACCCATGGTGGCGCCGGCGGCGCTTCGCCGATCACCGGCGCCCGGCCGGTCAGCGCCAGCACCTTGTTTTCCACAAGCAGCAGCGGGACGGACGTCGATCGCCGCCTGTGGAAATATTCGTCGATGAAACGGCTGGAGGAGGTGATGACCAGATCGACGCGCCGCAGCAGGTTGCGTTCGATCCGCTGGATGAGGCGTGACGCCAGGCTGTTGCCAAGCAGCAGCCCATGGATATCGAGACATTCGTACACCAGTCGGCGGCCACCGCGCCCGCGGTTGGCGAGCACCAGCATTTCCAGGTTGCGCGCCATGACCATGTCGCAATCGTCCATGGCGGCGGCGACGGGCCGGAAACGTAGCAATGTGCGCAGCACGGCCCCGGCGCGCTGCAGCAAGCGGCCATCGGCGGTGGCGCCAAGGTCGAGTGTGGGCGCACCGTCGATGAACGCCGGTGGCGTGCCGTGCCGGTGAAAGCCGATGACAGTGACCCTGAGGCCGCCCGCGTGGATCATGCGGACCCGGCGTGCGACGGCAGCATCGCCGAGATCATGGACGAAATAGGCCAGGTGCCGGGTCACCGCCGGCCCGTTGATGCCAAGGCCGTCATGGCGTCACGCCGCCGGTGCCTTTTTGGCCTGGCGATAGGCGGCATCATATTGGATCGGTGTCGCCTTGCGCAGCTTGGCAAGTTCCGTTTCGACCCGCGATGCGACCTGCGATCGGGCCACCGCGGCCGTCGCCAGGCCGTTCCAGTTCGCGGGCGTGCTGGGAAGCGGCGCGCGGCCGGTGATCGCCGCAATGTATGTCGCTCCGTTCATCGTCAGGTCGAAGACTTCGCCATCGGGCAGAGCGGCGATCTGCTTCGCCACGCCGGGGTCGACGCTGGCCGTGTCGAAGACGCCGCGTCCCCGCCGGAACTGGATTCCTTCGGCTGTCAGCCGCGCGGCGGTCGCATCGAGATCCTGCAGCTTGACCAGCGACTGGATGACGGGCTGGTCGACCCGCCCGGCCAGCTGGATACGATCGATGTCGAGGCGCTGGCGCTGGGCGAACAGCGTCGGGTTGGCATCGATGAACTTCTGCACCTCGGCCGGCGATGGCTTGGGCGGCGTGCCGGCAAGCTCGCGGATGGCGAGCGTGGCCAGCAGCTGCTGTTCGATCTGGCGCCGCCGGGCCACATAGTCGGGGGACCGGTCGAACCCCTTGTCGCGGGCATATTTGGCAAGCAGGTTGCGGTCGGTCAGCCGTTCGAGCGCGGCCGCATTGGCGGCAAGCACTTCGGGCTCGGCTGCCGTCGGCGGCGTGCGCGCTTCGGCGCGCAATTCGGTCAGCGTGATCTCGTCGTCGCCGACAACGGCCACGACCTGGCCACCCGGCTGCTTGTCACAGCCAAGCAGGAGCAGGCTGGCACACAGGCCACCGATGACAGGCCACAAGCGGAACTGCCGTCCCGCTGCGTGGCCGCGCGGCGACGAATGCCCGTCATCGTTGCGGTTGCCACATGCAACGCCGATCTGGTTGCTGTTCACCCAAGCCCCCCAATTTGAACCGATGCTTCGAATTACGGTCAGGACCGCTTTGCCTGCAGCCCATGCGTTTTCGATCGCCTCCGTATCGTTAGGACTTTGTCAAACTATTGGCCGCAGGCAAACGCCTTCGATGGCAGTACTGCTTTTGATAAGTTCGGATTGCTCAGGATGTTGCGGCCTGGACCGAGCCCGAGAATCGCATTTGCCAATAGCCCATCGACCAGCCCAGATGCATGATCATGGCCGCAAGGCCACCGAGTGCAGCGCAGCGCGACCGGTCCCGCACCCCCATCCAGAGGCCGAACCCGGCGCAGCAGGTTGCCCAGGCCAGTGCCGGCAGCGCCAGCACGCCAAAGGCCGGCGCCAGAAAAAATGCAAGACCCGTGCCCAGCACGGCCAGGACGGCCGCCGGCAAAACCAGCAGCGGCAGGGTCTGGCGCAATTTGAGCGGCAGGCGATGTTTCGCCACCGTGCGCGCGCGGCCGCGCCCGTAATTGACATATTGGCGGAACAGGGCCTGCGGCGTGCGCCGCGGCGCATAGACCAGCGCGGCGCCGGGTTCGAGCCAGATACGTACGCCGCGTGCCGTCAACCGCGTGTCGAGCTCGGCATCCTCGTTGTGCGGAAAACTGTCGTCATAACCACCTGCGGCGGTGAATGTTGCCAGCGCGAACAAGGCATGGTGACCATGGTCGACATAACCGCCGTCGCCCAGCCTGCGGTGCGACGCGCCGCCGGTGCCGATGATCGAATTCTGCGCTGCCGCCGCGGCCCGCTGGAAACAGGAATCGCCCCGCGTCACCATCGGCACCACGACACTGGCGGCGTGGCGCCGGTCGGCAGCGGCCAGCAACATGGGGACGAAGCCTGCCGGGTAACGGCAATGGGCGTCCACCCGGACCAGCCAGTCATGGCCGTCGCCATAGGCAGCGACAGCCAGGTTGATGCCGGCGCTCTGGATCCTGTGCGGATTGTCGAGAAGGCGCAGGCCGGGCAGGCGCTGCGCCAGGCCTGACACGATCGCCCTGCTTCCGTCCGTGCTGCCGCCGTCGACAACGACGATGGTCGCCGCGGGGTTTTCGGCGGCAAGCTGCGGCAACAGGTCGGGCAGATTGGCGGCCTCGTCGAGGCAGGGAACAACGATCAGGACGCGTTGATGGTCTGGCCGTGCATTGGCGACGCGCGCGTCATTCGGGAGCCGATACGGCTCCGCCCGATCGACGACCTCCGCAACCTGCGTTGCATCGGCGAACTTCAGGCTGGCATCCTGCCGCTGCACATGGCCCCCACCGGCCACGGCCGGTGCCCCCGGGGTCCCGATTTCGCCGATAGCCTGTGCCCCGAAATGGGTTCGCCAAGCCGCCGCTGTCGATTGCGCATGTGGCTATACCCCGATGGATTCAGGGCGCCGACGGACGTTTGTCAGTCGAATGCTTCCACCAGTGTGTCGACGATGTCGGCTACGCTCAGGCGATAGGGGTCGGTGCAGGGCAGCCCTAGCGCGGCGGCTGTACGATCGCAGAGCGCGCTTGCCTCGGCTGCGGGCAGCGCGGCGGTGTTGAGCGCAATGCCGACCGCCCGGACGTCGGGGTTGGTCAGTCGGGCGACGCGCAGATTTGCTTCCAGGCATTCGGCAAGGCCCGGGGGGGCATAATGCGGCAGCCCGCGCATGTGGCTGCGCAGCGGGTCGTGACACAGGATGATGGCGTCGGGCTGGGCACCGTGCAGCAACCCGGTCGACACGCCGGCGAAGGACGGGTGAAACAGCGAGCCCTGGCCTTCGATCAGGTCCCAGCCCCCGTCGTGCCGGTCGGGCGAAATCTGCTCGATGGCGCCGGAAATGAAGTCGGCGACCACGGCGTCGAGCGGCACGCCGCTTCCGGCGATGAGAATGCCGGTCTGGCCGGTGGCCCGAAAATCGGCGGCAATGCCGCGATCGGCAAGCGCGCGGGCGAGGCAAAGGGTCGTGTACATCTTGCCCACCGAACAATCAGTGCCGACCGTCAGCAACCGCTTGCCGGCGCGGCGGCGTCCCGTGCCGACCGGAATATCGGGTCGGGGGTCGCGCACATCGTGCAGGGACCGGCCCAGGCGAGCGGCAGCCTCCACCAGTCGCGGTTCATCCTTCAGCCGCTGGTGCAGTCCCGAGGCGATGTCGAGCCCGGCGGCCATGGCGTCGAGCGCATCCTCGACAAGCTCCGCACCCAATCGGCCGCCGGCGTTGGCAATGCCGAGCACCAAGGTCCGGGCCCCGGCGTGATAGGCATCGGCAAACCCCATCCGCGGCAGTCCGAGCGTCAACCGGCAATCGTCATGGCGGAACTCGCCGACGCAGATATCGGGCCGGAAAACGGCCAGTCCGCGGGATGTCTTGATCCCGATCTCGTCATTGGAATGGCCGAGGTAGAGGAGATAGGGGGTGGCAATCATCACGCTTCGGAACCCGGGCTGGAGGCGAGCAGCCATGGTAGCGCAGCCAAGGCGCCCTTGCCCCATAGCAAGGCCCATCTGGCCTATAGCCGGATGCTATAGATTCTCGATCACCTGTGCCAGCCGCGCCAGGAACTCCGATGCGGTTTTCGACGGCGGGCGGTTTTGCAGATAGACCGCGTGGATATCGAAGGTGATGGCGGGTTGCAGCGGCCGGCTCGACAGGCCCGCCGCAACCGCTGCATTGGCGGTGAAATTGTCGACGATGGCCATGCCGACGCCGGCGCGCACCAGCGCCGCCGCGACATAATAGGTGCGTGCCGACACCACTTCGTCGAGTTCGACGTCGAGGCGGTTGAGCTCGGCGGACAGCATGCGGCCGATGGGACCCGCCTGAACCGGACTGATGAAGCGATGGCCGCGCAGGGCATCGAGGTGCAAACGCGGCGGCGCATCGGGCATTGCCGCCTCGGGATAGAGCACCACCAACTCGCCTTCGCCGATCACCTGGTGCGCAACGGGCGCGGACGGCGGCACTTCGAAGCCGATGGCGATATCGGTCTCGCGATCGTACAGCTTGCGGACCATTTCATCATGGTGGAGCGTCTGCAGGTCGAACAATATATCGCTATGGTCGCGCAGGAATTCGGCCACCGCTGCGGGGATGGCGCCCAGGCCCAGCGACGGCAGCGCCGAAATGCGCAGCAGCGCGCCGCGCCCCTGGCGCATGTTGTGGCAGGCCTGGCGCAGCGAGCGCACGCGATCGTGGATGTCGGCGACTTCGGTGAACAGCGTGTGGGCATCCACGGTCGGGATCAGCCGGCCCTTGGTGCGTTCGAACAGTGGCAGACCGATCGCGCGCTCCGCATGGCGCAGCACCTTCGTCACGGCGGGCTGTGATACGTTGAGGGCGCGTGCGGCGGCGCTGACGCTGCCGTGAAGATAGACGGCGTGGAAGATCTCGATCTGGCGCAGGTTCATGGTCGAAGGTCCCGTTCGCCGTGTCGCGCGCGCTATGCCATCGGGTTATGGCATCGCGCAACCATGGCGGCTGGACGATGCCGGGGCATCGGGGCCATGGTGGGCGTCCGCCGCCCTTTCTGAAAGCCATCGCCTGCATGCGCGAAATCCCCAGCCGGAACCGTTCCCGCCTGCTGCTGCAGGCAGCCGGTCTCGTCGTCACGGTGGCTCTGCTCGCGGCGGCGGCGCCGGCACCCGAAACCGCCGATGTGCTGATCCGCGGCGGCATGATCCATGACGGTGGAACCGGCAAACCCTATGTCGGCGATGTGACGATCACGGGCGACCGCATCACCTTTGTCGGCCC
Organism: Polymorphobacter fuscus; assembly: GCF_011927825.1. NCBI lineage: Bacteria > Pseudomonadati > Pseudomonadota > Alphaproteobacteria > Sphingomonadales > Sphingosinicellaceae > Sandarakinorhabdus > Sandarakinorhabdus fusca. The sequence continues at coordinate 1,865,991 of NZ_JAATJI010000001.1, read as the reverse complement.
GCACGCGGCGGTGTCGGCGAAGCGCACCATCGATGCCGCCGGCATGATCGTCGCCCCCGGTTTCATCGATGCGCATACCCATGCCGACAGCTTCATTCGGTCCTCCGATCCGGCAACCCGGGTCAACGCTGCCTGGCTCGATCAGGGCGCGACCAGCGTGGTGATCGGTGTCGATGGCTATGGCACGCCCGATGTCGGCGCCGATGCGGCCAAATTGGCGGCGTCGGGAATCGGGACCAACATCATTCCCTTTATCGGCTTTGGCGCGGTCCGCCAGCGCGTCCTGGGGCAGGATGCCCGTGCGCCCGATCCGGCCGAACTGGCACGCATGCAGGCGCTGGTCGCCAAGGGGATGTGCGAGGGCGCCGCCGGCCTGTCGACGGGGCTCTTCTACCCGCCGCAGAGCTTTGCCAAGACCGCCGAAGTCATCGCCGTTGCCAGAGAAGCGGGAAAGCGCGGCGGCATCTACGACACCCACCAGCGCGATGAATCAAGCTATACCATCGGTCTTCTTGGATCGGTCAGGGAGGTGCTGGCCATCGGCCGCGCGGCGGGCATGGCGGTGCATTTCGCGCATATCAAGGCGCTGGGGATCGATGTCCAGGGTCAGGCCCAGGCCGTGATCGACGTCATCGACGCGGCCCGTGCGGCGGGCCAGGAGGTGACGGCCGACCAATATCCATGGCTGGCATCGGGATCGAGCCTCGATGCGTCGCTGCTGCCCGGCTGGGCGGTCGATGGCGGGCCGCTGGCGCTGCTGAAGCGGCTCGACGACCCGGCGACGCTGGCAAAGATCCGTACCGAGATGCAGGAGAACATGCGGCGGCGCGGCGGCGCGAAGTCCTTGCTGCTGATTGCGGCGGGCTATGACTGGACGGGCAAGACGCTAGACCAGGTGGCGCGCGAATGGCGGATCGATCCGCGCGATGCGGCGCTGCGCATCATCCGGGCCGGGATCGACGGGAAAGGCACCGGCCGCAAGGGCGGCACATCGGTCGCATCGTTCAACATGGCGCAGGCCGATGTCGACCTGTTCATGAAGCAGCCCTGGGTCGTCACCTCGTCGGACGGCTCCGACGGCCATCCGCGCATGTTTGCCACTTTTCCGGAAAAATATGTGAAATATGTCAAGGGTCGGCGCGTGATCAGCCTGCCGGCGTTCATCCGCCATTCGACCGGCCTGACCGCCGACATGTATCGGCTCGACCGGCGCGGGTATCTGCGGCCCGGCTATTATGCCGATGTCGCGGTGATCGACCCGGCACGCTACGCGCCGCGTGCCGATTATCTCCACCCGCGTGTCTTGAGCGTCGGCGTCGCCAAGCTGTTCGTCAACGGCGCACTGGCAGTCGACAACGGCGTGACCACCGGCACCCGGGCCGGCCGGGCGCTGTTGCGACCAACGCCTGCCGGCTGTTCCTGATCGGATGGGTGGGCGGTTCGCCCACCCATCACCATCAGTTGGTACGGAAGCGCAGGCCGACGCGGAACGCCCGGCCCAGCAGGTCGCTGAACGACGAATTGGCCGACAGGCCGGTTTCCGGCAGCAGGATGGGGTCCTTGTCGAACAGGTTGGTGATGTTGAGGAACAACTGGCCGTCCGACGATCCCACCTTGATCTTGGCGGTGAAATTGAGGTCGGTGTAGAACGTACCGGCGATGTGATTGTCGTTCACCGTCGGGTTGGTCGGCGTGCTGGCCGGGCAGCCCGTTGTGCAGACGATGTACGTGTTGTTGTAGGTGCCCGAACTGACACCGCGGCCCACGGCGGTGATCGAATAGGCGGGTGTGTCGAACGTTGCGGCCATGCGGAAGATCCATTTCGGCGTGCCGCTGGTCTGCCCGCTGTTCTGGCCGACCGTGTCGACGGGGATGGAAATGCCGTTGTTGACAGTGTTTTCCAGATAGTTGGTCGCTGTTCCGCGCAGGACGAGGCTGCTGGGGCTGTCGTTGAACATCCGGGCCAGCGGCACGGCGTAGCTGGCTTCGTAATCCATGCCGCGCACCGTGATCTGTGCGAAGTTGAACGGGCTCGCCGCCACCACGAAGTCCCGCACGCCGCTGGTATCGACGGTGATGGCGTTGCAGAAGTCCTGGCGGCCTTCGTTGCAGCGCAGCGCGATGTCATCGGCGAACAACTGGCTGATGGCGTCCTTGACCTTGAAGCGATACCAGTCGACCGACAGCGACAGGCCGGGCACGAAACGCGGCTGGAAAACCCCGCCGAAGGTCAGCGAATCAGATTTTTCCGGGCGCAGCGACAGGTTTCCGGTGGTGACCTCGCGGAAGTTCCGGCCCGCATATTGGCCAAGGCCGGAACCGGTGCCGAACGTGTTGGTCCGCGACGTTCCCGACTGGAACAACTCGTTGAGGTTGGGCGCGCGAATGTCGCGCGAGGCGACGCCGCGCAGCCGGATGTCCTCGATCGGCTGCCACGTCAGCCCGGCCTTCCAGGTGGTGACATAGCCCGAGGTCGAATAATCGGTGGCGCGCACGGCGCCGTTGAACTCCGCGCCCAGGCCCAATGGAATGACGGTTTCGAGATAGGCTTCCTTGACATTGTAGTTGCCGAAGGTGGGCAGGAAGTTGCCGACGGACCAGCCGGTCTGGAACTCGGTCGGCACCGATCCGGAGACTTCCTCCTTGCGATATTCGCCGCCGACGGCAACGCTGACATCGCCGGCCCAGGTGGCGAAGGGTGTCATCGACAGGTTGACGCCGGCGACCGTCTGCTTGAACCGCTGGTCGCGATAGGGGTCGCCGAGCACCCAGCTGACCGCCGCGGGATTGGCAACACCGACCCCGAGCCGGTTGAGCGGCAGGCAGCCGTTGGTCGTCGCGGTCAGTGTCGACCGGCAGACGATGGTCCCGGCAGCGACGCCAAGGGCGTTGCCGGCTGGCGCGAACACGGCGTCGGTCGCCAGCGCCATCCGGTTGTTGTTCATGATATCGCGCAGCTGCTCGTGCGCGTCGGTCTGGCCATATTGGGCATAGGCGCTCCAGATCGACTTGTTGCCGAACATCTGGAATTCGCCACCGGCGCCGAGCGTGTAGCGCTGCACCTGGCGGTCGCTGTTGTTCTTGCGATAGGGCAGGTCGGCCGCCGACGTGCCGAGCGCCACCGACGTGACCCCCGTCAGCGCCGCTGCGCCGAGTGCCTGGACCAGATAGGCATTGTCACGGGTCAGGGAGAAGGTCGCTGCCTGCGGCCCTGCGTTGAACAGCGTCTTGTTCCAGTTGTACGAAGCCTGGCCATAGACTTCGAGCCAGGGCGCGACTTCGTAGCTGACGCGGCCGAAGGCGCCGCGCCGGTCGTCGGTGGCATCGAGGCCGATACGGCGCGACGTATCGTTGACCTGCCAGTCACCGCCGACGGTCTGCGAGGCATCGGTCAGCGTGCCGAAATTGTAGTTCTTCACGGCACCGCCGAGGTCGAAATACTTGCCGCGCAGCACGGTGCTGCCGCCGACCTGCGACCGGATGATGCTGCCGGGCGTCGTGTTCCAGGTGCCGGCCCCGGTGACGACGAGGTTGGCAGGCTGGCCGTTGGTGGCGGTATAGTTGGGGTTGACGAGGGTGCGATAGCCGATCTGGTTCCAGTCGCGATCGACGCTGAAGATGCCATCGCGATGGGCATATTCCCCCGACAGCAGGATATGGCCGCGGCCATCGGCGAAGGGCATGCCGGCAGCGGCGGAAACGCTGTAGTTGAAGCCGTCGCCGCTGCTGTTGATGCCGTTGTCGACGTCGATCTTGAAGCCGGTATATTTCTTGTCGAGCACGAAGTTGACGACACCGGCCACCGCGTCGGAGCCATAGGCGGCAGAGGCGCCGCCGGTGACGATCTCGACGCTTTTGACAAGCGATTGCGGGAAGGTGTTGATGTCGACGAGGCCGGTGATGGTGGAGCCGACCGAACGACGGCCATCGAGCAAGACCAGCGTGCGGACTTCGCCGAGGTTGCGCAGGTTGAGTGTGTTGATGCCGGCAAGGCCCGAGCTGATCGCCAGCCGCGAATTGGCGGGGCGGGTGCTGCCGGCGAGCGCCGGGACCTGGTTGACGAAATCCGCGAGGTTGTTGGTGGGCGACTGGTTCTGGATTTCCTGCTGCGACAGCACGGTCAGCGGCGTGGGCGACTGGAAGCCGTCGCGCACGACGCGCGTGCCCGTGACGATGATCTGTTCGGCAATGGGATCGGGATCGGCTGCGGCGGGCGCCGCGGTTTGCGCGCCGGCGGGCGCAGCGAGTGCGAGCACCGCCGTGGCGAGACCAAGGCCAGTGGAACAGACCAGCGAATGACGAACCTGCCGCAGACCACGCATTGCAACCCCCTTTGAACGACCCCGCGAGTGCCGCGAAATGACCGGCACCCAGCGCGCCAACCGGCGCTGCCATGACAATGACGTTACAACGTGGCAAAGGCGGGTCAATAGATTTGGTATTACTTGGATGGGCCAAAGGTATAGCTTTGGGGAATGGCGGCGGGACGACCGGCTCTGGCGCCGCGTCGGACAGCCTGTAGGGTCGGGTTGGAAACGGTGACCGGTCGGGCGCATCGTTTCGGCAGGAGGGTGTCTTGATCGAGCGGCGCGCATTTCTGATGGCCTCGGTTGCCGCCCTGGCGTTGCCGGCGTGCACGCCGACACGGGCCACCCCGGCACGCGATGGCGAGACCGACTCCGCCGGCGGCAAGCCGACAGCGCGCGTGCAGGGCGCCCGAGGGCCGATCGAGATCATCGAGGACAGGCTCGGTGTCCCGCATGTGCGCGCCGGTTCGCTGCACGACGCCTATTTCGGCCAGGGCTATCTGGTGGCACGCGACCGGCTGTTCCAGATCGACCTCGATCATCGCCGCGACCTGGGCCGCATGGCAGAAGTTTTCGGTCCCGGCTTTGTCGCGGCCGACACGGCGGCGCGGCTGTTTCATTATCGCGGCGACCTTGATGCCGAACTGGCGATCGTGCCGCCCGACGTTCTCGAATGCGCGCAGGGCTATGTCGCCGGCATCAACGCGCGGATCGCCGAATTGGCGGCGGACCCGACCCAGCTGCCAGCGGAATATGCCATATTGGGCATCAGCCCGCTGCGCTGGGACGTGCGCGACCTGGCGCGGATCCGCGGTGTCGACACGGGTGACGCCGATGACGAGGTGCGCCGCGCCCGGCTGCAGGCGATGGGCATGCTGGAAATCGACCGGGTGATGGCACCATTGCGTCCGGCGTGGAAATTCACGGTGCCGGCGGGCCTCGATGTCGCTGCCGTGCAGGAGTCCGATCTCGGCATATTGGCGCCGTCGGCACGGCCGGTGCCGTTCGACACCATCCAGGAAGCGACGCCCGATGCTGCGGCCCGGCGTGCCGACCGGTTCGCGCAGGGCAGCAACGCCTGGACGATCGCCGCCGCGCGCAGCGCCACCGGTCGGCCGATCCTGGCCAACGACCCGCACCTCGGCATCGGCGGTTTCAGCCCGCGGCACATGGTGCATCTGACCGCGCCGGGGCTCGACGTGATCGGTGCCGGGTCGCCCGGGCTGCCGGGCATCATGCAGGGGCATACCGACCGTTTCGCCTTTGGCCGCACCAATTTTCACATCGACCAGACCGACCTTTTCATCCTGCGCACGGCGGACGGCGACCCCGAGCGCTATTGGCACAAGGGGGAATGGAAGCGGTTCGAGATCCACGAAGACGCGATCGCCGTGAAGGGCGGGCCGGCGCAGCAGGTGACGCAGCGTTATGCCGGCGGCCGCCCGATCGTGTCGCAGGACCCGGCACGGCAGCGTGCGGTGGCGCTGGCCAATGTCGGCATGTTGCCCGGCGCGCTGATGCGCTTCGCGATCATCGCCATCAACCTCGCGACCGACTGGCCGTCGCTCCACCGTGCTTTCAAGCTGCATGTGTCGCCGACCAACTTTCATTACGCCGATATCGACGGCAACACCGGCTGGCAGACGATCGGCTTCACCCCGCGCCGGCCCAGGCACGACGGCTTGTTGCCGGCGCCCGGCGACGGCGACTTCGACTGGACCGGGTTGCTGCCTGTCGCCGAAATGCCGCATGTGCTCAATCCGAAGGAAGGCTGGTTTGCTTCGGCCAACCAGCTCAACCTGCCCGAAGGCTACCCCTATGGGCAGAAGATCATCAGCTTCGAATGGAGCGACCCGTTCCGCTACAACCGCATCGCCGAGGTGTTGCGGGCTCAGCCCAAGCACCGGATCACCGACAGCATCGCACTGCAGCATGACGTGCAGTCGCTGCCGGCGCGGGCGCTGGTCAGGTTGATTCCCACGGCGGTGTCGGCGGAGGCGGCGCCGGCGGCGGCGCTGCTGCGGGGCTGGGACAACGGCCTCGGCGCCGACAGCGCGGCAGCGCTGCTGTACGAAATGGTGATGCCCGAGCTGCTCAGCGGCTATCACGCGCTTGTGGTGCCGGCCGCGGCGCGGGCGCTGGTGCCGACGGTCAATCTTCATGACATGCTCGAAAGCCTTGCGGCCCCTGGCGCTTTGCTGGGGGCGGAGCCGATGGCAGCGCGCGATGCGCTCATCGATCGGGCGTTGGTGGCGGGGTGGAAGAAGGCGCTTCAGCACGGCGGTGCCGACCCGGCGCAATGGCGCTGGGGTGATCTGCACCGGGTGGAGATCGCGCACCCGCTGGCGTCGCTGCCCGGAATCGCCGCTGCTTTTCCCAGGATCGACGGCGGCCGGTCGGGTGGGGACGGCTTCACGCCGATGGCGCGCGGCGTGCCCAAGCGCAGCTTTCGGGTCTCGCACGGGGCCAGCTATCTGCTGGTGGCGGACGTCGGCGCCTGGGACAACAGCCGCTTCCTGCTGCTGCCGGGCCAGTCGGCGGACCCGCGATCGCCGCACTACAAGGATTTTTACGGGCGCTGGCTCGCCGGCGACATGCAGCCCTTGTGGTTCAGCAAGCAGGCGGTCGATGCCAATGCAGCGGCGCGAACGCTGTTGGCGCCGGCGCGGGGTTAGAACGCCTCGGCAATGACGACCATGGCGCGGTCGACGGCGGCGCTGGCCTCGGCATCGGTCCCGTCGGGCATGTCGTTGGCAAGCGCCGAAAATACCAGCGTCTGGCCGCTGCGGCTGATGAAATAGCCTGACAGCGCGCGGGCGGCGTTGAGCGATCCGGTTTTGGCGAGCAGCTTGCCTTCCAGCGCCGAGCCCTTGAAGCGATTGCGCAGCGTGCCGTCCACGCCGGCGATCGGCAGGGTTTCGCGCCAGGCGGTGCCCCAGGGTTGACGTGCGATCCAGCCGAGGAGCGTCACCGCGGCGCGCGGCGTGACACGGTTATACGACGACATGCCCGACCCATCGGCGAAGGTGAAGCTGTCGGCCGGCAGCCGCGCCTGTGTCATCTGCCGGTGCAGCACCGCCTGCCCATCGGCAATCGAGCCGCTACCGGATTGCCGTGCGACCCGGCGCAGCATCAGGTCCGCGTGCAGGTTCTGGCTCTGCTTGTTGATGATCCGCATGTCGTCGGCCAGCGGCGGAGCGGGCAGCACCGCCAGCATTTCGGGCTGCGGCGGGCGCGGCGCCGGGGCGCCGCCGCGGATGGCGGGGTCGTCGCTGGGGGCGAGCGGGCGATGGCGGGTGGCGATGGCGCCGGTCACCGCGACGCCGCGTTCGCGCAAGAGGTCGCGCATCCGCCAGGCGGCATAATGGGCAGGGTCGTCGAGGCTGAAATACAGCGTTGCCGGCGGCGCCTCGACGCCGATGGTGCCGGTGAGGCGGACAAGGTCGGTATTGGGGGCGCGTTCGGTGGTGATCGCCCGGTCCTTGCCGGCAATGGTGAGGAGGCGGTTGTCGATCCGGTAATAGGGCGCGGCGACGACCGCCGGCGTGGTGCCGATGGCGCCGGGGGTGACCGTGGCGGCAATTTCGTTGTCGTCGAGGGTCAGCGCCGAAATGCCGGTGCCATAGCGCGATTCGATATTGTTCCAGCTCATTCCCGGTCCCCAGCGTTCCGCAGGGAACCAGCTGTCGTCGCCGATGACATTCCGGACACGCCGGGTCCGCGCGGCAACGGCATCGGCGAGCGTTTGCAGGCAGTCGCTTGTGCAACCCGCAGCGCTTGCCAGCAGCGCATCGCCGCGGCCGTGAAGGACGACGTCGATCGCATCGTTGTCGACCGTTTCGAGCCGCACGCCGGTGCCGGTCGCTGCCTGCTGCAGCGTCGGCAGATCGGCATAGGCCGTCGCGGTGACGAACATCTTGGTGTTGGACGCCGGGATGAAGCGCTGGTCCGGCGCAATCGCCAGCAGCGGTTCGCCATCGAGCGTGGTGACCATCAGGCCATAGCGGGTGCCTGCGGGCCCCTGCGCCAGCACCGCCTCGACACGGGGCAGCAGTGCGGGGTCGGGTGCGGCCGCAACGGGCGCGGCGAGTGAGAGAAGCAGCCAGCCATAGTGCATCACTGATCCTTCCAGGCGTGCGCCAGTGCGTCGCCGACGGCGCGGCGCAAAGGCATGATCCCGCTGTCGGAATGGCGCGTCGGGTGGACCCGGTTGGTCAGCAGCGACCAGGCATAGCCATGGTCGAAGTCGATCCACAGCCCGGTGCCGGTGAAGCCGGTGTGGCCGATGGTTTCGGGCGAACAGGCGTTGCCGCCCGGCCAGCCGGCAAAGGCACGTTCCCAGCCGCAGGTGCGATGGCCCAGTTGCGGGGTGCGGATCTCGGCCAGCATTGCCGGCGACAGGATCTCGTCGGCGAGCAGCGCCCGCGCGAAGCCGAGCACGCCGTCGATGGTGCCGAACAGCCCGGCATGGCCCGTGGCGCCGCCGAGCGCATAAGCGTTCTCGTCATGGACCTCGCCCTTCATCACCCGGCCGCGCCATTGGCAGGCCTCGGTCGCGACCGCGGGGCCCGGCGGCGGCCCAAAGGCGAGGCCGTCACCCAGCGGCCAGTCCGACAGCGGCGCGCCGGTGATGCGCTCGATGGCGATGCCGAGCAGGATGAAGTTGATGTCCGAATAGACCGGCGGGCCGTGCCGCCATTCGCGTTGCAGGACAAAGGCGCGCAGCCGTGCGGGGTCGTCGCCGTAGGTGTAGATGGGTTCGACCGCGGGCAGGAAGCTGCGGTGCGCAAGGCAGTCGCGGAAGGTCAGTTTGCGTTCCGCCGCGTTGGCGACATCATATTGGCGCAGGTCCGGAATGGCGTCGGTCAGCGGCCGGTCGAGATCGAGCCGGCCCTGGTCGGCGAGCTGCAGGATGATCGTGGTGGTGGCGATGACCTTCGACACCGACGCAAGGTCGAACCAATGGCCGCGGGTCAGCATCTCATGGTCCGGCACCAGCGCTGCCGCACCGGCGACACGCACGGCGTGGCGGCCGTCGGCAGTGACGATGCCCAGCGTGGCACCCGGAATGCGACCGTCGGCGACGGAAGCGGCGGCTGGGGCGAAGGCCTGCTCGCAGAGGGTGTCGATCATGGGAGCGGTTCCGTTTCGGCGATGCGCGGGCGCAGCCGCATGACGAAGGGCAGCAGCAGGATGGCAGCGAGGCTGAGCGCCCCCGACAGCATGAAGAAGCCGTCATAGCCGATCTGCTTCTGGATCGTCCCGGCGGCGCCCCCGATCAGTCGTGGCAGCAGGAAGGCAAAGCCCGACAGAAAGGCATATTGGGCTCCGGGGTAGCGCGGGCTGACCAGCATCGACAGATAGACAACGAAGACCGCGCCTTCCAGGCCATGGCCGAACTGGTCGACGCCGGCGGCGACGTACAGCACCCAGGACGACGGTTCGGCAAACCACAGCCAGACGAACACCCAGTTGCCGATGGCCGAGGCGCAGGCGCCGATGACCAGCGCCACCACCATCGGCAACCGCGCCGCGCACAATCCGCCCAGCGCCACCCCCGCCATGCTGCAGGTCAACGCCACCACGCCATCGGCCATGCTGATCTGTTCGAGGCTGTAGCCGGCGGCGTTCCACAATGGGTGCGACAGGGTCAGCGTCAGCACATCGCCCATCCGATAGAAGGACACAAAGGCCAGCAGCGGCAGGATGCCGTAGGAATAGCGCCAGAACAGTTCGACATAGGGGGCAAGGAACGCCGGCATTCGCGCCGGGGCGTCGGCAGCGAGGCGATTGATGCGCGGCAGTGCGATGGCAAGCGCCGCAAAGGGCATGAGCGCAACGGCAAGGACGATGGGGGTGACATTTGTCTCGGCCGTGAAACCGGCACCCTGGACCGCCGACAGCAGCACCCAGCCGATGCCCGCCGTAGCGACGGCGCTGGCGAGGATGATGGCGAGGCTTATGGCGGTGCCGTGGAGCAGCGCGCGGGTGCGACCGGGGGTGTCGGGGCGCTCGGGGCGCATCGCGGCGAGGATGGGAAAGGGCAGGAAGGCGGCAACGGCGATGGTCAGATAGGCCAGCGTCCAGTCCGAACGGGCAGCGACCAGCACGGCGCCGCTGCCGGCGGCGACCATGGCGCTGCGATAACCCCAGAGGTTGGCAGCGACGATCGGCGCCTGTTCCGCCTGGCCGGGCGCGAGCTCGATGCGCCAGCCATCGGCCGCGACTTCCAGGGTCGTCGTCCAGAAGGCGAGGAGCAACGCGAACAGCGCCGTCAGCGGCAGGTTCTGGTCATCCGACGTGAAGGCCATCGCGACCATCGACAGGAAGATGCCGAGTTGCGACAGCATGATCCAGCCGCGCCGCCGCCCCCAGAAGCGCGAGAAACCGGGAACGCTGTAGCGGTCGAGCAGCGGTGCCCAGGCGAATTTGAAGGTCGGCAGCAGTGCGATCCAGGCGAAAAAGCCGATGACGACAATATCGACGCCATGGCGGGCGAGCCGCAGCGTCAGCACCGCATTGAACATGTAGAAGGGCAGGCCGGCGGAAAAGCCGAGCAGCAGATAGAGGCGGAGCAGCCGCGTCGGCGCGGCGACTGGCGCCGGCGCCGCGGTCAGGTCGGCGGTTGCCATGGCGGCGACGTCAGTCGGGTTCTGCACCTATGCCCCTCAGTTCGGTGACGATGTCATAGCGGTCGCCGCGATAGACGGAACGGGTGAATTCGACGGCGCGGCCGCTTTCGACGCGGGTAACGCGCTCGATGCGCAGCACTTCGCTGTTCTGCTGGACACCGAGCAGCCCGGCTTCGGTCGGCGTGGCGAGCGAGGCGCGCACCCGCTGGGTGCCGGTGACGGGGCGAAAGCCGCTGCGGCCCATCGCTTCATACAGCGAATCGCCGATGCTGGTCAGGTCGGGCAGGCAGTCGGCGGGCACCACGGCATGTTCGATGGCGAGCGGTTCGCCCGCCGACAGCCGGACGCGGCCGAGGCGGGCGACGCGGGTCGACGGCGGGATCGACAAGGCGGCGGCCTCCTCCTCGGTCGGCTGGGCATAGGATTTGATCATCCAGAAGACGCCGGGGTCTTCGCCGCGCAACCGGGCATCGCTGCTGAAGCTCGACAACACCGACGCCGGCGTTTCGATGCGGCGCAGGACGAACGTGCCCGACCCCTGGCGGCGGAACAGCATCCCTTCGTCGATCAGCGCCTCGATCGCCTTGCGAACGGTGACACGCGAGATACCCGCCATCTCGCTGAGGTCGCGTTCGGACGGCAGGGCATCGCCGGGCGTGATGGCACCGCTTTCGATATGGTCGCGCAGGTTGCGGGCGAACTGAAGGTAAAGCGGCGTGCCGTCGGCGCCGCGGGTCACCAGAAGGTCACGCATGCCGGGCCTCCGCGCGCCAGGCCGTGAGGGCGCGCGTCAGGTCATGGCTGTGACGATCGAGAAGCTGGCGGCCGGCGTCGGGGGCTGCGCCGAGGGCGAGGAGGACGGCGAGCTTTATATCCTGCCCGGCGGCATCGAGCGCCTGCGCGGCGCGCATCGTATCGACGCCGGCAAGATCGCGGACCATCGCTTCGCCGCGCTGGCGCAGCTTGTCGTTCGAAATGCGCATGTTGACCATCAGGCCGCGATGGATGCGCCCCTGACGCAGCATGATAGCGGTCGACAGCAGGTTGAGCATCGCCTTTTGCGCGGTGCCGGCCTTCATCCGCGTCGACCCGGCGATGACTTCGGTACCGGTGACGGCCACCAGCCCATGGTCGGCGAGGGCAAGCAGCGCGCAGCCGGCGTTGTTGGCGATGGCGATGGTCAGCGCGCCGGCGGCGCCGGCGGCGTCGATCGCGGCGACGGTATAGGGGGTGCGGCCGCTGGCGGCGACGCCGATCACCACGTCATCGGCGCCGATCGCCGCGCCGGCGATCGCAGCGCGGCCGGCGTCGGCGTCGTCCTCCGCCCCTTCGGCGGCTTCGGTGAGTGCAGCGAGGCCGCCGGCCATCAGGAACACCAGCCGGTCCTGCGGCCAGTTGTAGGTCGGATGAAGTTCGGCGCCGTCCTGCACGGCGATCCGCCCCGATGTGCCGGCGCCGACATAGGCGAGCCGCCCGCGATCGCCCAATCGGGCCGCGGCGGCTTCGGCGGCTTCGGCGATGGGTGCGACCTGCGCGGCGACCGCGGCGATCGCGGCAAGCTGGCCTTCGAACATTGCCGCCACCGCGACGGCGGTGGGCCATCGATCGATATCGACAAAACGCGGATCGACGGTTTCGGTCTGCATATGGCCTCTGCGTGAGACGAACGACAGGCGTGTCAGCTGGTATTATCTGCGGCCGTGCGCGATGCAACCAAATTAAATCCAATTGATCGCACAATCGGTTTTGGTATTGTCCCGCCATGCAGCTGCCGGCTTCCCTGATGGCGCGCGAGACACAGGCAGCGCCGGCCCTGTGCGCCGCGCAGATCGTCCGCAATGCGGCGTTGATGCGTGCGACCGGTGCCCGGCTCCGCGCGCTTGCGCCCCCCTTCGCAGCGACGCTGGCGCGTGGCAGTTCGGACAATGCGGCGGGCTTTGCCAAGGTGTTGCTGGAAACCCGGGCGGCAATGCCGGTCCTCAGCCAGGCGCCGTCGATCGGCTCCATCTACAAGGCGACGTCGCCGCGTTTCGCCGGGGTTCCGTTGCTCGCCATCTCCCAGTCGGGGCGCAGCCCGGACCTGATCGCCGCGGCGCGCGATGCGCAGCGGCAGGGCGCGCTGGTTGTCGCCATCGTCAACGATACCGAGTCCGCCCTGGCGGCGCTCGCCGACATCTGCATCCCGGTCCACATGGGGCCCGAGATCAGCGTTGCTGCCACCAAGAGCTTCGTCGGCACGCTGGTCGCGATCATCCACCTCGTCGCCGAATGGACCGAAGACGCCGAACTGCTGGCGCTGCTGCCGCAGATCGCCCCGGTGCTCGCGGCCGCGGAGGACTGGCGCGCGGCGGTGCCGCTGCTGCGCGACGTGTCGTCGATGCTGGTGCTGGGGCGCGGGCTGACCCTGCCGATCGCCGGCGAGGCGGCGCTCAAGCTGAAGGAAACATCGGGGATCCACGCCGAGGCGTTCAGCAGCGCCGAAGTCGCACATGGACCGATGACGCTGGTCGGCGATGGCGTCCCGGTGCTGGCGTTCGGCGCGACCGATGCGGCGCGCGCCGGGCTGCATGCGCGGCTGACGGAATTCCGGGCGCGGGGCACGCAGGTGATCGCCGCCGGGCACCCGGACGACACGGCCACCGCGACGCTGGCACTCCCCTTGCCCTGGCAGGCGCACCCGTTGCTGGCTGCCTTGGCGGCGATCCAGAGCTTTTACGGTTTGGCCGAGGCGCTGGCGCTGGCGCGGGGGCTCGATCCCGACCGGCCGCCGCACCTGTCCAAGGTGACCCATACCCTATGAGCGTCACTGCTCTTGTCGGCGCGGCGATCGTGCAGCCGGATGCGGTCATCGCCGGCCATGCGCTACTGATCGACAAGGGGCGGATCCTGCGGCTGGTGCCCGATGACGCGCTGCCGGGCAGTTGCCGCGTGGTGCGTCTGGAGGGCGGCTGGCTGCTGCCGGGGTTCATCGACACCCAGGTCAATGGCGGCGGCGATGTGTTGCTCAACGACCGGCCCGACGTGGACGGCATCGCTGCCATCGCCCGGGCGCACCGCCGCTTCGGCACCACCGCACTGCTGCCGACGCTGATCAGCGATGATGCCGCGGTGATCGCGCGGGCGATGGCGGCGACGGAGGCGGCCCTGGCGGCGGGCGTCCCGGGGGTCTGGGGGCTGCATCTGGAAGGCCCGCACCTCAACCCGGCGAAAAAGGGCATTCACGATGCCGCCCGGTTCACGCCGGTCGACCTGGCGGTCCTGCTGCAGCCGACGCGCGGTCGCCGGCTGGTGACGCTGGCGCCCGAACTGGCGCCGCCCGGCGCGATCCGCGCGCTGGCGGCGGCCGGCGTCATCGTGGCGGCGGGGCACAGCATGGCCGATTACGGCGCGACCCGTGCGGCGCTGGCGGAGGGGTTGGCGGGCTTCACGCATCTGTTCAACGCGATGACGCCGCTGGGCAGCCGGGAACCGGGGATGGTCGGTGCAGCGCTCGATGATCGCGCCAGTCATTTCGGGCTGATCGTCGATGGCGTCCATGTCCACCCGGCGACATTGCGCATCGCGCTGGCGGCGCGCGGGCTGGACGGCGCCATGCTGGTCACCGACGCGATGCCGCCGGTGGGCGGGGTTGCCGACAGCTTCACGCTGATGGGCCAGGCAATTCGCGTGGTGGATGGCACCTGCCGCGGCGCCGACGGGACGCTGGCCGGGTCGGCGCTCGACATGGCGACGGCGGTGCGCAACGCCATGGACCTGCTCGGCGTGTCGATCGTGGCGGCGTCGAAGCTGGCCAGCGGCAACCCGGCGCGCTTCCTGCGCATCGATGGCGACACGGGTGCGATCCGGCCGGGGCTGCGCGCCGACCTGGTGCATCTGGACGCCGACCGGCAGGTCACCCGAAGCTGGATCGGCGGCGAGGTAGAGGCGGCATGAGCTATTTCCTGGGCATCGACGCCGGCGGCAGCAATTGCCGCGCCCGGCTGATCGACGCGGACGGCGTGGTGATCGGCACCGGCCAGGGCGGCCCCGCCAACGCCCGCATCGGCATCGAACCGCTTCACGCCGCGCTGCGCGATGTCGCCGACCAGGCGGTGGCGGCGGCCGGCCTGTCGGCAGCGGAGATGGCGACGATCCGCGCCGGCATGGGCATCGCCGGCATTTCGCGGCCGGGCGTGCGCGCGGCGCTGGCCGATCTCGCCTTTCCCTTTGCCGATGTTGTCTACGCCACCGACGCGCTGGTCGCCAATCTCGGCGCCCATGGCGGGGCGGACGGCGCGATCCTGATCATCGGCACCGGCAGCATCGCGCAGGTACGCGCCGCGGGGCGCGACTTCACCATCGGCGGCTATGGCTTTCCGATCTCGGATGAAGGCAGCGGCGCCGCGCTGGGGCTGAGCGCTGTCCGCCATGCGCTGCGCGCGCTCGACGGGCGGACGCAGGCGACGCCGCTCAGCCAGGCGGTCACCGAGCGTTTCGGCCATGACACGGCGCAGGTCATCGCCTGGATGGATGGCGCGGGCGCCGGCGATTATGGCAAGCTGGCGCCGCTGGTGATGGACCATGCCGAAGCCGATGATGCCATCGCGCGCTCCATCGTCGAGGACGCGGTGCTGCATATCGAGCGGTTCATCGAGACGATCTTCGAACGCGGGGCGACGCGCTGCACGCTGATGGGCGGGCTGGCGCCGCGGATGCGGCCCTGGCTACGGGCGCGAACGGTCGACCGGCTGCGCCCGCCGCTCGGCGATGCGCTCGACGGCGCGCTGGCGCTGGCCGGGTATCGCGCCCCATCCGTCAGCTGAGTTCGACGAGCGATCGGAAGCGGCGCGTCAGGTCCCGGGTAACCTTGATCGATCCGTCGCCGCCGATCATGACGATGGCCAGCGGCGCGCGATGGCGCTCGATGCCGTGCGGCGGGATCGCGCGGGGTGCGCGCGCGGCAGTGCCATCCCGCGGCCACAGGACGTCGCCCAGGGCGACGCGCGCCGGGATCAGCCAATAGTCACCGGCCCGGTAGGTCGCGGGCGACGCCTTGTCGCTGTCGAAGCGGATGGTGATGCCGTCTTCCAGCGTCAGCCAGCTGTCTTCGACCAGCGGCACTTCGTGATCGACGAGGCTGCGGGTCACGCCATGGTCCCAGCGGCGGAGCAGGACGGGGCGCGCGGGGTCGTCGCTGGTTTCGACCGGGCTGCGATCGAGGGTGACAGTGGCGCTGTCCGGATCATAGGCGATGATGCGGTAGAGCGGCGATGCCTCGGCCCCCAGCCCGGCACTGTCGTCCGCCAGTTCGACGATATCGCCGGTGGCAAGCGCGAAGCGTTCGTCGCGCCAGGCGTCGGCGAGCGTGACCCGCGCCCCGGCGATCTGCGCGACGGGCAGAGTGACGGCGCCGTTCTCGCGCGACCAGGCAAGGCTGGCGCCGGCAGCGGCCGTGCCGCCGCGCCGGATCTCGACCCGGTAAAGCTGGTTCTCGATGCCGCGATAGCGGGAGCGGGGGGACACGGTGCACGGGTCGCCGGTATCGACAGGGGCTTCGGCGGCCTTGGCGGACATGCGCCCGCGCGCGGCCGGGAACCAGCTTTCGGACAGTTTCTGCCATTCCTCGTCGGACAGCGATTGTTCCGGTGCCAGGCCGAACTTGGCGCCGGATTGCAGCCGGACCTGCCAGACGACCTGGGCGCGCGACGTCGTGTCGGGGCCGTCGAGGGCGACTTCGCGGATGGCGTCGGGCGCCGCGATGTCGCCGCCGCGGTCGGCCTCGGCGGCGCTGACATGGCGTTCCCAGACCTCGAGATAGGCGAGATGAACGCCGGGCTCGGCCTTGGGCGGATCGCGGAACCACGGCTGGCCCGGGGTTTCGCCGAACCCGCGATAGCCGGTGGGCGCGGGGTTCTCGCACAGCCAGCCATCGACATAATAATGGCCGGCGCCGATGACGAGTTCGGACCCGCGGCCCTCCGCGTCGGCTTCCGACGTCACGACAAAGCCGCCCTGCGGGCCGCCGTGGCGCCCGATCAGATCGGCGGCGAGGCTGCGCAAGAGGTGGAGGTTGATCGCCTGTTGTTCATTGGCATCGGCATCGAGCGTCACCCGGCCCTGTTGCACAAGCACCCGACTGAACCGGTGCAGGGGGTCGAAGCGGATCCGCGAAAAATCGCCCTTCATGTCTCGTCTCCTAATCTGCCAGGACCACGCCCGGGGCGGTGCCGACCGGTGCCATGTCGTCGAGCGCCGCGGCGAGGCCGGCGAGCCGCCTTGTCGTTTGCAGATGGTGGAACACGCCCATCTCGTTGCCGTCATCGGCGCCGGCGCTGATTTCGGGCGGGCAATCGCTGGCGAGCCGGCAATAGCGCGGCTGGCCATAGCGCAAACTGTCGAAACGCGGCGCGACGCCCGGTGTCAGGTCGGGCTGGCAACGAAAGCGCCGCGGCGTGCGGGACTGCGGCGCGACATAGCAGAAGCGCAGATGGCCGATCTGACGGCGGGCGACGGTGATGCGGCCGAGGAAGAGGCAGTTTTCGCCCGTGAGCGCATGGGTATGGATGCGGCCGATGACGGTCGATCGGGAAAAGCAGGCGGTGGCGAAGGCCAGTCGCGACCCCGCGGCGCCAAGCGCTTCGCACTGCGGGCTGTCGCAATCGGCGCCGGTGGCATCGACGATGCTGTCGGAGACGCGGAGTGCGATCGGTTCGGTGTGGACCTCGTCATTGTTGATCTGGATCGAGCCGATGATGCTGTGTTCGACCACCAGGCACAGGCCGCTGTCGGTGATTTCGATGCTCGGTTCGGCGGGACGGCGCGGGTCGCAATCGGGTTCCAGCGACCAGCCCGGCACCAGCGTCGCGTGGCGGATGGTGACCGACGTCAGTCCGCCCTCCAGCGCGACGCCGCGGCCGGCGACCATGATCCCATCAAGGACGAAGCGGCTGCCCTCGGCGCCGGCAATGCTCATGCTGTCGGGGGCATCGACGTTGAAGTCGGCGAGCTTTATCACCGGCCGGCAGTGCTGGGCGGCGCGCAATTGCAGGCTGTTGCCCTTGCCGATCAGGATGGCGATGGGCAGCGTGTAGACGCCGCTGTCGGTGATCTCGATGACGGCATGGGGCGGCTGGGTGGCGGGCGCGACCATGTTGCCGGCATCGTCGAGCTCCGACTGCCAGGGCAGCAGCGCGCGGCGCAAGGCCTCGCTGCCCTGCACCGAAATCACCTCGGCATCGTCATGCTGCGACAGCGGCCGGCTGTATTCACCCCCGCCGATGGCGGCGCTGAAGCCGTACCAATAGCTGACGGTCACACTCGCCTGGCGGCGCGGTAGTTGTCGCGGCGGAAAGGCGATGCGCCCACGCACCGGATCGATGGCGACATGGTCCCTGGGCGGCTGGTACAGCCAGTCTTCCAGATCGGCGACGATGATCCGGTCGGCGGGGATCGGCTCGGCGCCATCGGCGCGTGCGTTCGGCCAGCCCTTTGCCCAGATGGCGACGGAGCGCGCCACGCTGGCGCCATCTTCGGTTCGCGTCCCGTAAAAGGCCGGGTTGGCGGTGGCGACGCGGCTGCCGCGCGGGCGCGGCGCCGCAAAGCTGTGACGGTCGATGGCGGCAGGGACATCGGCGGGACCGGCAACCGTGTCCGTGCCCGGCGGCGGTGCGTTGAACAGCGGCGCGTCATTGCCGAGCACGCTGAAGCTGTAGAAATTGGGGGCGATATCTTCCAAGCACGCCGCCGGGGCGCGGGTGACGCTGAAGGCGCGCAGCCGCCACAGGTGGAGCCCGACCTCGACCGGCAGCCGGCCGCTGGCGCGGGCGCTGTCCCGCCGCAGGTCGGCGGTGGTGGCGCGGCTGTCGAAGCCGGCGCCGGCCATCGCGGGGCTGCGCACATCGATGCTGCGGCCGCGGGCCGGCTGCGGCATCCGCAGCGACTGGCTCTGGGCAAGAAGCGGCCCCATTTCGACGGCACGCGCCGGCCAGTCGCCGGCATTGCGCGCCAGCGCTGCAAGCACGGCGAGGCTGCCCTTGCGCCGGCGGTCGCGGATGGCGTTGGCGACGGTGCGCCGTGACGGTACGGCCGCCGCGCCGGGCAAGGCGACGCCGACCAGGGCGCCGATATAGGGGATCGCCCAGGGTGCGCAGGTTTCGATGAAGGCATCGTCGTAGCGCTGGCCGATATCGTCTTCGATCAACACCATCTGCTCGGCGATGATTTCGAGAAGTGCGCGCAGGGCGTTGCCGGTTTCGGCATCGCGGCGTCGGTGGATCGCCGGCAACAGGTCGTAGAGCCGGTCGAGGCGAGGGTCGCGGTCTGGCACCATGGCGGTCACCGGAGTTCGTTCAGGATGAGCGTTGCGGGGACCTCCGGCGACAGCAGCAGCAGCTCGGCGGGCAAGATCCCGCTTTCGCCGCGCCGCGCGGGCAGCGCCGCCAGCCGGGGGATGACGCCGGCGTCGATGACAGCGGCGACGGCATTGGTGAAGGCTGGCGGCGTCAGTGGCAGGCGGGACGGACCATCGACGGTCGCAACGCTGCCGAAGACATCGAGATCGACATGGGCGACGCCCGGCACCGATTGCAGCACGGCGATGATTTCGCTCGCCGAAACGCCGGTCGCCAGGCTGCGGTTTTCGAACCCGAAGCGGTCGAACAGCCGGGCGCGGGCGGCGGCGACGACGCTGTCCCAGCTGCGGTCGGCGTCGATCGCCAGGCGCGCGGCGATGATGAGCAGCCGCAGTTCGCGCGGGGCGACGCGCACCGTCTGGCCGGGATCGCCCAGTGCGGCAAGGGCCCGCCGCAGCGCGACGACAAGATCATCGCCGGGGTCGAGCGGCGCATCGGCTTCGGCGGCGATGGTCAGGTGCACGAGGCGGCGCGCACCGTCGCTGATGCGGACGGCCGCTGCCTTGGCGATGCCGGCAAAGCCGCGGGCGAAATCGGCGTGATCCTGTACCGAGACCAGCCGGTCGAGCGCCATGGTCGTCACCGGGGCATTGCGGCGGGCCTGGTCGCGGCTTTCCGGGTCGGCACCGCCGGTGGCGGGCAGCGGGTTGGTGACGCCGCGCACGCCGAGCGGGCGGGTGGCAAGTTGTTCGAGCTGGCGGGCGCGGACATTGCCGGGGCGGCCGATGCCGGTGCGATAGGTGGCGCGGACATTCTGGCTGCCGCTGGGCGGGCGGGCGCCTTCGCGGCCATCGCCGAACTGGACAATTGCCTGGCCATCGGCGCCGGGGCGCAGCAGGTAATGGCGGTCGGCGGGGCCGGAATCGAACAGCTGGTCGACCTGGCGCCACAAGATGTCGTCGACGCGCACATCGAGGGCGGCGGCGGCGCCGCGTGCCGTTGCCGCCGCAACAAAGGTCAGCGGCGCCTGTTTCAGCGCGAACCGCTGGTGCGCCTTGGCGGCATCGCCGTTGCCGAGCACTTCGACCCGGGTTTCGCCATGGGTGGCGCGCGCGACATTGCCGTACAGCGCGACCGTGGCGCGGCGGTAGCAATAGCTGAGCGGCCGGTCGAACCAGATGAAGCTGTGGATCGTGTCGCCGGGCATCGCGAGACCGGGATCGCCATCGTCGCCGAGGTCGCCGAGCGGACGGATCGCGCCATCGGTGGCGCGCGGGTCGGCGCGGACATCATGGACGATGCGGGCGATCATTGCGACTTCGCTCGCCATTACGCCCGCCGTATCGGCGATGTCGGCGCGCTCGCCACTGACGACGACGAAACGGCCGGGCTCGAGATCGGGGTGGAGGCCGGCAAGTTCGATCGGCGCGTCACTGTCGGCGAGGCAGAAATCATCGGTGATCGGCGCGTCGGCAAGCGCCAGCAGCTCGGGCCTGGCATGGACCGTGGTGCGGCGGATGAGCTGGAAATCGCGGTCGATCGCGGCCTGGTCGTCGAGGTCGGGGCCGTTGTCGCCATCGGGCTGGCGATATTCGATCCAGCGGTTGCCATCGGCGAGCGTCAGCGCCGTAGCGTCGCCGCTGCCGCCATAATCGGCCCGGGCACGCTTGGCCTCGACCGCATCGATCCGGGTGACCAGCAGCGGCGCGGTGGGGCGAACGATCCACGGCTGGCCGGTGTCGCCGGTGCCGTGCATGTCGATAAGCATCCACGACCCCGGCGTGATGCCGTCCTGGGTCGAATCGAGGGTGATTTCGGTTTCGCTCTCGCGGAACAGGTCGGTCTTTCCGGCGACCGAGCGGATCGGCCATTCGCCGACCTCCACTGTTTCGAAGGCGCGGACATTGTCGCTGACGGTGCGTTGCAGGCTGGCGACGCGCTTGGGGAAGGCGCGGCCGAACAGGCCGGTGCGCAGCCGCAGCGCATAGACCCTAAGCGGTTGCGGCGGCGCCGCGGCGCGGTCCCCGGCGAGCGCCGCCGGATAGGCATCCCCCACCGCCGGCGCCGTGCGACGCAGCAGCTGCAACGTCGCGGCAGCGCCGAGCCGGAAACTCGCGGCGCTGCTGCGCACCAGTCGCGCAGCGGTCGCGGGGGGCTGCGATGGCGCCACGGCGAGCCTGTCGATGCGCAGCCGGGCACGGTCGGGCTGGTCGTCGCTGGTGCCGGGGTCACTCGTGGCGGCAGCGGCGGGTGCGGCAGCGAGCGCCTCCACCTGGGCGCCGATGGCATCGAGCCAGACGCGCAAGGGGGTGCCGGTGGCGGTGCTGAGGCCGGCCTGCGCCGCCTTGATGCGGGCGATCAGCGCCGGAGCCATCGCCCGGGCCTTGTCGGGCGGCGCTGCCTGGAACTGGGCAACGGCGGCAGCGATGCCGGCAGCGGTGACGCCGGCGGGCGTGTTGGCAAGGATATCGGCAAGCTTGGGGTCGGCGATGCCGGCGGCGCGCCAGGGCTCGAAGCGCACCAGCGTGCGGTCGGCGGCGGTATCGGGGGTGACGGTCAGCACGCGCATGGGGGCCGGCGCGCCGCCGCCGCTGTCGAACAGCAGCGCGTCGCCGGGCTTGAGGCCGGTGGCGGTGCCGGCGAGCCACAGATCGGTGTCGGGCGCGACCTGCGGCGCTGCCAGCCGCAACCCGATGCGATTCCACGCCGCCCGCGCCACCAGCGCATCGCTGGTTTCGAAGCTCTGCGGCAGCTCGTCCTGGCCGGGGACGGACTGGACGCGCATGCCCCTGGCGATGGTGACAGCCGTGGTGGTGGCCGGGTCGATTTCGAACGCCAGCCAGCCGCTGGCGGCCACGCCGGGGCGCGGCACATAACCGATCAGCGCCGCCAGCGCCTGCACCGACCGGAATTCGGTGGCGGTACCGAGATAGGATTCATTGGCGATGCGTTCGCTGGTGAAGGTCAGCAGGTCGCCGAGGCAGGCAAAGCCATCGAGAAGCGCGATCGCCGGATCAGCGGGGTCGCGCGTGGTCAGTGCCTGCAACGGCCGGCTGCCGTCGGCGAATCGGTGCTGCGACAGGCGGGCGTGGAGCGACTGGCGGAAATCGCCATGGCTGCCGATGCGCGCGGCGATGGCGGCAAGGCCGGGGCGGTTGTCAACCGGCCGGGGCGTGGTGACGGCGATGCCGTCGCAGCAGCCGCAGTTGCTCGTGCCGCAGTCGCAGCTCATCGTCCGCCCCCCATCACGATCGTCAGCTGGCCGTTTTCGGGCGCGTCCGGATCCTGGTCCAGCCGGGCGATTTCGAGCGGGCCGATGGACAGCAAGCCGGATTCCAGCGCGCCATCGGGGGCTTCGAACAGCCGGTGGAGGGCTGTCACCTCGGCATGGGTGACGCCGTCGATGGCGTGCAGGGCGGCCAGGATCCGGCTGATGGCGATGCCGGTGCCAAAGCTGAGTGCGTCGGGGTGGAAGAAGCCGCCCGGCCCGGTGCCGAGCGCGTCGCGGACGGCGCGGCGCAAATGGTCGGCAATACGGTCGGGCGCCACACAGACCCTGACCGCGAGCGCCACCGGAACCTGCATCGCGGCAACAACGCGGACATCATGGCCGATTCGCCGATACCCATCGAGGTGGCGGGCGATGCAGCCGAGCAGCGCCGGGTCCGGTTCGGCACGGCCGCGCGGATCGATGGCGACACGGACTTCGGTGCGCACGCCGCTGACCCGCAGCGATGCCGCGGCGCGCTGCACCTGGCCGGCGAAGTCGCGCATGACGATATCGGCATAGTCCTTCGCGGTGACGGCGCGGGCAAGGCGGCGGCGGAACTGGCTGGGAGCGCGCAATTTGGCGCTTGCAAGCGCTTCGGGTGCAGTGCCGCCGCGCGCCGGCAGCGGGTTGGTGATGCGCAAGGTCACGCCGGTGGGATAGCGGTTGCGGAACAGGATCAGCCCCAGCGCGTCGGCGCCGATGTTGCCGGCGGGGCCGTTGCCGATCCGGTAATGTGCGCGCAGCGTCTCGCCGGCGGCAGGGCGACGGCCGTTGCTGTCGTCACCGAAGCGCAGGGTGGCGGTGTCGTCTTCGGTTTCGACGACGAAGTGCCGGTCGGTGGCGCCGCTGTCGAGCAGGTCGGGGCGCGGCAGCCAGCGGGCGCCGCTGCTATCCGTCAGGGTGACGGCGGGAATGGCGCCATCGGGCGTGGCGGTGCCGCGCGCGGTGGCGGCCCGGGGGCCGCAGCCGCCGCAGGCATGGCCGTCGTCACCGGGCTGGGCGAGGAAGCTGAGGCCGGGTTGCGGCAGGACCGGGCGGAAGCGCCACGGGATGATGCGGGTCTCGGCCGGGGTACAGGCGTCGGCGCAATCGGCTTCGGTGCGGGCGGTGCCGACACGGCCAAGGTCATCGGCAACGCTGCGGCCGTGGTCGACGGGAAGAATATTGCCCCAGGCGACGCTGACGGGGGACAGGGCGGCGCAGTCGGGCGGGCCGCCGATGGCCGACAGGCAGAGCGGGAAGGGCAACGCATCTTCGGGGCACCATGCGATGTCCATGACCAGCTGGCCGTTGAGCGGATCATGCCCCGGGCGGACGCTGGTCAGCCGGACCGGGTGGCGGTGCATCGGGTCGGCGTCGGCGGGGTTGCCGGTCTGCGGACCGATGATTTCGGCGAGGATCAGGACGTCGCCGGGGCTGAGCTTGAGCCGGTGCCATTGCCCGGCGCCGACGCCGGCGTCGATATCGGGCGGGGGCGCGTCGGGGGTGCAATCATTGTCGTCGGGCGGCGGCGGCGGCGGGATGGTGCCGGGATCCTTCAGCGTCGCCGATGTGGCGCCGACCGGCAGGCAGCATCGGGATGGCGATTGCGCACCGCCGCTCCAATCATAGAATTCGATGACATCATGGTCGGCGTACAGGGTGATCGCGGCGACGCTGGCGTCGGGTTCGAAGACGATCGTGCCGGGTTCGAGCGGATGGTCGGCGGCGGGTGCCATCGGCGCTTCGACTCCGGGCAGCGGCGGCAGCAGCATGATATCGCGCGGGTCGAGCGTCAGGGTATCGGCGCCATCGAGGCTGATCCGCGCCCAGGCTTGCGCATTGCAGCCTTCGCCGAGCCGGTAATCGACCAGCCGCAGGTGGCGACGCACCGAGGTGCGCAGGCGGGCGGTGCCGAGAAACGCTTCGGTGGCGACGGCGTCCTGATAGTAGCTGAGATCGTCGGCGGCATAGGCGAGGATTTCCACCAGCGTGATGCCGAGGTCGGGAGCGTGGCGCTCGGTCCAGCCCGGCATGGTCAGTGCCAGCCGATCGAGCAGCAGTTGGCGAAAGCCCTGGTAGTCGCGCGCGAGATAATCGAGCGCCGGCGCGGCATGGACCGGCACCGGGCAGGGCGGCGTGTCGGCGGGGTCCTGGTCGACCGGGCAGCCGGCCTTGAAGCCGAAGCCGACCGATGTGTAGCGCGGGTCGAAGCCGGCGGGGGTGCGGCCGGTGGGATGACCGTTCTCGTCGATATCGATGATCCGCAGCCGATAGTTCGAAAAGTCGCCGGGGCGGTCGACCCTGACGAGCATGACGTCGTCGAGCCCTTCGTCGTCGGCGGGAACGATACGGACATCGAGGACGCGCAGATCGCGTTCGCGCCGGCCGCCTTCGATGACCAGATGTGCCGGGGTGATCCCGTCGGGCGCGCGGCCGAGGAAGGTGACGGTCAGCAGCGTCTGCGCGCAATCCACCTCGACATAGTCGAAGCCGTTGTGCGTCGCAGCGCGAACGACGGCGCGGCGCGCGTCGCCGGTGCAGCAGGGGGCAGTGGCGGGCGTCATGTCGGCGACCCGACGGGGAAGCTGGCGACGCGGCGGTCCCCGGTCCGGCGGATGGCATAGCTGACATCGACGACCAGCGTCGCATCATCGGCGCGGGCGGTGAGGGCGCCGACTTCGATCAGGTCCCCCAGATAGCGGTGGAGCGCGCCGCGGGCGGTCAGTTCCAGCGCCAGCGCGGCTTCGGGACTGGCGGCGCCGAACAGCGCGTGCATCAGGCCGCCGCCGAAATCCGGGCGATTGACGCGCTCGCCGGGGCGCGTCAGCAACAGCTGTTCGATCATGCGGCGGACATGGGTGTCGGTATCGCAGGTCGCGGTGCGGCCGGTCGCGGCGAAAGCAAAAGGGAAATCGATGGCGATCATATCGCCGTCACCCGCAGCTGCGCGGCGATGATCAGCATTGGCGTCCCGGTGGGGGCGCAAAGCGAGGCGCTGCTTTGCACCACCAGGGGTTGGCCGTTCGAGGTGACGCGGGTGGTGCCGATCAGCCATTGCCCGGTGACGCAGGGGCCGTTGGCGGCCGGCGGCGGCGGAAAGGCGCAGCCGGCGATCACCATCGGCGCGGCAATGGTCAGGCTCGGCGCGCCGCCCAGGGTGACGCGCGGGTTGGGGGCGGTGGCGGTCGCCTGGCCACCGTGGCTGCACATCACCTGTGCGCCGAACTGGACGAGCGGTCCCGGCATCAGCCCCTCCTCATGTGACGACCAGTGCGCCGTTGTTGATGGTGATGACCGGGCCGACAAGGGTGATGGAGGCGCCCTTGCCGTTGTTGATGTAGATGCCCGAATCATTGACGACGATCATCGCCTTGGTGGCACTTTGCAGGGTGACGCCGCCGGTGACGGGGGTGGGCGGCATGTCACTGATGACAAGGCCGTGCTGGCCCAGGGTCTGGAAGACGATGTTGGGGGATACCGGCAGGCCCATGGTCGCGGGCAGCGGAATGTCGGTGCGCGCGCCCCAGCGGCAACCGCTCCAGATCGGGTAGTTGAGGTCGCCCCGTTCGAATTCGGCCCAGACCCCGGCGCCGATCGGCGGCACCAGATAGGCCCCCATCGGCGGGCCGGTGGGGCCGGCAAGCGGCGTGCACGCCTCCGCCCAGGTCGATGGCACCGGGCCCAGCACATCGGGGATCATCAGCTGCAGCCGGCCCAGCCCTTCGGCATCGATGTTGTTGAACACCGTGGCGCGGTACTTGCCGAAATAGGGGCCGGCGGTCATGGCACCACCACCGGCGTTTGCGACACCATGCCGTCGCGCGACAGCTGGAAATTCTGCTTGTATTCGCCGCGCTTGATATTGTGGGTGACGCTGTCGACGAAATACAGGCCATCATAGGTGATGCCGGCGCCGCGCACGCCGACCATCATCCGCGCGCGCAATGGCACCCCATAGGCGCCGACATCGAGCGCGCCCGACGCGCTGACCGGGGTGGCGCTTTCCAGCATGATGCCGAAGGCGCGCTTGGCGGCTTCGGACGCGGTCAGATGGGTGGTGTTCTGGGCAAAGCCGACGCGCGCCGGCACCACCGGGCGCAGCCCCAGCGGCGGCCGCAACGGGTTGATCGGCGGGATGGGGATGGGAATCGGGATCTTGCGGGTGACCGGGTCCATCAGGAACATGATCGTCTGCTTCTTGGCGAGGCCGTCGAGGCTGAAGCTGATGCGTTCGACATTGGTGTCGGCATCCATGTTGACGCTCAGCGCGCGCTGGACGACGGGCAGGCGGATGTCCGGCCCGAAATAGGCGATGCTCTGCCCGGGCAGCGGCCCGGGTTCGACCTGGAAGACATAGCCGCTCTGGGTTGCCAGCTGGCGCAGATAGGCGCGATCGGTGCCGTCCTGCGTGTCGAAGCGACTGGTGGGGCTGTCGACGGCAATGACCGGCGGCGGGATGACCATCGGCACCACGCCGAAGGCGGCGTATTTGGCGAGGATGGTGGCGATGCGCGCCGCCTCGGGCATCGCCAGCCAGGGGATGCGCAGCTCGACGATGTCCATCAGCACGCTCAGGTCCTCGCCGGTGATGGTGAGGGTGGCCTCGCCCGGCTTGTTGCCGGGCTGCACCTCCTGCCGGGTAACGATGCCGTCCATGATGACCTGCGGCAGCCCCCTGACGACGACAACGATGATGACGCGCGTGGCGATGGGGTCGAAAAAGCCGAGCGGCAGCAGCGCCAGCTGCAGCGGCGACGCCTTGCCGAGCGTGAAGGTCAGCTGGAAGCCGCTGCGATCGCGCGAGCTGTCGACCTCGACGCTCTGCAATGCCTCGGTGACCGGCAGCGGCGCCGGCAGGGGCACCGGCACCGGGCCGATCAGCAGGAACAGATAGCCGCTGTCAAACATTCGGCAGCGCCCCCACGGCGTCGGGCAGGGTGATGCGCAGGCGCCTGCCGATGCCGTCGGTCAGCGCGCCGGGACGCATGGCGCGATTGGCGTCGGCGATCCGCCAGGCCAGTTCCGGGTCGCCCAGCAGCACCGCGGCGATATTGTCGAGCCGGTCGCCTTCGGCAACGACATGTTCGGCGAGCATAGCGAAGCCATCGGGATCGGGCAGGTAGCGTTGCTGGAGGCAGGCGACCTCGGTGCCGTCGGCGCGGGTCAGCGTCGTCCGGGCGATGCCCTGGTAGCGGCTGTTGGCGGCAGGGGTCATCGCGGGGTCCTAAAGCTGCAGCGCGGTGCCGAGGTTCTGGGCGCTGTTGAAGATGTTGGCGGTGGCCAGCACCTCCTTGGTGATCTGATGGACGGTAAACAGCGCGTTGCCCGGCGAGGTCAGCGCAAGGTCGTTGTAACTCATGACGTGGAGCGTCAGCTCGACCTTGGCGCGGGTGGGGTTGAGCAGCGTGTCGAAGGCGTCCTCGGTGATCGTCATGGCGCCGACGCGCACCGGCAGCACCCGGCTCGGCCCCCAGACGAACAGCACCATCGGGCCGCTGGTCGGCAGGATCTCGATGCCGCCGACAGCGGCAATGGCGGCGTTGGCGATGACCGCCAGGCTTTTGGGATAGAGCAGCATTTCGAGCGCGGCGAGCGACGGGCCGACGCCGCTGGCGACAGCGACGGGGTTGACGTCGGCCAGCTGGTCGGCAGCATCGATTTCGACCGAAAGGGTGATGGTTTCCTTGGGCGCGCCCGACAGCCGATAGGCCTCGCCGCGGTCGCCATCGGCGCCCGTCATCGACCGCGGCTCCAGCCGCCGCGTCATGGTGTCGGGATTGTATTGAAAGACGATGATGCTGGCGAGCGGGTTGAACAGGTCGACACCGATCAACGCCCCCTTGAGCAGCCGGGGGGAAATGGGCGGGGCCGTCGTCATGGGGCGGCGGCCCGTTGCCGTCGGTGTTCCGTCTGCTGCCCGCTCGCGGCTATTTCGAGCGTACGAAAAACAGGAAGCCGGCGATCAATCCGACGAAGGCCACGCCGATCAGCAGATAAGCAGTGCGACCCTGAAAATTGCCCCAGAACAAGGCGACAAGAAGAACGACGCCCAAAAGAATGGCGCTGATCCACGCGAAAAGTGCATTCATGGCATGTGTCCCGCCTGCTCATCGTGGATTCGCCCCGGCGCTGCGGAAATCGGGATCCCGGGAGCAGCCGGTGATGATGCCAAGCACAGCACCGACCGAGAAGCCGATGACGCCGGCGATGCACACCGCTGCGCCAAAGGCTGCGGTCCCGGCCGCGCCCGGCCCGGTGGGGCTTCCGGCCAGGGCGCCGATCAGCCCGCAGGTCGTGCCGACGATCGCCAGCAACCAGGAGGCCACCCCGGCACTCGACAGATTTTCGTTGACGCATTGCAGCGTCGTCTTGCGTTCGCCGTCACGTGCGATCGAAGGTGCGCTTTGCGCCTGTTGAAGGGTGTGGGTCAGTTCGTGCGCGATCAGTGCCTTGCCGTTGCTGGCCTCTGGCGCAAAGCTGCCGTCCGCGAAGAAAATGTCGCTGCCATAGGTGAAGGCACGCGCCTCCAGGCTTCGGCTCAGCCGGTCGGCACCGCTGTCGTCATGGACGCGCACCGCCCGGAAATCGGCGCCGAAAGCTGCTTCCATTTCGGCGCGCAGCGCGTCGGGCAACGGGCGGCCTTCACCGGCTTGCGGGCCGAAAACGCCCGAAAGCCCGCCCTGGCGCGCGCCCGCCGATGGCCGGGACGGTTGGGCCGACACAGTTTCGCCCGTCGCCGTCCCCGGTTTGGTGGCGGCGACCCGGCCCCCCATCTGCCGCGCCGCACGCTCGGCACCGTCCGACGGTGAACTGACCGACATGGCGCCGCTGCCGGAAGGTTGCTGCATCATCCCGGCAAGGCCGTGCGCCAGCAACTGGCGGGTGGTGTCGACCGGCGGCAATCGCCCGTTCGTGTTCGCGGCCCTGCCAAGCTGGAATCCGAGCGCCGACAGCTCCTGCGAGCGATCGTTCGAATGTGTCGCGACATGGGCCAGATCGTGCCCGAGGAATTCCGCCAGCGCGCCCATGCCCGCACCTTCGTCGTGGCTGCATTTCGCGCATTGCCCGCCTCCTCCGGTCTTGGCACCGCACCCGCCGCACGCGTGGCCGGTCGCCTTGTCGGCGCGTCGGGCCGGAGGGGCCATTCGCTTCAGTTCGCCCGCGGTCTTGTGCTTGCTCATGGGAATATCCCTCCAAAAACGGCGGCGGCCATATCTTCGCCCAGCGCGCGCGTATCGGTCGCGGGCGTGCGGAGGGGCGGTGCGGTCAGACCGGCGATCGCCCCATGAGTGCCCCGCATCGCCAAGTCCGGATCGGCAAGCAGCCGCTGCAGCGCGTCGCTGAAAGCCGCCTCGAAAACCGGCAGATCGGCCACCGCCACCACGCCCGCATCGAGGACAATGCGATCGATGTGCAGCCGGACCGTCATGCCGCGACCCCCTTGGGCACCGGCGGGGCGGTGCGGAAATCGGCTTCGTTGACCGGGCGGTCCAGCTTGCGGAATTCGGCGCGGGCGGCGTCCATCAGCAGCGGCATCGTCACCGGGGTGCCGCGATCGGCGGCGGCGAAGGCGGCATTGAGTGCGACCGACTGGATCGCGGCGCCGGTCAGGTCGAGCCGGGCGAGGCGGGCGACATCGATGCTGTCGAGCGGCACGGCCGGCGGGAAGGCGCGCTGCCAGATGCGCTCGCGCTCGGCGGCGCCGGGATAGGGAAAATCGACGATGAAGCGCAGGCGCCGGGTGAACGCCGGGTCGAGCGCCGCCTTCATGTTGGTGGTCAGGATGGCGAGGCCGCGAAACGCCTCCATGCGCTGCAGCAGATAGTCGATCTCGATATTGGCGAAGCGGTCATGGGCATCCTTGACCTCGCTGCGCTTGCCGAACAGCGCATCGGCTTCGTCGAACAGCAGCACGGCGCTGCCGGCTTCGGCGGCATCGAACAGCGCGCCCAGGTTCTTTTCGGTTTCGCCGATATATTTGCTGACGACGGCGGACAGATCGATCCGGTAGAGGTCGAGCCCCAGTTCATGCGCGACGGCCTCGGCCGCCATCGTCTTGCCGGTGCCGCTGTCGCCGACGAACAGCGCGCTGACGCCCATGCCGCGGTTCATGCGGTCGCCGAACCCCCAGTCGCCCAGCACGGTGACGCGGTTTTCGACCTGCGCCACCAGCTGCGCCAGCTGCGCCGCCGGCGCCGGCGGCAGAACGATGTCGGCAAGGCCCGCCTTGACGGCGACCCGATCGGCAAGCCGGTCGAGGCGCGGCCGGGTGCGGTCGCGCGTCGCCGCCATCAGCCGGTCGTGCAGCGGCGTTTCGGGCGCCCCCGACAGCGCCGCGCGGCCGGCGTCGGCAATGGTGCGCCGGTCGAGATCGAAGCGGCCGGCAAGCGGGCGGGCGATGGCATCGTCGGTGTCGGCCAGCGCGTCCTGCCACAGCGCCACCTGCTCGGCGGCTGTCGGGCGCTGCACCTCGACATCCGCCAGCGGATCGAATCCCAGTGGCACGGCGGCGCGGCTGGCCAGCAGCAACGGGCCGCCGCTGCGGGCGGCAAAGCGCACCGCCCGGGCGGCGGCCCCGTCGACGACGGGGCCCTGGGCGTCGATGAACAGCGCCAGCGGCGCCAGCAGCGCCTCGCGGTGCCACAGTCGGGCGAGTAGCTCGATCTCCTCGGGTGCCGCCGGCAGGTCGTCGGCGGCAAGGCTGTACAGCGACAGGCCATGGGCCGCGGCGGCGGCGGCGGCGACATCGTGCTTGCTGGCAAGGTCGCTGCCGCGCAGCACGGCGAGGCCGGGCGCATCGGCTCCGAGCGCCGTCGCAACGGCGCCCGCGCCGGCCCATTGCGATCCGGGCAGATGGTCGGGTGCCGGCGCCAGCGGGCGCAGCAGCGGCGCCAGCCGGGCGTCGCGGTGTTGCAATCCCTTGGCATGGTTGAGGATGCGCTCGTCGATGCGCAGCGGGCTGGCGGCGAGCGACCGGCCCTCGCCGCGATCGACCGCGACGAGTTGCCAATGGCGCAGCGGGCGGTCGGGTGCCAGCGCTTCCCAGGCGCCGTCGGGCAACACCGCCAGGGCAATGGCAAAGCTCGGCCGGCCGCCGGGAAGCGCGGCGGCGATGCCGGGGTCGAGTTCGGCGGCAACGCACAGGGCGAGGATGTCGCGCTCGAACGGAGTCAGCTGGAAACGCTGGCCCAGCGCCACCAGCGCCGGCGGCGGGTCGTGCGCCTCTGCCTCGGCCACCGCATCGGCGAGGCGCTTTTCCTCGATCGCGGCGGAAACCGGGCCGGGCGGCGGCAGCAGCATCGTGGGTTCGGCGGCGTCGGCATCGCTGCCCCACAGGCCGAACAGCCCACGGCGCGGCGGCGGGGCAGGCATGTCGGCGGGTCCGGCAGCGGGCGGCGGCGGGGCAGCGAGGTTGAGG
The DNA here is from genome assembly GCF_011927825.1 of Polymorphobacter fuscus. Classification (NCBI taxonomy): domain Bacteria; kingdom Pseudomonadati; phylum Pseudomonadota; class Alphaproteobacteria; order Sphingomonadales; family Sphingosinicellaceae; genus Sandarakinorhabdus; species Sandarakinorhabdus fusca. The sequence continues at coordinate 1,834,051 of NZ_JAATJI010000001.1, read as the reverse complement.
CGGTGACGCAGCTGCGCCATCATCGCCGCCAGCCAGGCATCATTGGCGGCGAACCAGGCCTTGGCGGCCATGTCGGGGGCGGGAGCGGCGCTCATGCGATGGTCAGCCGCTGGCCGTCGTCGAAGGCGAAATCGCCCGACACGGCGTCGATAACGACCGGCAGGCTTTCGGCGCCATCGACAGTGAGCCGAACCAGCGCCCCCGCCAGCACCGGGGCGGGGTCGAGGATGAAGACCAGCGGATCGCTGTCGAGCCCGCGCGGCTCGGCCGCGACGGTGATGGGGCCGGCGCGCAGGCTCGCGGCCTGGGTGGCCAGCACGATCGGTGCCGTCGTGACGGTGATGGCGACGCTGCCGCCGGCCGGCCCGGCCGGGTTGGGCGACAGGCCGGTGACACGCGGTGCCAGCACCAGCGGCCACAGCGGCGCACGCAGCAGCGTGCCGTCGCGAACGACTTCGGCGGTGACGGCATAAAGGCCGGCCGCCCAGTCGGCGCCATCATCGGGGATGGCGAGCCGGATTTCGCTGGCGCTGCGGTCGGCAGCGGCGATGGTCAGGCTGCGGTCGGCGCGGCGCGGATGGACGAAGTGCAGGTCGAGCCGTTCACCATCGAGGTCGGTGCCGGCGATGCGGAGCAGCGTGCCCGGCATCGCGACGGGCAGGCTGGGCAGCGGCGGCTGCCGGTCGACCGATGCGGCAAAGCCGACCCAGGCGGTGGTGAGCCGCGGGGTGCGATCGATGCTGGTCAGTACGCCGCGGCCATCATCGCCGCGCCGCAGCACAGGCGCCGGCGCAGGGCCGCTTTCAAGGGCGTCGATCAGCACGACCCCGGCGCGATAGGCGACCGACAAGGTGTGCGGCGCCTGGGTGAACAGCGACCAGAGCCGCGACATGTCGTCGATGGTCAGCGACATGGGCGTGAGGGTGACGCGCTCCAGCGTCTGGCCCAGGTTGCTGCCGGTCAGCGACGCCGCATTGCTGGCGACGGCATTGGCGAGCGTCGCGGCGTCGAGCACCGGACGGGCGTGGAGATCGCGCACCACTGCACCGGCCATGCGATCGGGCTCGAACAGCTGGGCATTGCCGTAGAAGCTGACGAGGTAATGGAGGTCGAGCGCCGCCGTCGGCCGGCCGGCGAGCCCGCCGGTGCCGCTGCGCGTCGGCAGGTCGGCGTTGCGCAGCGCGGCATTGGGGACGATCTGGTAGAGATAGACGTTGACGCGGCCGCCGGTGTCGGTGGCGTTGGGGCGGCCATAGCGGATGCCGACGCCGCCGACGGCGCCCTGCGCCGCGCCATGGGCGATCTGGCCGATGGCGGCGGTGACATTGGCGATGGCGAGGTGGTTGCTCACCGCCGACTTCCTTCGCGCTTGCCGAGGTAATCGGCGAGGCTGAGCGGCGGCGCCGGGTTGCGCGATTGTGCCTGCCGGACCGGCGGGGCGGTGCCGGCGCGAACCTCGATGCGGCCGATGCTGATGATGACATCGGGCGGCGGCGGGGCGGATGCGGGCGCCGCCGGGGCGGTGACGGGGGTCACCAGGGCAGCGGGCGGGGGTGCCGGCGGGACGATCGGGGTCGGGCGCGGGGCGCTCTGGGGCAGCGTCGGGATGACGGAGGGGCGTGCCGGGGGCGCGGCGGCGCGGGGCGCCGCGATCGGAAGGTGCGGCGCCGGGACGGGTGCGGGCGCGGGCGCTGCACGAGGGGCGCGGGCCGGCGCCGGTGCCGGCGGATCGGCGGCGCGGGGCGATGTGGTGCGGCCTGCCGATTGCGGTGCCACAAGCGGCTGCGGAGGTGGAAGCGGCGGCGCCGCGGCGGCTTGGGTCGGGTGCGTGGGGCGCGGGCGGGTGGCCGGCGGCGCCGGCAGCGGTTCGGGGATGGGGTCAGGGGCAGCGGCGCGGTGCGCGCGGCGACGCGGCAGGGCGACGGGGTCTTCAGGGTCGGGCTGGCGCGGCGATTTCGCCGGCGCCGGTGGTGTCATGGCCGGCACCGCGGCCACCGCCGGCACCTCGGCGGCCGACCTTCGAACGGGCGGCGTCCGCGGCTCCGGTGCGGCTGGGACCGGAGCCATTGCGGCGGCCGGCGACGGCGCCGGGTGGCGCGGGGGTGCCGGCCGGGCGCTGTCCGCGACCAGGTCTTCGCCCGGTGCCGGGTGCGGCGCGCCGAAGTCGGGCGCGAGCAGCGGGCGCAGGCCGGTCCCGGCGGCGAGGGTGCGCTGGACGAGGTGGCGAATGAGGCTCATGCGGCGCCGGCGATGCGATCGAGATAGGCCTGGCGGCGGACCGGGCCGAGCGCCAGGATCGCAGCCTCGCTCCAGCCATAGCTGCGCGCGAGGCTGTCCACCGCGCCGAGCATGGCGCGGGCCCAATGGTCGAGCCGCGCCCAGACATGGCCGACGATATCGAAGGGCGCCAGCGCCGTCGCGGCGCAATCGGCGCAGGCGATATCGAGCAGGATTTCCGCCTGCGGATCGGCGGCGGCGAGGGCGGCACCGACGGCGTCCATCGCGGCTGCCGGGACCTCGGCGGGCGCCACCGGCGTGCCGGCATGTTCGGCGGTGACGATGCAGCGTTCCAGCAGCCGGCGCTCGGCGGTGGTCGGGTCGCTTTCGGCTTCGATGGCGAGCAGGTCGCGGCTGTCGAGCAGGCGCGCGCGGATGCGGGTGTCGCCGACGACGACGTCGACCGTGTCGCGCAGCGCCGCATCGGCGCGGATATCGTCGGTGGCAAATGCCAGCTCGATCGGGGCACCACAGGCGGCACAGTCCGTCCGGCAGGCGATGGCAGGTCCGAACAACCGGTCGTGGAGCGCCAGCAGTTCGGCGTCGCGCGCGCCGATGCTGAGGTTCGCCAGCCCGTGCGTGTCGGGCAAGGCCGCCGCGAGCAGGTGGAGGCCGCGCCGGGTCAACGACGCGCCGCTGCCGGCCTCCCAAAGGTCGAGCATCGCGGCCTCGCCGGGCGCTGCCATGGTTGCAGGCATGGTTGTGGGCATGGCCCCGGCCTCAGGCGGGCTCGGTGAAGCTGGGCTCGGACGGTTCGGCGACTTCATAGTCGCGTTCCCAGCCTTCGTGTTCGAGCTTGATCGACTGGATCAGGACGGCGTTGGCATTGGCGTCGAGATCGGCCTGCGCCTGGAATTCCGACACCCAGGCGCGGAAGATCTTGTAGGCAATGACCTTCTGCCCGGCCTCGTTATAGACCTCGATGATCAGGTCCTTGCGAAAGTCCTTGAGCGAGACTTCGCTGCCCAGCCCCGACCCGAAGTTCCAGACCTTGTTGGCCCAGCGTTCGAATTCGACATCATGGGTCACGCCGCGTTCCAGCGTGATCGCTTCATATTCGGTGCGGCCGGGTGACTTGCGGCTGCTGCTCGGGTCGCCGCCTTCGCGATGCTTGACCACCTCGGTGGTGCGTTTCAGCGCGCCGACCTTGGAGATTCCGGCGACATAGCGGCCTTCGAGGCTGACCCGGAACTTGAAGTTCTTGTACGGATCGAACCGCGAGGCGTTCACGGTGAATTGTGGCACCTTCGGTCTCCTCAGGCCTGGATCTGCCCGGCGATCTGCTGCAGGCGGATGACGACGAACTCGGCGGGTTTGAGCGGCGCGAAGCCGACGACGATGTTGACGACACCGCGGTCGATATCGGCCTGCAGCGTCGTGTCCTTGTCGCACTTGACGAAATAGGCATCGCGCGGGGCGGTGCCCTGGAAGGCGCCCTGGCGGAACAGGCCGTGGAGGAAGGCGCCGATGTTGAGACGGATCGACGCCCAGAGCGGCTCGTCATTGGGTTCGAACACCACCCATTGCGTGCCGCGATACAGGCTTTCCTCAATGTAGAGGGCGGTGCGGCGGACCGGGATATATTTCCACTGGTCCGCCAGCCGGTCGCTGCCGCGCCGGGTGCGCGCGCCCCAGACGACGCGGCCGGCGCCGGGCAGGGCGCGCAGGCAATTGACCCCGAGCGGGTTGAGCTCGCCATTTTCGAGGTCCGTCAGCGGCACCGACAGCTTCGGCACATTGACGAGAGTCGCATCGAGCCCGGCCGGCGCCTTCCAGACGCCGCGCTGGCCGTCGATGCGGGCGATCAGCCCCGCGATGGCGCCGCAGGGGGCAAAGGCTTCCTCCCGGTTGTCGCGCAGCGGGTTCTGCTGGACGATGCGCGGAAAGAACAGCGCCGCATTGGCGCTGGCGGTCCCGACTCCGGCATCGACGCCGGCGATGGCATCTTCCTTGCTGTCCCAATCGGCCGGCGGATCGACGATCATCATCGCGCGGCGGCCGGTGCAATAGGCGATGCCGGCATCGACAAGGGCGGCTTCGATGCTGCCTTCGGGGGTATGCGGCGGGATGCACAACAGGTTGAACTGGTCGGCCTTGTCGAGCGCGTACAGCCCCTGTTTGGCAGCCGCAGCGCCGGCCGGAGTGAAGTCGCCGGCGGTCAGGGCATTGCCGTTGCCGGCGCGATCGGCCTCCGCCACGGCGGCGTTGGTGGCCGGGGTGTTGGTTGCCCAGGGGTCCGTGCCGGGCGTGGTCGTGCTGGCGCCCGGGCGGGCCGCCGGCAGCGTCGGGGCGCGGACAAGGGCGGAGGAATCCTTGAGCACCAGGTCGGCGCGGCGCGGATGGCCAGGGTCGACCGACAGGTTGCGGTGGACCTCGACCTCGCCGGTCTGGCCGTCGCGGACGGTCAGGTTGAACATCATTGTGGCGGCAGCGGGGTTGGCGGGATCGACAGCGACATCATGGTCGATGCGGGCGCGCAGCAGATTGCCCCAGTCCCCGGGGCTTGCCGCCTCCAGCGACAGGCCGTTGGCATCGATCGACGCGGCCGTGACCGGCGCTGCGCTGGCCGCGGCGGCGGTCACGGCATCGGCGACAGCGCCGGTCGCCGCAGCCGAGACAGTGGCCGGGGTCGCAGCCGGCGCTGCGGCAGCGGCTGCCGCAGCGGCAGCGACGGCGTTCCCGGCGGCAAGGCCCGACGTGCCGACGGCGGTCCCGGCTGCCGTCTGGGCGGCCGCCGCGACGCCGGCGGCGGTGGCGCCGCCGGCCCCGGCGGCCGTGGTCGCGGCGGCGGCGACGAGGTCGGCCCCGGTCTGTGCCTCGGTGGTGGCGGCAGCAAGCGCGGCGGTGCGGGCGGCGGCATCGGCGAATTGCGGGTGGAACAGCCGGACGATGATCGCGGTGCCGCCGCCGTTGAGATAGAAGTCGCGCACCGCGAAGCTGAGCGGGCTGGCCACCCACAGGCCGCCGAAACGGCGTTCGAAATCGCCATAGCTGTTGATGACGATCGGTTCGTTGGTGGGCCCGCGGCGGGTGCGGCCGACAAAGGCGGCGATGGAGGTGGCGACGCCGGCGATGCTTCGCACCCCGCTGGCGGTTTCCTCGATATAGACGCCCGGATAGGTCAGCACGGCCGGCATGGCTCACTCCCCCGCTGCAATATGTTCTGTTCTCTATTCTCTGATCTGGATGTTCTTCACCTGTTTCCCGTCGCCGGGAACTGTTGTCGCAAAGACACGAAGGTCTAGTGCCGCAAGATGCGACGACGGCCTTCAGCAATGACTTCGAATCCCCGGCAGTCCCTGCGCTATTTCAATGCTGTCCGGCGCCTGTTCCGGCGCATGTTTTCTGGCAGTTAATCAATGGTCTGATCAGAATGTCGGAGTTGATTACCACGATTCGCGTTCATCGGCAATCGAACTGGCCAATCCTGTTCATTTGGCGAGGATTTTGGATCGTGGCGCGCGGTCAGAAATCGGGCAGGTCGTTACTTTCGTAAAGCGGTCGGATTTCGATAATGCTGGGGCCGGGCATCGGGTTGGGGCAGCGCCGCACCCAGGCGACCGCCGCGTCCATGTCCGCGACATCCCACAGCCAGAAACCGGCGACGAGTTCCGACGTCGCGGCAAAGGGACCAGCGACCACGGTGCGATCGGCACCGTCGAAGACGACACGCCGGCCGTGCGACGAAGGCTTGAGCCCGTCGCCCGTGACCAGAACCCCGGCCGCGGCGAGATCGTCGTTGAACCGCCCCATGGCCGCCATCATGCTTGCGGTCCAAGGCATGGGAAAATGGCCGGCCTCGCTGTCCGCCGTCGCCTTGACCAGGATCATGACGCGCATCGCCAACCGCCTTTTGCGCCGTCCGGCGCCCGTGTCAGGGCGGCGTGACCTCGACGAGCAGTTTGCCGAAGTTGCCACCGGTGTAGAGTTCGCGGACGAGCCGGGCCGCATTGTCGAGGCCCGGCCGCACATCCTGCCGGGTCTTCAACCGCCCGTCCAACATCCAGCCGAGCAGCGCCTGGCCGCTTTCGGCGAACCGGGGTGCGAAATCGGTGACGATGAAACCGCGCACCGTCAACCGGCGCATCAGCATCATCGTCCAATAGCCCGGTGGCTCGCTGGCGGTGGTGGCGTTGTAGCTGCTGATCAGCCCGCACAGCGGCATGCGGCCGAAGGTTTTCATGCGCTGCAGCACCGCGACCATGATGTCGCCGCCGACCTGTTCGAAATTGATGTCGATGCCGTCGGGCGCCAGCCGGTCGAGCGCGGCGCCGACGTCCTGCGATTTATAGTCGATGCAGGCATCGAAGCCGAGCTCGCCCGTGACATAATCGCATTTGGCCTTGCCGCCGGCGATGCCGATGACGCGGCAGCCCTTGATCTTGCCGATCTGCCCGACGATCTGGCCGACGCCGCCGGCGGCAGCGCTGACCACCAGCGTCTCGCCGGGCTGCGGCTGGCCGATGTCGAGCAGCCCGAAATAGGCCGTGGGCCCGACCAGCCCCAGGGTGCCGAAGGCGGCAGCGAGCGGCACGCCGGGAATTTCGGGCAGGCGGCTGAGCCCGGTGCCATCGGTCACCATGACATCGGCCCATTCGCCCAGTCCGGCGAACAGGTCGCCGGGGTTGACGCCGGGCTTGCGGCTTTCGACCACCCGGCCGCAGACGCCGCCGCGCATCGCCGCGCCGACGTCGACCGGCGGCATATATTGCTCCTGGTCGCTCATCCAGATGCGGTTGGTCGGGTCGAGCGACAGATAGGTCAGCCGCAGGCTGAACTGGCCCTCGGCGATGTCGGGGAGCGGTTCGCTGCCGTAGACGAGGTCGCCATCGGCGATGTCGCCGACCGGGCGGTGCGCCAGCCGCCAGACGTTGCGTGTCGTCATGCGTTCTCTCCCTTCAGCACATCGGCCAGCATGGCGTCGATGGCGGCGGCCGCAGCCGGCTCGTCGAGCGTGGGAGCATGGCCGACGCCGGGCACCGTCACCACCCGCAATTGCGGCAGGCGGCGCGCCATCGCGGCCTGGGTATCGGGCGCCAGCACGTCGGACAGGGCGCCGCGCAGGCTGAGCACCGGCAGGCCGGCAAGGGCATCCAGTGCCAGCCACAGGTCCGACCCGGCGTCGCCATGCGGCAGGCGAAAGGGTTCGGCGATGCGCGGATCATAATCGAAGACGATGCGCCCCGCCGCCGTCAACCGGCACAGGCGCCGGGCAAAGGCCAGCCAGTCGGGCAGCTGCCAGCCCGGGTAGCTGTCGCCATTGCGCTGCGCCAGGTCGCGCGCCGCGTGGATCCATGTCGGCCAGTTGCCGCCGCGCCCGACATTGGCGCGCAGCCGCGCCAGCCCTGCCGGTTCCACCGCCGGGCCATAATCGTTGAGGATGACGCCGGCCATGGCAGCGCGGTGGCCGGTGGTCAGTTGCAGCGCCAGCGCGCCGCCCAGCGAGGAGCCGAGGACGACGAAGCGCTGCAGGCCGGCCGCGGCGATGAGCAGCCCGAGATCGAGAAGATAGGTCAGCGGCACATAGGTCAGCGAATCGCGCGGCCAGGCCGATTCGCCGCGGCCGCGCAGATCGGGCGCGACCACCCGCCACTGGCCGGCAAGGCGCTGTGCGAGCGCTGCGAAATCGGCGCTGTTGCGGGTGAGGCCGGGCAGGCAGAGCAGCGCCGGGCGATCGGCGGGGCCGGGAAGATCGCGATAATGGAGGCGCAGGCCGTCGTGCGACCAGTACCAGCCATGGTCCCATCGGGCTTGGTCGATGGCGGGCGGCGAGGCGGGGCGCGGAATCACCCGGCGAGCTTGCGGGCGCGTCCGCGACTTGTCCACGCTTTCCGGCGCCCGATCACCTTGGGCAGGTGACCGGCCGCGCCGCATGCCCTATTTTGACTTTGGCGACGCCGATTGCCATATGGATCGGCGACCGGGGGGCATGAGGAAGACACACTATCGTGGCAACGCGCGCGACCGATATCGCCAGTCCCCGAGCAACCTCCAGGGCCGAGCCCCGGGCCGACAGCCGTGCGCGCCGATACGACCCCGCCGAAACCAAGCAGCGCGTTCTGGCCGCCGCCCATATGCTGTTTTCCACCAAGGGCTTTGCCGGCACCGGCACCGCCGACATCGCGCGTGAGGCGGATGTTTCGGAAGGCTCGATCTTCTATCATTTCGGGTCGAAAAAGGCGCTGCTGGCGCAACTGGGCGAGCGCCATGGCCAGGCGATGATCGAGGCGATGGAGCAGGGCGACGCCCTGGAGGATCTGGAGCCGGGAATCATCATTTCGCGGGTCTTTGCCTTCTGCAAGGCCAATACCCTGTGGGAAGGCATCACCGGCAGCGAATGCGAGGTCGGCAAGCCGGCGATGCTCAAGAACCCCGAAGCCGAACCCTTTTACCACGCTGCCAAAGCGACGACGACGGAATGGATCCATCGCCAGATGGCGGTGTCGATGCAGAAGCGCGGCATCGACGGCATCGATATCGAGCTGGCAGCCTCGTTCATGCACCATGTCGTCGGCGACGCCATCGACCTGGTGCTGACCGCCAAGACGCCGGAAGAGGAAGCGCGAGTCGCGCGCGAGACCATCCGCTTCATCCGCGCCGCCTGTCAGTACCCGACCAATTGACGGCCTTTCACGGCGAAACCGCGATCCTGGAACTGGGGGACGGCTTTTTCGACCCCGTTGCGCCGGCGGATTTTCCCGAAACCGTCCTGCGCTTCCGCAACGACCGCGCGGCCGCGGAGATCGGCCTCGAAGCGCTGTCGGACGGCGACTGGCTGCGGCATTTCGGGCGGTTCGCACCCTTGCCGGGCAGCCTCGATGTGCCGCTGGCCTTGCGATACCACGGCCATCAGTTCCGCACCTACAATCCCGACCTCGGCGACGGGCGGGGCTTTTTGTTCGCGCAGTGCCGCGACGCCGCCGGCCGGCTGATGGACCTCGGCACCAAGGGCAGCGGTACGACGCCGTGGAGCCGCGCCGGCGACGGCCGGCTGACGCTGAAGGGCGCCGTGCGCGAGATACTGGCGACCGAAATGCTCGAGGCGCTGGGCGTGACGACGAGCCGGACGCTGTCGGTGATCGAAACCGGCGAGGCGCTCGACCGCAGCGACGAACCGAGCCCGACGCGCGGTGCCGTGCTTGTCCGGCTGAGCCACAGCCATGTCCGCTATGGCAGCTTCCAGCGCCAGGCCTATCTGCAGGACGAGGCCGCGATGGCGCGGCTGGTCGATTACGCCTGCCGGCATTTCGTTCCCGAAGGGCGGGACGCGGCGGCGCTTCTGGACCATGCGGTGACCAGCGGCAGCCGGCTGGCGGCGCAATATATGGCGGCGGGGTTCGTCCATGGCGTGCTCAACACCGACAATATCAACATCACCGGCGAATCGTTCGACTATGGCCCCTGGCGGTTCGCGCCGGCGTGGGACCCCGATTTCACCGCGGCCTATTTCGACCATCACGGGCTTTACAGCTTCGGCCGGCAGGCCGAGGCGCTGCAGTGGAATGTCTATCAGCTGGCGGGCGCGCTGCGGCTGGTGGCGCCGCTCGACGCGCTGAAGCCGGCGCTCGAGGCCTTTGCGCCGCGCTACCAGGCGGCGATGGTGACGGCGATGCTGGGCCGGCTGGGGGTGGCGTCGCGCGGCGCCGAGGCCGACACCGCGCTGGTCAAGGCGATTGAGGCCGGGCTGGTGGGATCGCGGATGGCGCCCGATCGCTTCTGGTTCGATTGGCGGGGCGGCGTGCGGCGTGGCGATTCGCCGGCCGATGCGATCTATGCCGGGCCGGCGTTCACCGGCTTTGTCGCCGCGGTCGCGGCCTATGCCGGGGCTGCACCGGCGCATGATTACTGGGCCGATGCCGGGCCGTGCACGCTGCTGATCGACGAGGTCGAGGCGATCTGGGCGCCGATCGCGGCCGCCGACGACTGGTCGGCGTTGACGGCGAAGGTCGGCGCCATCCGGCGCATGGGTGAAGCGATGGGTGAGGCGATGCGCCCCGCCGCCGGCGTGACCGGACCCTAGCCATTTTGCGGGCGATGCCATAGGGCTTGCGGCGCCATGGACCTTGCCGAACCCCCCTTCGATCCGCGCCGGTTGCGCGATGCCTTCGGCTGTTTCGCCACCGGCGTCACCGTCGTCACCGGCCGCGCGGCCGATGGCACGCGCACCGGGCTGACGGCCAACAGCTTCACTTCGGTGTCGCTCGATCCGCCGCTGTTGTTGTTCTGCCCGGCCAATGGCGCGTCGGCGCTGCCGTTGCTGCGCGAAACCGGGCGCTTTGCCATCAACATCCTCGATCTCGATGGCCAGCCGATCGCCGATCGTTTCACGCGGCGCGGCATCGATCGCTTTGCCGAAGCCGACTGGATCGATTGGGACGGGCTGCCGGTGCTCGCCGCCGCCAAGGCCGCCTTTGCCTGCCATATCCATGCCGATCATGATGGCGGCGACCATCGCATCATCGTCGGACGCATCACCCGCTATGGCCTGGCGCCGGAGCGCGAATCGCTGCTGTATCTCCATGGCCGCTATCGGCGGGTGCATGTCGGCTGACCCATCCGGGAACGGCAATGCCCAGCCCGCCGAGCGGGCGAGAGCCGAAGCCGCCGAGCGGGAGGGGGCCGAAACCGCCGCGCTGGCGCGGGGCGGGCGGACCAGCTTCATCGGCTATGTGCTGCGGCTGGCGGCGCGCTTTCCCTTTCTGTTCATCGCCGGGCGCATGTATGGCGCCGATGCGCTGGGGCGCTTTGCCTATGCGACGATGGTCGTCGAACTTGTGGCGATGCTCGCCACCCTGGGGCTGAAGCGCGGACTGGCCGAGGACATGGCGCGGCGGCGGACGCCCGATGGCGAAACCCATGCGCTTTACGACGCGCTGCTGCTGTCGCTGCTGGCCGGCATCGGCGGCGCGATGCTGCTGATCGCGGTGCCGCAGATCGTCTTTCCCAATGGCGATGTGTCGCCCAGTGCGCGGCTGTTCCCGCTCATCATCCTTGCCATCGTGATCTCCGACATCTGCCTGGCGGCGCTGGCCTTTCGGCACGATATCGGGGCGACGGTGCGGGCGCGGTCGCTGGTCGAACCCTGGGTGCTCAGCATCGCCGCGCTGGCGCTGGCGTTCACCGCGCTGAAGCCGGGCGGGCTCGGCATTGCCTATGTTTTGTCGATGGCTGCGGCGGCGCTGGCATCGGTGGTGCCGGCGCTGCGCGCCTTCGGGCTGGTCGGCGGCTGGGCGCCCGATCTGGCGGCGCTGCGCTCGCTGGTCACGCGCAACCTGGCCCTGGCCGGGGCGGACATCACCGAATGGGGCGCGCGGCGGCTCGACATCTTCATCCTCGGGCGGTTTGCCGGGCCGGAGATCGTCGGCATCTATTATGTCGCGCAGCAGATCGCATCGCTGCCGCAGCGGCTGAAATCGAGCTTCGACCCCATATTGGCGCCGGTGCTGACCACCAACCTCGCCGCCGGCAACCTTGCCAAGGTGGCGGCACATGTCCGGCAGATCAGCTTCTGGGTCGGGGCCGCGCAACTGGGCGTCGTGCTGGCGCTGGGGATGACCGGCAAGGCCGGCATGGGTCTGTTCGGGCCTGTGTTCGCCGGCGGCGCGCTGGTGCTGGCGGTGCTGCTGACCGTCGAACTGCTGGCGGCGCAGGCGGCGGTGGCCGAATCGGCGCTGATCTATGTGGCGCGCGGGCGCAACCTGATGTGGTCGCTGGTCGGTGTCGCGATCCAGATCGGCGTCAGCCTGGTGCTGGTGCCGCGGTACGGCGGCGTCGGCGCCGCGGCGGGGCTGGCGGTGTCGGCGCTGTTTTTGTCGATCGTCAAGTCACGGCTGCTCGCCCGCGTTCTCGGCCATCCGGTGGCCGGCTGGCGCCTGTCGATGCTGGCGGCGGGTGGGGCGGCCTTTGCCACCGGGCTGCTGGTCATGCGCACCCCCGAACCGGTGCAGCTGTCGATCGGGCTGGTCGCGATCCTGGGTGTTTATGGCGGCATCATCTGGCGCTTCGGCTTCAAGGGCGCCGACCGGTTGCTGTTCGCCCGGAAATTGCGGACGGTGCCGTTGCTCGACGAGCCGGAAGTCCCCGGCCTGTTGAACGTTCCTCCCACCCCCAGAAAGATCTGACCCGATGACCTTTGCCAATCCGAGCCGCCGCAGTCTGTTGGGGAGCGCCGCCGGGCTCGGCGCCGTCGCTGCATTGCCTGCGATGGCACGTGCCGCAACGGCGGCGACCACGGCGGCAACCACGGCGCCGCGCGACCCGCAGCTGGCGGCAGCGTTGCAGACCATTGCCGACCAGCTGCTGAAGCGCAGCCCCGAACAGGCGACGCTGCTCGGCATGGACACCGGCGCCAATGCGGTGCTCGCCACCCGCCTGACCGACCTGTCCCCGGCCGGGGTCGCGGAAGACCGGCGCGTCAATGCCGCCGCCAAGGCGTTGCTTGCCACCGTGCCGCGCGACCGGCTGCAGGGCGCCGACATCAACAATTACGATTCGGCCGCCTGGGCGCTGAACATCGGCACCGAAGGCGAAGCCTTCGACTTCGGCCAGTCGGGGACATCGGGGAGCATCCCCTATATCGTCAGCCAGCAGAACGGCACCTACAGCCAGGCCGCCGAGTTTCTCGACAGCTATCACCGCGTCGAGGACGCCGCCGGGGCAGCTGCCTATCTCAGCCGGTTGCGCCAGGTGGCGACCAACCTCGACGCCGAAACCGCACGCATCGCGGCCGACGCCGGCAAGGGCGTGGTGCCGCCCGACTTCCTCATCGCCAACACGCTCGGCCAGCAGGCGACGCTGCGCGGTGTGCCGGCGGCACAGTCCAAGTTCGTGACCTCGCTCGCCGCCCGCGCCAAGAAGCTCGGCCTGCCCGATCCGACCGCCGAAGCGACCGCGGTGGTCGCCGATGCCATCTATCCGGCGCTCGATCGCCAGACGGCGGCGCTGAAGGCGTTGAAGGCCAACAGCGACGCCGGGGTATGGAAGCTGCCCGGCGGCGACGCCTATTATGCCTTTGCGCTGAAAAGCCAGACGACCACCAGCCAGACCGCCGAGGAGATCCATCGCACCGGCTGGGAACAGAACCGCGCCATCGCCGCCGAAATGGACGCCATCCTGCGCGCCCAGGGGATGACCAGGGGCAGCGTCGGGGAACGGACCGCGGCGCTGACCGCCGACCCGCGGTTTCTGAAGCCCGACAGCGATGCCGGCCGCGCCGCGGTGCTGGCCTATTGCCAGGGCCGCATCGATGCGATCCGGCCGCTATTGCCCAAGGTTTCGAAGCTCGGGCTGAAGGCCGATGTGCTGGTCAAGCGGGTCCCGGTCGACATCCAGGATGGTGCCGCTCTGGGTTACATGAACTTTGCCAGTGCCGACGGGAAGCGCCCGGCGATCTATTACATCAACCTGAAGAACATGGGGGATTGGCCGACCTGGACGCTGGCGTCGCTGACCGCGCACGAGGCGATTCCCGGCCATGCCTGGCAGGGCGCCTATCTCGCCGAACATCCCGATATCGTGTCGCCGGTGGCGCAACTGGTCGGGTTCAACGCCTTTGTCGAAGGCTGGGCGCTGTATGCCGAACAGCTGGTCGACGAGTTCGGGCTTTATGCCGATGATCCCTATGGCCGGCTCGGCTATCTGCAGGCGCAGCGCTTCCGCGCGGTGCGGCTGATCGTCGATACCGGGCTGCACGCGATGAAGTGGAGCCGCGACAAGGCGATCGACACGATGGTCGCCGAAACCGGCCGGTCGCGCGCCGCCGTGACCAGCGAGATCGACCGCTATTGCGCCTCGCCCGGCCAGGCCTGTGGCTACAAGATCGGCCACAACGAGATCATCAAGCAGCGCATCCGCGCCAAGGCGGCGCTGGGGCCGAAATGGGATGTCCGCGACTTCAACGACGCGCTGGTGGAAACCGGCGGCGTGCCGCTGGCAGCGCTGCCGGGGGTGGTCGACCGGATGATCGTGAAGGTGCGGGGCTGACCCCGGCGGGTCAGACGAAGCTGTACGGGTCCACATCGACCACGACGCGGACATTGCCCGGCACCGGCACGCTGCCGAGCCAGTCGCGCAGGATGCGCTGCAGCGCCAGCGTCCGCGTCGCCTGGACCAGCAGCCGCTGGCGGTGGCGGCCGCGCAGCATGGCGAGCGGGGCGGCGGCGGGGCCGAGGACGCTGAGGCCTTCCGCCGCCGGTGCCGCTGCGCCGATGGCGCGCGCTGCCGCCAGCGCAGCGCCGGCGTCTTCGGACGAGACGATGATCGCGGCCAGCCGGCCGAACGGCGGCAGGCCGAGGTCGCGCCGGGTTTCGGTTTCGGCGGCGTAGAAGGCCCGCGGGTCGCCGGCGACCAGCGCCTGCATCACCCGCGCCTGCGGCTGGTGGGTCTGGATCAGCACGCGCCCGGGTTTCGCGCCGCGCCCGGCGCGGCCGGCGACCTGCGCAACCTGCTGGAAGGTGCGTTCGCCGGCGCGCAGGTCCCCGCCGGACAGGCCGAGGTCGGCATCGACGACGCCCACCAGGGTCAGTTCGGGAAAGTGATAGCCCTTGGTGACCATTTGCGTGCCGATCAGCACGTCGATCTCGCGCGCTTCCACCGCCGCCACCAGCGCCGCCGCGCGCGCCGGCGAATTGATCGTGTCCGATGTCACCAGCGCGACGTGGGCGGCGGGCCAGAGCCGGCCGACTTCCTCCGCAATGCGTTCCACGCCGGGGCCGCACGCCACCAGCGAATCGGCGTCGCCGCAGGCCGGGCACGCCGGCGGCACCGGCGTCACATGCCCGCAATGGTGGCAGGCCAGCCGCCGCGACAGGCGGTGTTCGACCATCCAGGCGGTGCAATTGGGGCATTGGATACGCTCGCCGCAGGTCCGGCACAGGGTCAGCGGGGCATAGCCGCGCCGGTTGAGGAACAGCAGCGCCTGTTCGCCCTTTTCCAGCGTCGCGGTGACGGCGGCGACCAGCGGCGGGCTGAGCCAATGGCCGCGCGCCGGCGGAAAGCGGCGCAGATCGACGGCAGCGATGTCGGGCATCCGGGCGCCGCCGAAGCGCGCCGGCAGCAGCAGATGGCGGTAGGTGCCGCGCGCCGCCTGCACCTGGGTTTCGATCGCCGGGGTGGCGGTGGCGAGGACCACCGTGGCGGCTTCCTCGCGCGCCCGCATCACGGCGACGTCGCGGGCGTGGTAATGGACGCCTTCTTCCTGCTTGAAGCTGGTTTCATGGGCTTCATCGACAATGGTGACGCGGAGATCCTTGAAAGGCAGGAACAAGGCCGAGCGGGCGCCGACGACGACCCGGGCGCGGCCGTCGGCAATCGCGGACCAGGCGGCGCGGCGCTCGCTGGCCTTGAGATCCGAATGCCAGGACACCGGCGCGCAGCCGAAGCGTGCCGCGAACCGCGCCAGCCAGGGCGCCGTCAGCGCGATTTCGGGGACCAGCACCAGCGCCTGGCCGCCGCTGCGCAGCGCCGCCGCGACCGCTTCGAAATAGACCTCGGTCTTGCCCGACCCGGTGACGCCTTCCAGCAGAAAGGGCGCAAAGCCGCCCGCCGTTACCGCGTCGGCAATGCTGCCGGCGGCGGCAGCCTGCGCGGCC
The DNA here is from genome assembly GCF_011927825.1 of Polymorphobacter fuscus. Taxonomy (NCBI): domain Bacteria; kingdom Pseudomonadati; phylum Pseudomonadota; class Alphaproteobacteria; order Sphingomonadales; family Sphingosinicellaceae; genus Sandarakinorhabdus; species Sandarakinorhabdus fusca. Next base: position 1,818,185 of record NZ_JAATJI010000001.1, on the reverse strand, counting down.
TCCAGCAGCGGTGGGGCGAAACCGGGGTCGGGAACGGCAATCGGCCGGTCGGCGCCGACGACCACCGGCAGCAGCGTGCCGGCCTTGACCAGCCCGCGGATGACCGCGTCCGACACGCCGGCGATGCGCGTGAGGTCGCGGACGCTGCCCTGGCGATCGGCAAGCTTTTCGAGCGCCCGGGCGCGTTCGGGCGTCAGCCGTGTGGGCGCGTCGCCGCCGGCGCGATATTCGGTGGTTTCGCGGTCCCCCAGAAACGCCACCGACGGCCAGACCATGCGGATGACCCCGGCGAGCGGGGCGACATAATAGTCCGCCACCCATTCGCACAGACGGCGCAACGGTTCGGCGATCGGCGGCAGGTCGAGCCGTGCCGCGACCGGACGCAGGCGCTTAGGCTCGACGTCGCGGCCGTGCAGCCGGCCGGCGTCCCAGACGACGCCGGTGATGGTGCGCGGGCCGAGCGGAACGGTCACGGCATCCCCCGGGCCGAGGTCGAGCCCCGGCGGCACGGCATAGTCGAGCGCGCCCAGCCCGTGCTGGAAGACGACGACGCGAACGGAGGCGGTGGTCACCGGGGTGACTTAGGGGTCCGACGCCGCTTTCGCCACCGCTTTGCCAGCGCCCGCCCGCGTGCTAACGCCGCCGCAACAACGGAGCCGACCCCATGATCCCCCGCTATTCCCGCCCCGAGATGGTTGCCATCTGGGAACCCGAAGCCCGTTTCCAGATCTGGTTCGAGATCGAGGCGCACGCCATGGATGCGCTGGTCGAATTGGGCGTCGTGCCTGCCGATGCAGCGAAAGCCGTATGGGAGCGCGGCAAGTTCGAGGTCGCGCGCATCGACGAGATCGAGCGCGAAACGCGCCACGACGTCATCGCCTTCCTGACCAACCTTGCCGAACATGTCGGGCCGGAGGCGCGCTTCGTCCACCAGGGCATGACCAGTTCCGATGTGCTCGACACCTGCCTCAGCGTGCAGCTGGCCCGCGCCGCCGACATCCTGATCGCCGATACCGATGCCCTGCTCGCCGCGATCAAGCGCCGCGCGCTGGAGCACAAGCACACGCCGACGATGGGGCGCAGCCATGGCATCCATGCCGAACCGACGACCTTCGGGTTGAAGCTGGCACAGGCCTATGCCGAGTTCCGCCGCTGCCGGGCGCGGCTGGTGATGGCGCGCGAGGAAATCGCCACGGCGGCGATTTCGGGGGCGGTCGGCACCTTTGCCAACATCGATCCCGCCGTGGAAGCGCATGTCGCCAAGGCGATGGGGCTGGCGATCGAGCCGGTTTCCACCCAGGTCATCCCGCGCGACCGCCATGCGATGTTCTTTGCGACCCTGGGCGTCGTCGCCGGTTCCGTGGAGCGGCTGGCGACCGAGATCCGCCATCTGCAGCGCACCGAGGTCCTGGAGGCGGAAGAATATTTCGCGCCCGGGCAGAAGGGCAGCAGCGCCATGCCGCACAAGCGCAACCCGGTGCTGACCGAAAACCTGACCGGCCTCGCGCGGCTGGTGCGCGGTTATGTGACCCCGGCACTGGAAAATGTCGCGCTGTGGCATGAGCGCGATATTTCGCACTCGTCGGTCGAACGGATGATCGGCCCCGATGCGACGATCACGCTCGATTTCGCGCTGCACCGGCTGACCGGTGTCATCGACAAGCTGCTGATCTACCCCGATCGCATGCTGAAGAACCTCAACAAGATGGGCGGGCTGATCCATTCGCAGCGGATCCTGCTGGCGCTGACCCAGGCCGGGGCATCACGCGAGGACAGCTATCGGCTGGTCCAGCGCAACGCCATGAAGGTATGGGAATCGGACGGCCAGCTGCAGTTGTTCGACCTGCTGGTGGCGGACCCCGAAGTGACGGCGCTGCTGCCCCGCGACCAGCTCGAACCGCTGTTCGACCTTGGCTATCATCTGAAGCATGTCGACACGATTTTCGACCGGGTCTTCGACTGAGGTCGCGGTCAGCCCGTCCGGCAGGCGCCGGACGCAACCGCCGACGCCAGCACCGCCTTCAGGATCGCCTCCGACCGGCGCTGGCCATAGCCATGGCCATAGGCCGCGGAGGTGATGGCGACGACCAGATCGCAACGCGGCACGACATAGATCTTGTTGCCGCCGTTTCCGGACGCGAAGGAGACCGGGATCATGGTGCCGGCGATATCCTGCGTCTTGCGATACCAGAAATAGCCATAGGCATCCGCAAACGGGTCGTCGGCGGTGATGTCGACCCGTGGTGCCAGCATCGCCTCCACCCAGCGGGCGCTGACGATCTGCCGGCCGTTGGCCCGCCCGCCGTTGCGGACCATTTCGCCGATGCCCGCCATCCCGCGCGTGGTCAGCCACAGATTGCCCTGGCCCTTGGTCATGCCGGCGGCGTCGGCATCCCAGCGCCACGCGGTGATGCCGAGCGGCGTGAACAGCCGCTGCCCGGCGAGGTGGCGCATCGACTCACCGCTGGCCTTGGCGACCACCACGCCGGCCGTATAGGCCGTCGCCGAATTGTAGCGATAGCGGCTGCCGGGCGGGTCGGCTTTCGGAACCGCGAGGAGGAACGCCAGCGGGTCGGGGGCTGCGTCCATCCGGTCCTCGTTGCCGGGCGAGGCGGGATCCTCGTCGAATGCTGCGAGACCCGATTGCATTGTCAGCACGTTGCGCAGCGGCACGGCCCCGACGGGATGACCCGCGGATTGCGGCCAATAGGTTTCCACCGCATCGTCGACCGAAGCAATGGCATGGCGATCGACTGCAATGCCGACCATCAGCGCCGTCACGCTTTTGCCGGCGGATCGGATGTCGTGCAGCGCATCGGGGTCGGCGCCATTGTAATAGCGCTCGGCAACGCGGCGTCCGCGGTGCAACACCACGACGCCGCGCAGATCGGCATGGGCATCGCGATCCCATGTCGCCAATGCCGGTGCGAACGCGGCCGCCTGCGCCGACGTCGTGGTGCCGATCATCGCCAGTGCGGCGATGGCGGCCAGCGGTGCTGCCATTCGCATCAACGTGGCGGCGCCACCGCTGCCGGCAGGTCGCGGCCGACCTTCTGATAGGCGGCCTTCACATCGCCCCGGGCCTTCAGGGCGCGCATGCCGGCGCGGTAGCGGGTGTCGCGCGGGTTCGGGCGGTCGGTGATGAGGAAGGGTTGCAGGTTGAACAGCATCGCGGTGCGGTCGGCGGGGTCTTCGAGCCGCTTGATGATCGCGGCGGCGGCGTCATCCATGCGGCCAAGGCAGATGAGCGCGGCGAGCGTGGCTTCGCCATTGCCGTCGGGCTTGGCCAGGATGTCGGCCGCCGCTGTCACCGCGTCGGCCTTGCGGTCGAGGTCGGCGAGGGCGCAGGTCCGCGCCTGGGCGAGATAGAGCCGGCCGAAGTCGCTCGCCGCCGGGATTTTCGACGTTGCGGCGTCGGCGAGTTCCAGCGCCAGCTTCGGTCGGCCCAGGCTTTGTGCCAGCAGCGTTTCGCTGATGATCGTGCCGGTCAGGCCCGGCCGGCCCGCGATCGGCGTGGCGTTGAGCGCCGCGAGTCGGGCCAGTGCCTTGTCGACCTGACCCGCATCGCCGAGCAGTTCGGCGTGAAGATTGACCAGCCAGATTTCGCGGTCGGTCAGCGCCGCCAGCGCCTCGGGCGTCGTCGCCACATCGGCGACTGCCATCGCTTCGGGCTCGCGCGAGGCGATGTTGAGCGCTTCGGCATAGCCCAGCCGCGCAATCAGCGAATTGGGGGCGGCATCGAAGCGCGCCTTGGCGGCAGCGACATAGGCGGCGTCGGCGGTGTCGGCGCCGGGGCCGAGCCGGGCCTCGATCTCGGGCCAGAGTTTCTGGAACCGCCGGTCGATGCCCAGCCGGACGAGCACCACCGGGCTGAGGATCGACGCCACGATCGGCCGGGCGTCTTCGAGCCGATCGCGCGCCGCCAGCGCCGTCGCCAGCCGCAGCCGCAGCCAGTCGAGATCGGCAATCGTCGTGTCGGGCGGCGACCAGTTGGCAGCGACCAGCGCGTAATCGAGCTCGAACCCGCGGTCGCCGCCGGCCTTGCTCGCGTCCTGCGCGGCGCGCAGCACTTCGGTCACCACCTCGGTCGGCAACAGGCTGAGCCCCTTGGAATCGGTGGCGGCGATCAGCAGCAGCGTGTCGCCGGCGCCCTTGGGGTCGCCATCGAAGGCGCGCAGCAGGAACAGCTGGCGCAGCAGCAGCATGGTCGGTGCCGGCGTGTTGGCGACACTCGCCTCGATCGCCTGCCGCGCTTCCCGAACCTTGTTCTGCCGCGCCAGGGCAAAGCTGCGCAGCCCTTCGATCTGGCCGCGCTCGACCGGCAATTCGGAGGCGGCGCGCATCGCGTCGAGGATGACCAGCGCCTCGTCGGACTTGTTGGCATCGACAAGCGCGGCCGCCGCGGCGAGCTGCTTCTGGATGCTCGGCGGTTCCACCGGCGCCGCGGCCAGCAGCAGGGCAGCGAGCGGAGCCAACAGCGCCCTGGATTTTCCAATCTTCATCCGGCCATGGTAGCGGCAGATCGACGGCTGACAACAATCCATGGCCGCGCCGCGACGATTTGGGGAGAGCGATGATGGACCGGAAGGTGGAGTTTTTCTTCGATTGCAGCAGCCCCTGGACCTATCTGGGGTTCGAAACCCTGGTCGCTGCGGCGCGCGCGGACGGGTTCGGCGTCTGTTTCCGGCCATTCCTGGTGGGCGGCGTGTTCAACACCGTCAACACGTCGGTGTATGAAATGCGCGCGGCGGCGGCCAACCCCAAGACCGCCTATTTCTGGAAGGACCTCAACGACTGGATCACCCGGTCGGGCCTGGCCATCACATGGCCGCCGAGCATCTTCCCGATCAACAGCGCCCGCGCCATGCGCGCCTGCCTGGTTGCCGCCGACGCCGGCGCCTGCGAGGCCTTTGCGCGGCGGGTGTTCCAGCTTTACTGGGGGGAGGACCGCGACATTGCCGACCCGGCGGTGCTGGCCGAGGCGTGCGCTGCCGCCGGCCTCGACGCAGCGGCGACGCTGGAGGCTGCCGATTCGCCCGAGCTCAAGGCGCGGCTGCGCGCCAATACCGACGAAGTCATCGCCCGCGGCGGCTTCGGCACGCCGACCTTCTTCGTCGGCGGCAGCGACATGTATTTCGGGCAGGACCGGATCGTGCTGGTGCGCGCCGCAATGGCACGAGAGGGGGCAAAGGCTGGGGCGCGGGCGGAGTCGCGCTGACCGTCAGCCGGGAAGGGCGGCGATCGGGACGGGCGCGGCATGGCCCGGATTGACGATGCAAAGGCCAAGCGCGGCGCCGAAGACGAGGCCGGTGAGGACGCGCCAGAACCAGTAGTCGACCCGGGCGCGCATCAGCGCATCAGCAGGTCGCCGGGGCAACAAGCGGGGCGGTGGCATCGGTTCCATTTCCCATCTCCCATCCCCGCCGAACGTTCACGTTGTCGTCAGCATGGCCGAGCCGGCGATGGCCACCGAATCAATGTTTCTATCGGGTGCCGAAGTCCGGCTTGGGCCGCGGCGCACGGCGCTGCCTTGCGCATGACAAGACGTCGCCGCGGCGCTAGACTGGCGGAGACTTCAGGAGACCCGCCCGATGCTGAAAGCCCTTGGTGCCGCGATCATTCTCAGCCTGGCGATGCCGGTGGCGGCGCAGAGCGTCTATGGCGGCGGCGGCGCGGAATGTTCGGCCTGGACGGCCAATTTGCGCAAGCGCTGGCCGCACCTGGTCGATACCGACTGGCTGATGGGTTATCTCAGCGGCGTCAACCGCGGCCGCGGGCCGGGGGCGCGGCTGATGGTCGAAGCCGATGTCGCCAGTGCCACCGGCTTCGTGTCGCAGTTCTGCGCCGCCAACCCGCAGCGGCCGATCTTCGAAGCCGCCGACGCGCTGATCGCCCAGCTGGAGGGCGCGCCGCGCTGATGTGGCGGCAGCACGTTCAGCCTTCCGCCGCGATCCGCCGCAGCGCCTTTTCGAAGACGGCCACCGGCTGTCCGCCGGTAATGAGATATTTGCCGTCGATGACGACGGCCGGGACGGCGGCGATGCCCTGTTCGCGCCAGTGGCGTTCGTCCGCCCGGACCTCGGCGATATAGGCGCCCGACGTCAGCACGGCGCGCGCGGAATCGCCGTCCAGCCCTGCGGCGACGGCCGCTGCCACCAGCACATCGGGGTCGGCGAGGCTCTGCTGGTCGGTGAAATGGGTGGTGAACAGCGCTATCTTCAATTCGGCCTGCCGCCCCTCCAGCCCCGCCCAGTGCAGCAGCCGGTGGGCGTCGAAGCTGTTCCAGATCCGGCTGTCAGGGCCGCCGTTGATGGTGAAGCCGAATTCGGCGGCGCTGTCGCGGATGTGGTTGCGGGACCCCTTCACCCGCACGGGGTCGGCGCCGTATTTGCGCGCCAGATGCGCGCGGACATTCTCGCCGGCGAGGGGCATGTCGGGGTTGAGCTCGAACGGCTGGAAATGAACCTCGGCGGTCAGCACGTCGGCGGCGTTGGCGATGGCGGTTTGCAGCGACTTCAGCCCGACGACGCACCAGGGGCAGACGACGTCCGAGACAAAATCGATCCGCACCGCCCTGGTCATGCCCGTCTCCCCTGCGGCGAGCTTAGACGCTGTCGTTGGCGCCGACAAATCGTGTTGCATAGCGGCTGGTGATGCGATCGACCGGCATGATGACGAAAACGTCGACGGTGTTGAACTGGTGGTCGATGAAGCCGCCGTCGCCGACCATGGCGCCGACGCGCAGATAGCCCTTGATCAGGGGCGGCAAGGCGCGGGCGGCGGCGCGGCTGTCGATGGAGGCAGCGGGCAGCCGGTCCATCGGCACATGATGTGCCGGCAGCGCCGTGGCGCGCAGCTCCGCCGGCGCCAGATGGTGGTGGTAGAGATACGACAGTTCGGCGGTGTGGAGCACCGGATCGGCGCCGTGAAGCGACGCGCAGCCGAACATGTGGCCGATATTGTGGGTCTGGAGATAGGCGGCGATGCCGCGCCACAACAGCGAGATGGTGGCGTTGTTGCGCCACGCCGGTGCCACGCAGCTGCGCCCGAGCTCGAGCAGCTGGCCGCCGCTGGCCGAATGGGCGATCAGCCGCGACAGGTCATATTCGCCTGCCGAATAAAAGCCGCGATGCGCCGCCGCCACATCCTGGCGCAGCAGGCGATAGGTGCCGACGACGTGCGGGCGTGCCCCGGACACATTGGCGAGCCCATGATCGACGACGAGCAGGTGATCGCAGATCGCGTCATAATCATCGATGTCGCGGCGCGCCCTGGCCATTGCCGCGGTCGGTTCGGCGCCCATCTCCTCGTAGAAGATCTGGTAGCGCAGCGCCTGCGCGGCAGCGATTTCCGCCGGTGACACGGCCAGTCGCACATCGAGCTGGCCGACGCGGTGGATGAAGGGGGCCGCCGCCAGCAGATCGGGGGCAATGGCGGTGGCACGGCCGATGGCAAGACCCATGATCTTCACTCCCCCACTGGCACGCGCGGCACCAACGCACGCCCCATAGCGCGCGATTGTGACAGCGCCGGTGACGCCATATGTCAGGCAGATGACGCCGGCCGGTCGGGAATCGCGTCGTCCACAAGCCCGCTGCGCATCATGTAGACGAAGATGAGGATGCCGGGCAGCGCCAGCAGCGTCGTCAGCAGGTAGAAATTCACAAAGCCCATGGTTTCGACGAGCGCGCCCGACGTCGTGCCGGTGACGAAGCGCCCGGCGATCGACGATGCCGCCGACAGCAGCGCGAACTGGGTCGCGGTGAAGCGCAGGTCGCACAGTGCCGACAGATAGGCGACGACGGCGACGCCGCCGATGCCGCTGGTGAAGTTTTCAAAGCCGATTGCCGCTGCCATGCCGAAATTGGAATGGCCCGCCGCCGCAAGCGCGGCAAAGCTGAGGTTGGAAACCGCCATCAGCACCAGGCTGAGCAGCACCGCCGCCTTCATGCCGAGCCGGGTGAAGACGATGCCGCCGACAAAGACCCCGACCAGATAGGCGACCAGCCCCAGCTGTACGTCGTAAAACGCGATTTCGGGCTTGGTGAAGCCCAGGTCGTTGAACAGCAGCCGGAAGGTCAGATTGGCCATGGTGTCGCCGATCTTGTGGAACAGGATGAACAGCAGCGCCAGCACGGCGCCATCGCGGCGCAGGAAATCGGCCAGCGGCGCGATGACGGCGTCCTGCACCGCCGCCCATCCGGTCAGCAGGGCGCCGGGCGCTGGCGGGCGGCGCGGTTCGCCGAGCAGCAGCCCGGCGATGATCGCCGGCAGCGCGAACAGCGTGGCGGCGACATAGGCAAAGCTCCAGCCCCGGCTTTCGGCAAGCAGCAGCACGATGGCGCCGGCAGCGCTGGAACCGATGCGCCAGCCATATTGCGACATGCCCGACCCCACGCCCAATTGTTCCTGGCTGAGGTTTTCGATGCGGAAGGCGTCGATGACGATGTCGTAGGTGGCGCCGAAGAACGCCACTGTCAGCGTTGCGGCCACGACCATGCCCAGCCCCGCCTGCGGGTCGGCCAGCCCCAGCCACGCGACCGACGCCATGACGCAAAGGCCGATGACGAGCAGCCAGGCGCGGCGCTGGCCGATGCGATCGGCGAGCAGCGGCAACCGCACCCGATCAATCACCGGTGCCCACAGGAATTTGAAATTGTAGAGGAGGAACGCCAGGGCAAAGGCGGTGACCGCCTTCTTGTCGATGCCGGCTTCGGCCAGCCGCGTCGACAGTGTCGACGCGATCATCGCGAACGGAAAGCCCGAGGAAATGCCCAGCGCCAGCGCGCCGAGCGGCCCCGGTTCGAAATAGGGCCGGACAGCGGGCGGCAAGAGATGGCGCAAGCCGGCAAGGCCGCGCCGCAACGGGGCGCGCCAGTCAGGGGAAACGGCGTCTGTCATCGCGGCACCATAGCGGCGGTGCGGGGCGTGTCCATCGTGCAGCCCGCAGCGCCCGGCTGTGACCGATCGGCAACAATCGCGGTTATAAGCGCCGTCGCGCCGGCGTCGGTGCGGCAGTGACTTCGCGCCGCGAATTCAATGTGTAGCATGGCATCGGGGCGCGGCGGGGTGACGCCGCGCGAAGGGGGAAATCTCGAATGAAGCTTGCTGCCAATATCCTGCTGGCCACGACCGCACTGATCGCTGCCGCGCCTGCCCTGGCCGCCGCGAGCCCGGCGCTGAAGGCCGAAGTCGCCGCCGGCGTCGATGCCCGCGCCAAGCTGGCGCAGGTCATGGTCGACCAGGTCTTCAGCTATGCCGAGCCCGGCTTCCAGGAGGTCAAGACGTCGGAATATCTGACCGACATCCTGGAAAAGAACGGTTTCAAGGTGACGCGCGGCGTCGCCGGCATTCCCACCGCCTTCACCGCCACCTGGGGCGAAGGCGGGCCGCTGATCGCGCTGGGCAGCGACGTCGACGGGTTGCTCGGCCTGTCGCAATATCCGGGCGTCGCCAAGATCACGCCGATGGTGGAAGGCGCGCCGGGGCATGGCGAGGGCCATAACAGCGGCATGCCGCTGGTTGTCGTGGCGGCGCTGGCGCTGAAGGACACGATGCAGAAGAACGGCATCAAGGGCCGGCTGATGCTGTGGCCCGGCGTCGCCGAGGAACTGGTCGCGACCAAGGCCTATTATGTCCGCGCCGGGATGTTCAAGGACGTCGATGCGTCGATCTTCGTCCATGTCGGCAAGGACCTCAGCACCTCATGGGGCCCGGCCGGCAACAACGGCCTGGTCAGCGTCGAATATACGTTCAAGGGCAAGACCGCCCATGCCGCCGGCCAGCCCTGGGACGGCCGCAGCGCGCTCGACGGTGTCGAGATCATGGATGCCGCCTGGAATTTCCGCCGCGAACATCTGCCGATCACCCAGCGGTCGCATTATGTCATCACCAACGGCGGCAACCAGCCCAACATCGTCCCCGGCACCGCCTCGGTCTGGTATTATTTCCGCGAAAGCAGCTTCAAGGCGATCCGCGAGCTTTACGAGATCGGCAACACCATCTCCGAAGGCGCGGCGATGGCGACCGGCACGACTGTCAGCCGCAAGGTGCTGGGCTATGCCGCGCCCAATTTCGGCAACAAGCCGATGGCGGAGGCGGCGCAGGCCAACATGCTGCGCGTCGGCATGCCGAAATGGACCGCCGCCGACCAGGGCTTTGCCAAGGCGATGCAGACCGCCAACGGCATAAAGGTCGAGCCGCTGGCGACCACGGTCAAGCCGCTGTCCACGCCCGAGCTGCGCGGCGCGCCGACCGGCGGCGGGTCGGACGATATCGGCGACATCATGTGGACGGTGCCGACGATCACCATCCGCTATCCGTCGAACATCCCCAATGCCATCGGCCATAATGTCCAGTCGGCGATCGCCATGGCCACCCCCATTGCGCACAAGGGCGTGGTGGTGGGCGCCAAGGCGGTGGCGATGACGGTGCTCGACCTGATGATGACGCCCAAGCTCGTCGCCGATGCCAAGACCTATTTCAAGGATGTCCAGCTGAAGACCGACAAATATGACCCGGTGCTGGCCAAGGGCGACAGTCCGGCGATCTGGCTCAACGCCGACGCCATGACGCGGATGCGGCCGCAGATGGAAAAATTCTATTACGACCCGGCCAAGCACGACACCTATCTGGACCAGCTCGGCATCGATTATGAAAAGGCCGCGGGGGTGAAGAAATAGGCGCCGCGGCTCACGCAAGCGCCAGCTTGCCGGCGGCTGCCATCGGCCTAAGCTGACGGCCATGGATATCCATGTGCCATTTCGCCAGCCGACGCCGGGGCAACGGGCGCTGGCGCAGGCGATCCCGGCCGCGGCGCAGCGGCCGGCGCCGGCGCTGACCAGCACCATTGCCGCCAGCGCCTATACCTGCCCCGATCGCTTCGCCCGGGAGCGTGACCGGCTGTTCCACGCCATGCCGGTCGTCCTCGGCCCGTCGGCGCTGCTGCCGGGGCCGAATACCAGCGTTCCGCACGATGGTTTCGGCATCCCGCTGCTCCTTGCCCGCGACGGCAAGGGTGTGGCCCGGGTGTTCATGAACGTCTGCCGCCATCGCGGCACGCGGCTGGTCGAAGGCTGTGCGCTGGCGCACGGCCCGGTGCTGGTCTGCCCCTATCACGCCTGGAGCTATGGCCTCGATGGCCGGCTGAAGGGGCTGCCGCGTCCGGAAACCTTTCCGGGCCTCGACAAGGGCGCACATGGTCTTGTCGAACTGCCTAGCGTCGAGGCCGGCGGGCTGATCTGGGCCGGGCTCGATCGCGGCCGCAGCTATGATTTCGGGCTGGCGCAAGGCCCGCTGGCGGACGATTTCGACGCGCTCGATTTTGCCGGCCAGCATCTTTACGCGCGGGCCAGCCACGATGTCGCTGCCAATTGGAAGCTGATCGTCGACGCCTTCAGCGAAAGCTATCACGTCGTCCGCCTCCACGCCGCCACCATCGCGCCGTATTTCCAGGATGGCGTGACGGCGGGGGACCTGATCGGCCCGCACAGCCGTTCGCTGGTGGCGCGGCTGACGGCGCTGGATGGCGACATCGACATTGGCAGCATGGCCGAGCTGCGCCGCACGATGACCTTTGCCTATACGCTGGCACCGGCGACGATCATCGTCGCGTCGCCCGATTACATCAACATCATGACGCTGATGCCGCGTGCGGTGAATCGCACGATCGTCGATGATTTCATGCTGATCCCGGCGCCCCCGGCGACGCCCAAGGCGGAAGCGCATTGGGCGAAAAGCTGGAAGCTGCTCGACCAGGGCGTGTTTGCCGGCGAAGACTTCCGCGCCGCCACGCTCGGCCAGCAAGGGCTTGAATCGGGTGCTGTCGACCATGTCCTGCTCGGCGGGCTGGAGCAGGGGGTGAAACGCTTCCACGACACCGTCGATGCCCTGATCGCCTGATCCGCGTCGCGGCGGCGCACCACGTCACATTACCTCGTAATATTTCCCTGCCAGGCTGTAATTTGTGCGACACTTCACATGCGCCGGTGCGTTGCCATCGGCACTGCCCGACATCGTCCAAGCTGGAGTTCCCCTTGCGCCTCGAAGTCACGTCACGCCTGGCCTTTGAATTTCCCGAACCCACTGATACCATTGCCGTCATCCAAGCGGCGCACGCCACGGGACAGTTCATCGAGCGCGAGCATCTGGGCTTGCCCAACGGCGTCCGGCTGGCCGAATCGACCGATCCGGTCAGCGGCGGCAGGCTGCTGCGCGGTTGCCTTTCGGGCAGTGTCGAGATCGAATATCGCGCCACCATCCGCATATCGCCGCGGCTGACGCTGCCGGCCAATCTGACCGTCGCGCCCTGGTCGCAGCTGCCGGTGGCGGTGCTGCCCTATCTCCTGCCCAGCCGCTATTGCCCGGTCGACCAGTTCCTGCGCTTCGCCTCGCGCGAGTTCGGCCATATCAGCCCCGGCGGCGCGCGCGTGCTGGCGATCCTCGACTGGATCCACAGCAATGTCGATTATGTCCACGGCGTTTCCAACGGCACCACCAGCGCTGCCAACACCTTCATCGATCGCGCCGGCGTCTGCCGCGATTTCACCCACCTCGGCATGACCCTGTGCCGGGCGTCGGGCGTGCCGGCGCGCGCCGTCGCCGCCTATGCGCTGGCGCTCGATCCGCCGGATTTCCATGCCGTTTTCGAAGTGTTTCTCGATGGCGGCTGGTGGCTGGTCGACCCGACCCGGCTGGCCCCTGTGGCGGGCATGGTCCGCATCGCCCATGGCCGCGACGCCGCGGACATCGCCTTCCTGACAACCGCCGGTGCCGTGACCCAGACCGGGATGATGGTCAGCGTGGTCGATCTCGATGCCCCCCGGACCGACACACCCCTTGATAAACCGCCTTATAATCCTAACACAGTAGAGGAAGCGGCGCTGACCTGATAAAAGGCGCTGCCCCTGCTGGAAGGATGACGATGGCCGATAATCTGGCGCCGACCGAAACTGCGATCAAGCTCGAACCCCCGGTGGCAGTGGCCGCCATTGCCCCGGCGCGCGCGGCCGGGCTGGTGCCGCTGAAGGACGATCAGAAGACCGCGCTCGATACGCGGGTCGATGCCTTTATCGACGAACTTGTCGCCACCGACGCTGCCAGCCCCGAATTCGGCAAGAAGGTCGATGCCCTCGCCAATCTGGGCGCCAAGGAGATTGCCACGGCCGCCGGCCAGTCGAACCGCTTTCTTGATCGGCCGGCGCGGGCGATGAACAAGGATGACGGCATCGGCGCCGATCTCGTCAAGCTGCGCGGCATCGTCGAGGATCTCGACCCCGGCAAGCGCGGCAAAATGGTGAAGGGCCGCAAGCTGTTCGGCATCATCCCGGTCGGCGGCGGCAAGCTGCGCAATTATTTCGACAGTTACCAGTCCGCCCAGGGCAATATCAGCGCGATCCTCAACAGCCTGAAGAACGGCAAGGACGAACTGCTCAAGGACAATATCGCCGTCGAGGACGAGCGGGCGAAATTGTGGGACGCGATGGGCAAGCTCGAGCAGATGGTCCACATGTCGAAGTCGCTCGACGCCAAGCTCGAGGACAAGGCCAACGAACTCGACGTTTCGGACCCGGCCAAGGCCAAGGCGATCCGCGAAACCGCGCTGTTCTATGTGCGCCAGCGCACCACCGATCTCCTGACCCAGCTGGCGGTTTCGGTGCAGGGCTATCTGGCGCTCGACCTCGTCAAGAAGAACAATGTCGAGCTGATGAAGGGCGTCGATCGCGCATCGACCACCACGGTTGCGGCGTTGCGCACCGCAGTGACGGTGGCCGAGGCGATGACCAACCAGAAGCTGGTGCTGGCGCAGATCACCGAGCTGAACTCGACAACCGCCAGCATCATCGATTCCACCGGCGAATTGCTGCGCACCAGCACGGCGACGATCCACGAACAGGCGGCCAGCAGCACGGTTCCGGTCGAAACGCTGCAGCGCGCCTTCCAGAATGTCTATCAGACGATGGACGCCATCGACACCTACAAGCTGAAGGCGCTCGACGCGATGAAGACCACGGTCGACACATTGTCGGTCGAGGTCGAAAAGAGCCGGGGCTATGTGGCGCGTGCCCAGGGCCAGGCGCAGGCGCAGCTCGAAAACCGTAGCGGATCGCCGCTGGAAGCGCTCGGCTGATGGCCGATCCCGGCACCACCATCGATCGCAACGCGGAACGGCTGGCCCGCATGGCGCGCGGCGAAGCGCTGCAGCGGGCGCGCGCCCGCCGTGTCCAGCGCCAGGCGAAGCGTGCCGGCGGCCGGGCCGTGCGTGCCATCGGTGTCGTCGGCGCGATCATGCTGGCGCTGCTGCTGTGGGGGCTGATCGTCGGGCCGATCGGCACCACGGTGCTGGTGCTGGCGGTGCTGTTCGGGGCCATGGCGGCGATGGCGGCAGCGATCTGGGACGGGCCGGACGCCGAGCCCGAATGGCGCGAGGATGCGCCCCCGGCGGTGCTGCCCGCCGCCACCGACGTCTGGCTCGACCGGCAGCGCCGCAACCTGCCGGCGCTGGCGGCGCCGCAGGTCGATGCCATTTCGGCACGGCTGGCGACCCTGGAAACCCAGCTGGCGCGCGTGCCCGCCGGCGACCCGGTGGCGCAGGACCTGTCGCGCCTGCTCGGCAAGCATCTGCCCGAGCTGGTCGAACGCTATACGCGGGTGCCGAGCGAGCAGCGAGCGCGGACGATCGAAGCCGATGGGCGCAGCCTCGATACGACGCTGGTCGATGGCTTGCGCGTGGTGGAGGAAGAACTGGCCCGCGCCTCCGACAGCCTGGCGGCGGCGGATCGTGACGCGGTGCGGATCCAGGGCAAGTTTCTGGAAGCGCGTTACAAGGATGGCGACGGGGCGGTGAAGTAGGGGTCTTTGGCGGGTGGGATGCGCGAAATGGGTATTCAACGCACGACGATCGAACCTAGGCCGCCACTGGCGCGTGCAGCCGCAGGCGCCGGACCATCCGCGGATCGCCGTCTATGACTTCGAAGCGCCAGCCGCTCGGGTGATCGACTGTCTCGCCGAGCGCCGGCACGCGGCCGGCGAGCATGAACACCATGCCGCCGAGCGTATCGACCTCGTCGCCGATCTCTTCATTGGCGAAGCTGGTGCCGAGTTGTTCCTCCAGGTCGTCGAGCGGGATGCGGGCGTCGGCCTCCCATAGCCGGTCGTTGATTGCCTGCAGCAGCGCGGCTTCGTCCTCGTCGTGCTCGTCCTCTATGTCGCCGACGATTTCCTCGACCAGGTCCTCGATCGTCACCAGCCCGTCGGTGCCGCCATATTCATCGACGATGATCGCCATGTGCGTCCGCCCGGCGCGCATGCGGGCGAGCAGGTCGATGATCCGCATCGATGCCGGCACGAACAGCACCGGCCGCAGCAGCGGTTCGACGGGAAGATCGGCGAAGCGCGCCGACGAGACCGCGTCGTCGAAGGTTTCGGCGATATGGGCGTAGATATCCTTGATATGCGCCATGCCGATGATGTGGTCGCGGTCGCCGCGAAACACCGGCATCCGGCTGTGCCCGGCCTCGCGGAACAGCGCGACGAGCGCCGGAAAGCCATCGTCGACGTTGAACACCACCATGTCGCTGCGCGGCACGCCGATATCGCCGGCCTGACGCTCCCCGAAATGGAGCATGTTCTTGAGCATTGCACGTTCGACGGCGGACAGGTCGTCCTGCCCGGTTTCGGAATCGTGATGCTCGTCGATCGCCTCTTCCAGGCTTTCGCGCAGCGACGGCTCGTGGTCGCTGCCGGTGATGAGAAGGCGCAGCGATCGCCACAATCGGGACGCGAAATCGCTGCTACTGTCGGGGTCGGGCATCTCGGTCAGTCTTCAATCCGGGTAAGGGGCGGGCAAGCCGAGCCGCGCGCAGGCTGCCGTTTCAAGGGCCTCCATCGCGGTGGCCTGCGTGTCGCCGAGTTCATGATCATAGCCTAGCAGGTGCAGCAGGCCATGGACAATGAGGTGTTGCGCATAGTCGGGCAGGGTCCAGCCTTTCTCCGCCGCTTCCCGCGCGCAGGTTTCCACTGCGAGGATGATGTCGCCGAGCAGGATCTCGCCATCATCGGTATTGCCGAGCGCTTCGATCAGATCGGGCTGCACCATCGGGAAGGACAGCACGTTCGTCGGCTTGTCCTTGCCGCGATAGCTGTTGTTGAGGGCGTGGACCTCGGCATCGCCCGACAGGCGAACGCTGACTTCGACGCTGGCGCTGCTGTTGACCAGATGGCCATGCGGCGTCTGGTCGAGTGCCGCGGCAACCGCCGCCGTCGCCAGCGCCGGCCAGTCGGCATCGGGCCACAAGGGGCTGGCGACATCGGTTTCGGTGTTAAGCATCGGCGTCAACCATCCTGCGGCGCGCCTTCATAGGCATCGACGATCCGCCCGACGATCGGGTGGCGGACGACTTCGCGGCTGGAAAAGCGCAGCGCCGAAATGCCTTCGATGCCATCCAGTCGCCGCACCGCATCGGCCAGGCCCGAGGCGCCGGGGTTGGGCAGATCGACCTGGTTGGGATCGCCGCAGACGACCATGCGGCTGCGCTCGCCGAAGCGAGTCAGGAACATCTTCATCTGCAACGGCGTGGTGTTCTGCGCTTCATCGAGGATGATGAAGGCGTTGGCGAGGGTGCGGCCGCGCATGAACGCCAGCGGCGCGATCTCGATTTCGCCCGACGCCAGCCGGCGTTCGACCTGTTCGGCGGGCAGCATGTCGTAGAGGGCGTCGTACAGCGGCCGCAGATAGGGATCGACCTTGTCCTTCATGTCGCCGGGCAGGAAGCCGAGCCGTTCGCCGGCCTCGACCGCCGGGCGCGACAGCACCAGCCGGTCGACCGAACCGGCAATGAGCTGGCTGACCGCCTGCGCCACGGCGAGATAGGTCTTGCCGGTGCCCGCCGGCCCCAGCGCGAAGATGATGCTGTCGCGCGCCAGCGCCTCGATATAGCGCACCTGGGTCGGGCTGCGCGCGGCGATGGTCTTGCGACGGGTGCGGATGACGGCGGTGTTGGCCAGCCCCGAATCGGCCGACACCAGCCCATCGAGCGACGGGTCGGCGGCGATCGCCACGGCGCCGACGACATCGCCGGCGTCGATCGTTTCGCCATGGGCCAGACGATTGTAGAGGTTGGTCAGCACATCGCGAGCGCGGGCGGCGACTTCGGCTTCGCCTTCGACCTGCACCTTGTTGCCGCGCGCCGAGATATAGACGCCGAGCTGCCCTTCGAGCGTGATCAGATTCTGATCATGCTCCCCGAACAGCGCGCCGAGCAGATAGACTTTTTCGAATTCGATCTCGAGCCGGACGCGGTCGCTGGCGGCGACTGGGGTACGCGCAGGCTTCTTCGACATCAGGCGGCTGCTCTTTCTGCAGGGAGGGACGGGGCACGATCGACGGGACGGGCTTCGACGCTGTTCGGCTGGCCTTCGGTGATCTCGACAGCGATCAGGTCGCCGATCTTCGCGCCTGTAACGCTCACCACCGCCGATTGGAGCCATGGCGTCTTGCCGATCAGCTGGCCCGGCTTGCGACCGGGGCGTTCGAGCAGGATTTCGGTGTGCCGGCCGACGCTGGCAAGGTTGAAGGCGTGCGCACCGGCGGTGATGGCCGCCTGCAACCGTGCCAGCCGCTCCTCCTTCACCGCTTCGGGGACCTGGTCGGCCATGGTGGCGGCCGGCGTGCCGGGGCGCTGCGAATATTTGAAGCTATAGGCCTGGGCATAGCCGACTTCGGACACGATGCGCAGCGTATCGGCGAAATCGGCTTCGGTTTCGCCGGGAAAGCCGACGATGAAATCCCCCGACAGCGCAATATCGGGCCGCGCCGCGCGCAATTCCGCCAGCGTCGCCAGATAGGATTCGCGCGTATGGGCGCGGTTCATCGCCTTCAGGATGCGGCTGCTGCCGGACTGCACCGGAAGATGCAGATAGGGCATCAGCTTGGGGATTTCGGCATGGGCGTCGATCAACGCCCTGGTCATGTCGCGCGGGTGACTGGTGGTGTAGCGGATGCGCTTCAGCCCCTCCAGCTGCGCCAGTTCGGCGATCAGCGCCGGCAGCGTCGCGCCGCCGCCGAGCTCCAGCCCATAGGCGTTGACGTTCTGGCCGATCAGGGTGATTTCCACAGCACCGGCAGCGACCAGCGTTTCGGCCTCGCGCACCAGGTCGGCGAACGGCCGCGACACCTCGCCGCCGCG